>UQOG01000182.1 GCA_900542615.1 uncultured Eubacteriales bacterium | reverse complement strand
ATGGGCGGCCTCGTTTGCGCCGCCCACAGGCGAAAAAACAGGGGATTTCCCACCCGTTTTTATACAGTTTTGCGTGCCCCCGGCAGGGCATAAAAAAACGCCACAGGTTTGTGTTACCCATGGCGTTGCCCCGGCAGATGGCCGGTCTGTATTCAGTTATATGGTCACGGGGCGGAGGCCCCGATTGACGGGTACTGTACCCGTATCTTGGCATTTCGTGGTCTTTCAGCGTGTCAAGGCTCACTCAACAGTAGTAAAATCGTAGTAAATGAGATGGTTTTGACCTGTCTGAAATGCCCGTGGATACAGTGTTTTCAAGGGATAATCAGATTTTGGCTTGATTTTTTGGATAAATACGACCTGGTAAACTGGTATTTTGAGCGGCTGGTCGAGCGGTCCTTTCAGGAGATGGGGGTAAGCCTGACCCTGCGGGAGGGGCTGCTGAACAAGTTCCGATTCATCCAGGCGGAAGCGGATTTCTTTGCCTGCGCCTTTGGCAGCGATGACGCCAATTCCCTCATGCGCTACGATTATGATTACATTTACCGTTTCTACAGCGACATCATCACCCGTAAAACCCATCGCCCCCTGGAGGAGGATATCGCCTTTCTGCTGGAAATGTATTGCCGGGGCTCCATTGAAATGACCGCCCGCTGGGCGGTAAACGGCATGGAATTGCAGCCGGAGGAGATGGTGGAGCTTCTGATTGAAGCCATGCCCAGCCGGCTGGAGGCGCTGCTGCGGGATCTGCATCCGGAAGCGTGAGCCGGCCTTGCGTCCGGCTTTTAAGGATGCGAATTTTGTAAGATATGACAAACGGCGGCATGTGTAACTTGCGGCCGTATTTTTGTATCGTTATAATATTATCAAAGACGCGCATGGCGCCACATCAAAAAACCAAAGGAGCAGGATTCACATGGCAAACCGCATCGTACTCAACACCATTTCCTATCATGGCAAGGGCGCCATTGAAAACATCGTGCCCGAGCTCACCAGCCGGGGCTACACCAAGGCGTTTGTTTGTTCCGACCCGGACCTGATCAAGTTCGGCGTCACGAAAAAGGTAACGGATCTGCTGGATGCAGCGGGCTTTGCATATGCCGTTTACAGCGACATCAAGCCCAACCCCACCATTGAGAACGTGCAGCACGGGGTAGCCGCGTATCAGGCTTCCGGCGCGGACAGCATCGTGACCATCGGCGGCGGCTCCAGCATGGATACCGCCAAGGCCATCGGCATCATTGTGAACAATCCGGAGTTTGCGGACGTGCGGAGCCTGGAGGGGGTAGCCCCCACCAAGAAGCACGCGGTATTCACCATTGCCGTGCCCACCACCGCCGGCACCGCCGCGGAGGTTACCATCAACTACGTGATCACGGATGTGGAAAAGCATCGCAAATTTGTCTGCGTGGACACCAACGACATCCCGGAAGTGGCCGTTGTGGATCCCGACATGATGCGCTCCATGCCCAAGGGCCTCACCGCCGCCACCGGTATGGATGCCCTGACCCACGCCATCGAGGGGTATATCACCAAGGGGCATTGCGCCATTTCCGATATGTTCCATCTGGAAGCCATCCGGCTGATCAGCAAGCACCTGCGGGGCGCGGTGGCCAATACGGAGGAAGGCCGGGAGGGCATGGCCCTGGGCCAGTACATTGCGGGCATGGGCTTCTCCAACGTGGGTCTGGGCATCGTCCACTCCATGGCCCATGGCCTGAGCGCCCTGTATGACACCCCCCACGGGGTGGCCTGCGCCATCATCCTGCCCACGGGCCTGGAGTATAACAAGTCCGCTGCCGGCGACCGCTACCGGGCCATCGGCCAGGCCATGGGCGTAGCCGGTATCGACGCCATGTCCGAGGCGGAAGCCATCGACGCCACCATCGCCGCGGTCAAGCAGCTCAGCGCGGACGTGGGCATTCCCGCCGGCCTCCAGGGCATCCTGAAGGAAGAGGATGTGGACTTCCTCTCCGCCTCCGCCTATGCGGACGCCTGCCGGCCCGGCAACCCCCGGGATACCAACGAGGCGGAGATCGCCGCCCTGTACCGGAGCCTGATGTAATAACGCCGCCCCCGGGGCCGGGGCACCTCCCGGCCCCGCCCTTTTTCCCCGGTATCCCCGGGCGTTTTGCAGCCTTTGGCTGTCGAAAAAGTGGCTTGCGCCACTTTTTCGAGGTGTTCATAGCTC
>UQOG01000181.1 GCA_900542615.1 uncultured Eubacteriales bacterium | reverse complement strand
TTCCCGGGGCCACCATGGAGCAGATGATCGAAGTTTGCGTCCCCCATATGCTGGAGGCCAATCCAGGGATGACGGAGGCCCAGGCCCGGGCCATGATGGAGGGCTTCCTGCCCAGCCTGTCCCGCTGGCGGTAGCGGGGGCTGACCCCTTCCTGGGCATGGGCGTATGGGTATGGGGCCAGGGTTTGCGGGCGTCCGGGCCGGGGGGGGCGGCGGCGTTTTGCCGGCCCGCAGGGCCGGCAAAACCAACGTAGGGGCGGGGCCAAAAGGCCCCGTCCCTACGTTGTGCGCGCTGTGCGCGCCCGCCGCCCCCCCGGCCGGAGCCCCGGAGCCCATCTGCCATCCCCATCCGCGCTATCCGGCGCCTGCGACGTGCCGTTGGGGGAACCTCCTACGGCAGCCTGCACAGCCACAATCGGAAGGCCAACGTAAGTCCGCCAGCCAAAATCACCGCCCAAATAAATGATAGGCCGCAGCAAAGCAACAAAATACAAAATATCAGAAACATGATCCAAGTGCGCATGGCCCTGCGCCGGCAACAGCGGCGCCGAACATACACCATACTGGGTCTCGTCTGCATGTAAAGACCTCCTTTCCCCTCGCTTCCTTACCTATATATTACGCCTAGAGGCGCCTAAGGGTGCGCAGCAAGCAAGGGATAGGGGACACCATCCCGACAATTGTGGAATACATTGTATGTATATCACTTTGGGGAGGAAAACCATGGTAAAAACCATTGTGGAGGCAAAGGATATATGCCTCACCTATCATGAAATAAACGGGGAGACCCTGGCGGTGGACCGGTTGAGCTTTACCGTATCCAAGGGGGAATTCGTATCCATCGTCGGGCCATCCGGCTGCGGGAAAACCAGCGTGTTGTCCATGCTGGCGGGCCTGATCGCCCCCAGCGCCGGGCAGCTCACCATAGAAGGCGGGCGGCCTGGCTATATGCTCCAGCGAGATCATCTTTTAGACTGGCGTACCATCGAAGGCAACATAGTATTGGGCTTGCAGGTACAGGGGCGGTTAAATCCAGAAACCCGGGAAAAGGCCATGGCATTGCTGGAAACCTATGGCTTAGCGGATTTTGCGAAAAGCTATCCGGGGCAATTATCCGGCGGTATGCGGCAAAAGGTAGCTTTGATCCGCACCCTTGCCTGTTCTCCGGATCTGCTGCTGCTGGATGAACCTTTTTCCGCCCTGGACTATCAAACCCGCCTTACCCTGGGGGATGAGATCCACGGCATCCTGCGTAGGGAGGGAAAAACGGCGGTCCTGGTGACCCATGACATCGCGGAAGCCATCTCTATGAGCGACCGGGTATTGGTTTTCTCCAGCCGCCCCGCCCGCCTGAAGGCTACCCATTCCATCGTGCTGAGCGGGCCGGATTCCCCCATTCAGCGGCGAAACGCACCGGAATTTAAAGATTACTTTGACGCCATTTGGAAGGAGTTGGATCGCCATGACCAATGAAAAAAAGGCCCCCGCTTACAGCGAAGCCCATCGCGCCTATCTACGCGCCCTGCGGCGAAAGGATCATTTCGTTACCGCCATGCGGTATTTATTATTGCTATTCTGTTTGGCCCTTTGGGAGCTGGCCGCCCGGGTGGGCTGGATCGACCCCTTTATTGGGAGCTCTCCCTCTCGGCTATGGGCTGCCATCCTCCGGCTATATCAAGCCGGCGAGCTTTGGGGGCATATCGGCGTTACCCTACTGGAAACCGTGGTAGGGTTTATCGCCGGCACCCTCTTGGGCACCCTGGCGGCGGTATTCCTCTGGTGGAGCGCCACCCTAAACCGCATTCTGGACCCCTATTTGGTGATCCTAAACGCCTTGCCAAAAATCGCCCTGGGCCCCATTCTGATCGTCTGGTTTGGCGCTGGCATGAAAAGTATTATTGTAATGGGGCTTTTAATCTCCCTGGTGGTAACCATCATGAGCGTATTAGCCGGCTTTAACGCCATTACCGATGAAAAACAGCTGCTCATGCGCACCTTGGGCGCCTCCAAAATGCAGATCCTTACCATGGTGGTGCTCCCCGCTTCCCTGCCCACCATCATGAACGCCCTGAAGATCAGCGTGGGCATGAGCTGGGTCGGCGTCATCGTAGGGGAATACTTGGTATCCAAGGCTGGACTCGGATACCTGATCGTGTATGGCGGGCAGGTCTTCAACCTGGATCTGGTCATGGCCAGCATTGTGATCCTGTGTCTGCTGGCTGCCCTGATGTATTACGGCGTGGCGTATCTGGAGCGGCGCATCTGCCAGCGGGTCGGCGCCTAAGCCCGTCCGGACGGGGCCGGCCCACCGCCGTTTCTGCCTGGCCCCGTCCGCCGGGAGGGCGGCGAAGCCCCGGGGG
>UQOG01000180.1 GCA_900542615.1 uncultured Eubacteriales bacterium | reverse complement strand
GGATCCATCCGCCAACCTTTTTCGCCCCATATTCCAGCCCGCAAAGCGCATCCACAGGGCCCCAACAGGGCGGGCCGGGCGGCGGCCCTTGGGATGGGTATAAAGCCGGCTGAATAGGATTGTTAAGGATCCATCTTTTTATGAAGCTTTTCTTAAGATTGGGTACGGGATTCTTGTCGGTTATCAGGATGCATTGTACAATGGGTGTGTTATTTTATTGATCGATTTACCCTGGAACCCCATTTCATCCAGGGAGAAAAGGGAGACGCGCAACCATGGAATTATTTGCCAAATGCAGCCACCCCCAGGTGGAAGCAGCCCGGGCGGCGGGCATCTATCCCTACTTCCATGAGCTGGAATCCCGGCAAGCGCCGGAGGTGGTCATGGAGGGCAAGCGCCGTATCATGTTGGGCTCCAATAACTATCTGGGTCTGACCACCCATCCCCGGGTGATCCAGGCCGGTCGGGATGCCTTGGAAGCCTTTGGTTCCGGCTGTTCCGGTTCTCGGTTCCTGAATGGGACCTTGTGCTTGCATGTGGAACTGGAAAAGGAATTGGCGGATTTTTTAGGGAAGGAAGGGGTCATGACCTTTTCCACCGGGTTTCAAACCAACCTGGGGGCCATCAGCGCCCTGGTGGGCAAGGACGACTACATCCTGTGCGACCGGGAGAACCACGCCAGCATTTATGATGGCTGCCGGCTCAGCTATGGCACGGTGCTGCGCTACCGGCACAACGACATGGAGGATCTGGAACGCAAGCTGGATCGGATCCCCAAAGAGGCGGGCAAGCTGATCGTGACGGACGGGGTATTCAGCATGGGGGGCGATATTTGCAAGCTGCCCCAGATCGTGGCCCTAGCCAAGGCGTACGGCGCCCGCACCATGATCGACGACGCCCACGGCCTGGGGGTATTGGGCCCCGGAGGCCGGGGAACCGCCGCCTATTTCGGCCTGGAGGACCAGGTGGATATCATTACCGGCACCTTCAGCAAGTCCCTGGCCAGCCTGGGTGGGTTTATGGCGGGGGACGCCCGGGTGGTGGGTTATGTCCGTCATGTATCCCGGCCCTTCATCTTCTGCGCCTCCATCCCACCGGCCAGCTGCGCCACCGCCCTAGAAGCCCTGCGCATCCTCAGGGAAAATCCCCAGATGCCCCAGCGGCTCCTGGAGCTGAGCGCCTATATGCGCCGGGGCCTGACCCAACGGGGCATCCCCATCCGGGAGAGCGCCACTCCCATTATCCCCATCTATACCTATGAGGCAACCCGGACCTTACAGATGGCCAAGCGCCTGTATGAGGCGGGGGTATATGTGAACCCGGTGCTGCCCCCCGCTACCCCGGCCACCGAATGCCTATTGCGAACCAGCTATATGGCCACCTTGACGGAGGCCCTGCTGGATGAAGCATTGGATATTTTTGAAAGGGTGTTGAAAGGCCATGGAGAAGCATAACCCCGTCCTCCTCATCACCGGCGCCTCCGGGGGCATCGGCAAGGCCACGGCCCTGCTGTTTGCCAGCCGGGGCTACCGGGTCTACGGCTTGAGCCGTTCCCCCTATGACAGCGGCCCCGTACAGCACATCCCGGCGGACGTGACCAAGCCCGATACCGTCGCCGCGGCGGTGGAACAGGTGCTTTCCCGGGAGGGCCGCATTGATCTGCTGATCTGCAACGCGGGCTTCGGCATTTCCGGGCCGGTGGAATGCACCAGCCTGGCATCCGCCCACCGCCAGTTCGACGTGAACTTTTTCGGGGCCATGACCTGCATACAGGCGGTCCTGCCCCATATGCGCCAGCAGGGCTATGGCCGCATCCTGTGCGTAAGCTCCGTGGCAGCCGTCTTATCCATTCCCTTCCAGAGCTTTTATTCCGCCGCGAAAGCCGCCCTCAACGCCCTGGTCCTGGCCCTGGCCAACGAGGTGCGGCCCCATAACATCCAAGTGGCCGCCCTCATGCCCGGGGATATTCGCACCGGCTTCACCGCCGCCCGGGAAAAAACTTTGGAGGGCGCCCAGGCGTATCCAGCCCTGATCCCCTCCGTGGCCCGGATGGAGCGGGACGAGGCCAACGGCATGGACCCCGGCGTTATCGCCCGGCGGCTCTATCAGCTCAGCCGCAAGGGGCGCCTTAAGCCCCTCTATTCCGCAGGGCTTCAGTACCAGCTGTTCGTCCTGCTGCAAAAGCTCCTGCCCTGCCGGCTGATCAATTGGCTGGTGGGCCGGCTTTACGCCAAGTAAGGCCGGCCCTGCCCTTGTTCGGCGCAGGCGAACATCCAGCGGTCCCCGGGGGGCGGCGGCGTTTGGCGGCCCGGGGGCCTTTTGGCCCCCGGGCCTGCCAAACAAAAAAGCGGGCGGAGGCTT
>UQOG01000179.1 GCA_900542615.1 uncultured Eubacteriales bacterium | reverse complement strand
ATGACCCAAACCCGGCGTATGCCTGACGCATAGCCGGGTTTCTCGACAGACTGAGCCAGGGGCCGGGGCCTTTGGCCCCGGCCCCTGGCTTTCCGGGCGCTTTGCGCCCTGCCGCCGCCCCCCCCGCGCCGCTGGATGCCCGCAACGGAAAGGAGCAGACCAAAAAAATCCCTGTCGCTAACCAGGAAGGCTCATCCCTGGAGATAGGCCAAGATCTCCTCCGCGTTGGTATCGGGTTTGACCTTTGGCAGCACCTTTTCCACCATACCCTCCTCATCAATGATATAGGTGGAGCGCACCACTCCCATGCTGGTTTTGCCGTAGAGCTTTTTCTCCTGCCACACCCCATAGGCTTCAATAGCCTGCCGTTCCGGGTCCGAAAGCAGGATGAAGGGCAGATCGTATTTCTCGGCGAATTTCACATGGGAAGCCACGCTGTCCTTGCTGACCCCGATCACCACGGCGTTCAGGGAGCGAAACGCGGCGTAATTGGCCCCGAAGGCACAGGCCTGACGGGTGCAGCCGGGGGTATTGTCCTTGGGATAAAAATACAATACCACCTTTTTGCCGAGGAAATCCGACAGGGATACCGATTCCCCCCGCTGATTTTGCAGGGTGAAATCCGGGGCTTTGGTTCCGACTTCTAACATGCTTCTCCTCCTTTTATAAATACATACGTTTTCTCCGTGGACCGCTGGGAATCGTAGGCATAGCCCAGCTGGCAAAAGCCCTTGGCCGCCTCCAGGTCCTGCGCATGGGTCTGAGCCAGCCAGCGCGCCATGCTGCCCCGGGCCATCTTGCACAGGGTCCCCTTTTCCACCACCCGGCCGTCGATCACCTGGCCGAACACGCATTCCACCCAGGCCACATGCCTGGGCAGATGGGGCAATACCGCCCGGCTGTATTCCCGGGAGGCCAAGTTCAGCACCTGCTCCGTCTCCGCCCCCAGAGCGGCTCCCAGCTTCTCGCCCCAGAAAGCGTATAGGTCCCGGGCCTCCCCCACGGATAGCTTGGCCTGCATCTCCAGCCGGTAGGGGGCGACCCCGTCCAAAGGCCGCAGCAGCCCGTAAAACCCCGACAGGATCCGTAAATGGGTCTGCAAATAGGCCAGCTCCCCTTCCTCCAAAACATTGGGGGCCAGATACCGGTACTGGATCCCGTCATAGGCCAATATGGCAGGGGTAAGCCGCCGGTACAGATCCATCTGGGCCAGGCGGGCAATATTTTCCCGGGCCAGGGCGTCATTGCACTTCCACAGGGCCTGTAAGGCTGCCGGGTCCAGCTGCCGCAGCCGATATAGCAGGGTCTCCGCCTCCCCAAGGAACTGGGGCAGGTCCTGGCAGGGCAGGTACTCCACATCCACCCGCATCTTTTTCGCTGGAGAAATAATGATACGCATACCCAAATTATACCAGATCCCCCGCCCTTGTCATAGCGCGGATCGGTTCCCGTCATAGCCGGCCTGCCGGGCCAGGGATACCACCAGGATCTCCAGCCTGCGCACCTTTGGCAGCCGGTAGGGGAATTCTTCGTCCCCGGTCTCCTCCAGCTCCTTTGCCAGCACGGCCTGGATGTCCTGGGGCGTTGCCTGGGGATAGCTGCACGCCAAAAAGGCCGCCCCCTCCGCCCGGCTCCTGAGGGGCTGATGGAAGGCCAGGGCCGCCTGAAGCCGCTCCACAGCATAGCCCTGCTCGCCCAGCGCCCGGCAAACCGCCTCCGGGGTCTCCCTGGACCGGTTCCCCAGGGGCCTGTCCCTGCCGGGCTGGTCCATGACCCGGATCAGGGTGCGCCGGGTCTTTGTTAAGCAGGCTTCCATCAGGGAAAAGGGCGCGCCGAAATACACCATGAGCCCCACGTCAAAAGGCGCTTGCAGCTCCGCCGCCCCGCAGGCGCAGGTGACCAAATTATCGATCCCCAGCCTGGCCGCATCCCTTTCTACTACCGTCAGCACCTGGGGGTCCGTATCCACGCAGGTGACCTTTGCCACATCCTTGGCCAGGGCCAGGGAGACCCGTCCCAGCCCGCACCCCAGGTCGCACAGGTGATCCTCCGGCCTTACATAAGGCCGGATATAGTCTGCCAGCCGGGCGTGGAAATCCGTCCGTTCGCTGGCATCCAGATACCACCGGATCCGTTCCTGCGTCCATGTAAAGGCCAACGTCCTCTCCTCCTGTTCCTCCCGGGCCTGTCCCCTTTTCTAATAGTATACACGCCACAGGCCCCAGCCGGAACCCCTTCCTCCCTTCCGCCTCCCGCCCCCGCCGCGTTTGGGGTCCGGCTCCCTTCCCGTGGCTGGTCGATGGGCCCGGGGGGACGCGGCGGCGGGTGGGCGCAGCCCACCCGGCCGGGCGCTTCGCGCCCGGCCCAGTTTGGCGGCCCAAGAGCCGCC
>UQOG01000178.1 GCA_900542615.1 uncultured Eubacteriales bacterium | reverse complement strand
CAAAGGCCGCCCGCCGCCCGGGTGCGCTGCGCGCACCCGCCGCCGCCCCCCCCGGGGCTGCTTCCCCCAAGCGCCTCTGAGAATCAATACAGCCAGCTGGCCGGCAGCAAAAACAGCCAAGGGGCCGTAAGCGCCGCCATCAGCAGGGACAAGCGTTTGGCCTGCCCGGGCTCCAAGGGGGTATGCCGATACACCAGCTTCCGATTGAGCCAGTAGATGCTCACACCGGACACCCCCACCGCCAGCAGGGCCCACAGGGCCGAAAACGCGTTTGCAAAGGGATTCCATAGCAGGGCGGAGAGCCGGTCATTGAAAAAGTGCCACAGGGCGTTCTGGCTGGCCTGGGAGCCAGGCTGCCAGAGCCAGTCCTGGGCAAAGGTGGGCAGGAGCATCAGCAGCACCCCGGGCAGATCCCCCAGGAAGCCGCAGCCCCACACCTTGCCGATATGGGCCTTATAAAACGGCTTTTTCTCCGCCAGGCCGATCCATTTCATGCCTAGGTACAATACCAGGCTGTCGATGGCATAATTGCCCAGCAGCACCACCGGCCACAGATAGGGTATGAACCCCAGGAGCAGCCATACGGGCATGATGATGTTGTAAAGGGTCGCAGATCGTTTCATTCTGGCCTCCTTTCCCTCAGGGCAGGGGCGCGCCCCCTGCAAAGCTCCCTGTTCCATCCCCCTGGCCATAATAGGTAAGGCCCGTAAGGTGGGCGATGCGGTTGCTCTCGATAAAGGGCCAGTCTGGGCACAGGCGGGCCGCCAGGGCAGGTTTTAGCTGATCGTAGACCCGCCGGGCCGCCTTGAGGGATGCGTTCATAATCACGGCGATATAGGCCGGGGCCTGGGGGTCGGTATGCGCGTCCAGCCCGCCGTACAGCTGTAGGCCCGCCATATCCTTGGGGCGCAGGGCCTGGAGCAGGGCCTGCAAGCATTCCTTTTCAAAGGCGGCCTCCAGGGTCGCCCCCGGAAGGGGGAATCTGGCCCCCAGGGCAAAGCGAAGGATCTCCATGGGGATCAAAACCCTCCTTTCAAATAGGCGGCCTGTTCTTGCGTCAGCCGGTCCAGCCCTATGCCCATGGCCGCAGCCTTCCGGGCCGCCACCTCCCGGTCGATGGCCGCCGGCACCGGGTATAAGCCCCCTGCCAGCCCCTTGCCCTCCCGGGCCAGATGCCGGGCGCACAGGGCTTGCAGGGCAAAGGACATGTCCATGATCTCCGCCGGATGGCCGTTGCCGGCCACGATGTTCACCAGCCGGCCGTCCGCCATCAGGTTTAATACCCGGCCGTCCGGCAGCCGGTACCCGTCGATAAAGGGCTTGCGGTTCTCGATCCGCACCGAGATCGAACGCAGGTCCTCCTTGTTGATCTCCACGTCAAAGTGCCCCGCATTGGCCAGGATGGCGTTGTGTTTCATCCGCTCCAAATGGGGCTTGCAAATCACGTCCTTGCACCCGGTGGCGGTCACGAACACATCCCCCAAGGGCGCCGCCTCCGCCATGGGCATGACCCGGTAGCCTTCCATGGCCGCCTCCAAGGCCCGGTGAGGATCTACTTCCGTAACGATCACATTGGCCCCTAGGCCCTGGGCCCGCTGGGCAATGCCCCTGCCGCAGAACCCAAACCCTGCCACCACCACCGTGCGGCCCGCCACCATGTTGTTGGTGGCGTACATGATCCCATCCCATACGGATTGGCCGGTGCCGTGCCGGTTGTCAAACAGGTGCTTGGAATCCGCATCGTTTACATCCAGCATGGGGAAGGGCAGCCGCCCCTCCCGGGCCAGGGCCCGAAGCCGGTGTACCCCGGTGGTGGTCTCCTCGCAGCCGCCGATCAGCTCCCGGGCATATGCCCGGTGTTCCCCCAGCAGCATGTTCACCAGATCCCCTCCATCGTCGATGACGATGTGGGGGCAAAATTCCAAAGTCTGTCGAAGGTGCTCCCGGTATTCCGCCTCTGTGGCCCCAAACCAGCCGAACACCTCCACCCCCTCCGCCGCCAGGGCCGCGCATACGTCGTCCTTGGTGGACAGGGGGTTGCTGCCCGTGGCCCGCACTTGCGCGCCGCCCGCCCGCAACACCAGGGTTAAATAAGCGGTCTTGGCCTCCATATGCACGGACACGGCAATGCGCAATCCCCGAAAGGGCTGCTCCCGTTCAAAGTCCTCCCGGATCCCGGAAAGGACCGGCATGAAATCCTGCACCCATTGGATGCGTTGGCGCCCCAATGGGGCCAAAGATGCGTCTCGGATGGCGGGCATACTCCCATTTCCTCCCTTATTGTGGCTTGTCGCTTTTATTTGCTTATTATCCCACGAATGTCCCCCGGGAGCAAGGGCCTTGTATGGCGCTGGGGGTGGCCCTGCTCCCGTTTGGGCTGGGGATGGGCGAAGGGCCCGGAGGGGGGCGGCGGCGTTTGGCGGGG
>UQOG01000177.1 GCA_900542615.1 uncultured Eubacteriales bacterium | reverse complement strand
CACCCGCCGCCCCCCCCGGCCCCGCCCCGCAAAACCCGGCGATCGGGGAGGCTGGCCTACGTCCGGTATAGCCTGGCCACCTCGTAATACAGCCGGACGATCTCATCCAGCACCGCCTTGTGGGAAAAGTCCCGCTGATAGATCAACGTGGTCTCCCGGATGATGCTCAGGTTCTCCACCGGCAGCAGGGTGATCTTGCCCTTGCGCAGCTCATCCATGCAGGCGGAGCGGGCCAGAATGGATACCCCGAAGTTGCTGCGTACCAGGTCCTTGATGGTGGCGATGTTATCCACCTCCAGGATCACGTTGAAATCCTCGATGTGCAGGCCCCGGCTTTCCAGGTGGGCCACAAACAGGTTCCGGGTGCCGCTGGAGGGCAGCCGCAGGATCATGGGCTGGCGCCGCAGCTCCTCCAGGGTGACGGCGCTTTTTTTGGCCAGGGGGCTCTCGTTGGACACGGCCAACATGATGGAATCCGTATCCAGGAGGATGGAATTGAGGGAGGGGTCGTTCAGATGCCCCTCCACCACCGCCGCGTCCAGCTCGTAAGACTTCAGGCGGTTGTAAAGATTATTTATGGTATCCGAAAGGATCGTTATGTGCACCCCTGCATGGTCGTTGCAATATTGGGCCAGCACTTCCGTCATGGCTCGGTTCTCCGCGGTGGGGGTCAGGCCGATGGAAAACCGCTTCAGCTGCCGTTTGTGGTCCTCCAGGGCCACCCGCAGGTTTTGGTCCAGGGTCATCATCCGCCGGGCATATTTGAGCACGATCTTCCCCTCTTCCGTGGGTTTGAGCTGCCCTTCGCTGCGGAAAAACAGCCGCACGCCCAGCTCCTTTTCCAGCTGCTTTACGTGTTGGCTGATGGCGGGCTGGGTGAGGGACAGCGCCTCCGCTGCCCGGGTAAAGCTTCCGGATTCCTGCACGGCGATCAGGCTTTCCAATTTGGGATCCAGCATACATGCCTCCAAATTATTAGGGTTTATTATGAAGGGCAAAGTAAATATAATTTTACTTTATGTCCTCAAGGGAATAATATAATATTATC
The DNA here is from genome assembly GCA_900542615.1 of uncultured Eubacteriales bacterium. Taxonomy (GTDB): domain Bacteria; phylum Bacillota; class Clostridia; order Christensenellales; family CAG-138; genus Pelethousia. The sequence goes on along the minus strand of UQOG01000177.1, from coordinate 1,415 downwards.
CAAAAAAAATCAAGGGATTTCCCAGAAGGGAGCAAAGCGCATGGAGCGGATCTATTTGTATATCAACCGGCCGGCAGTCATTATGGTGGTGTTGTCCGTGCTGCTGTTCGGCGGCTTTTTGGTTACCCGCCTGACCAAGCGGGCCAAGCTGCCCAACGTGACCGGCTACATTCTGGCTGGGATCGGCTTAGGTCCGTGTGCTTTGGGCCTGGTGCCGGGGGAGATCCTGGAGAATATGGAATTTGTCAGCGATATGGCCCTGGCGTGCATCGCCTTTGGGGTGGGGAAGTATTTCACCCGGGAGGCCCTGCAAAAGGCGGGCGCAAAGACCATGGGCCTGACCCTGGCGGAATCCCTGCCCGCAGGGATCCTGGTGGCACTGGTAACCCGCCTGGCCTTTCAGATGGACTGGAGCTTTTCTTTGCTTTTGGGGGCTGTGGCCACGGCTACCGCGCCGGCCAGCACCATGATGACCATTTCCCAGTATGGGGCCAAGGGGGAATTCGTGGACGTACTGCTCCAGGTGGTTGCCCTGGATGACGCGGTATGCCTCTTGGCCTTTAGCGTGGCGGCGGCGGCCATCTCCGCCGGCGGCGTGCGGGCGGCCCTGCTTCCCCTGCTATATAACGTAGCCGCCCTGGTGCTGGGCGCGGGCTGCGGCCTGCTGCTGGGCCGGCTGCTGGCCCCCGCCACCCGGAGCCGGGAGAACCGGCTGATCCTGACCATTGCGCTGCTTTTGGCCCTGACCGGGGTCTGCACCCTATTGGACGTATCCCCCCTGCTGGCCTGCATGGTGTTTAGCGCCGTATACCGGAACCATACCGATGATGTGGAGATCTACAAGGAGCTGGAAGGGTTCACCCCGCCGATCATGGCCCTGTTCTTCATCATCTCCGGCATGAACCTCCAGGTGAACGCCCTGGGCCAGGCGGGGCTCATCGGCGTGGTGTATTTCCTGCTGCGGATCGTGGGCAAGTACGGCGGCGCCTATGGCGGCAGCCGGGTGCTGGGGTATTCCGCCCCTATCCAGAACAACCTGGGCCTTGCTTTGATCCCCCAGGCGGGGGTGGCGCTGGGCCTGGCGTTCCTGGGCCGCAGGATCCTGCCCCCGGCGGAGGGGGAGCTGCTTTTCGCGGTGATCCTTTCCTCCTCCGTGCTGTATGAGCTGGCCGGCCCGCCCTGCGCTAAGCTGGCCCTGCTGCGCAGCGGCGCCATTCCCAAGCAGGCCGCCCGCCATGGCCAGGCGGATCCCGGTAACAGGCATACGGCATTGGAGCAGGCGGCATGTTGGCCTCAGCAGGCCGCCGGAGAGAAGTAACCAGGTCAGCCCGGCACGGCGCAAGGCGCGGCCGCGCGATCCGCCGGAATGCCGGAGCCCGGGGGCGGCGGCGCTGCGGCTGCGCCGCAGCGGCCCC
>UQOG01000176.1 GCA_900542615.1 uncultured Eubacteriales bacterium | reverse complement strand
CTTTGTGCGCGCTTCGCGCGCCCGCCGCCCCCCACGTGACCGCATCCTCCCCACATTCCCCCGGGCGTTCCCGCCCCGCAACCGGTCGCAGCAGGCCGGCAGGGGGCAGGACAAACCCGGTGGAAGTGGAGGGCAGCTTACGCAGCCAGCATAACCACAGGGATCAGGCCAAAGAACAGGACCAGCAGCCCCACAATCACGCCCAGCACGATCCAGATAGGCTTGTTGCTGGGGGAGGGCGTCGGCTGGGTCAAAGGCTGCCGGTTTTGGGGTAAGGGTTGACCACAATAGGCGCATAGCTTCCACTGGGGTTCTACGTGCTTGCCGCAGGCGTCGCATGTGTATTTCAGGGCTGCGCCGCACTGAGGGCAGCAGGCATATGCTTCTTCCACAGGGGCGCCGCAGTTGCCGCAAAGCAAGCCCCCTTTGTTTCGGGCCCGCACCACCAGATAGACGATCAACCCGATGAAGTACGGCACCAATACGCAGACTGCTGCCCAAAGCCAGGGCTCCATGCCCCGTGCTTTGGCGTCTCGGTACACCATGACGCCGATGAGCACCTCAACGCCGATGACGCATAGCAACATTAAGATCAATAGGCCTCCGCCTGCTAAAACGCTCATGTATCCATTCCATCCTTTCCCATAGCATCAATTGTCGTTATCCTCTTTCAAATCTCCGTCCGAATGCTTCAGCCGGGCGCCGCACTGGGGACAGCATAGGTAATCCGGCTGCACCGGCCCTTTGCAGTTGGGGCAGGTTATTCCGGGCTTTTTGCCGGAGCGCGCCGCCAGGTAAACCAACAAGCCGATAAAGAAGGGCGCGAATACGCTAATTAACGTCCACAGCCAGGGCTCCATGCCCCTGGCCTTGGCGTCTCGGTATACCATGACGCCCATCGTTACCGCTACGCCAATATAAATGGCCGCCGCCAGCAGGAGGAACAAGATCAGCATCCAGCTGTTGATCAAGAATCCCATAGTTTGTTTTTATCCTTTCCGGTTATGTTAGCAAGCCGTCCTCTGGTCTGCCATAACACCGCGCCGCCAAGCAGCAATGCCAAGGGGAAGGAGCCGTGATATAATCCCCAAGCCCAGAATGCCTTGGAAGGCAGCGCCTCCCAGGCCAGGGCCATCCCCCATAGACTCAGACAGCCGGCCAGGGCGGATAGGGTAGACCCAATGACCAGCTGCCAGGTCATGGCCCGCTTTTCCCGCCGGCTGTTCAGCCGGGCTTCCAGGTAAGCCTGGCTTAGGGGCGGCGGGGTTTGGACCTGGGTGACATAGGCCTGCAGTTTCCGGTCCAGTTCATCCATCCTTGAGCACCTCCTTGAGCATCTCCCTGCCCCGGCCCAGCCGGGACTTTACTGTGCCTGGCCGTACCCCCAAGGCGGCCGCCGCCTGCTGAATGCTTTGATCGCAAAAGTAGTAGAGCAGCACCGTTTGTCGATAGGGCTCCGGCAAAGTATCCACTGCTTGGCGCACCAGGCTTTGCTCCAAGCTCTCTTCCGGGCCTGCTGTGGAGAGTTGACGCTGAAGGCTGGCAGGCTGCTCTTGCTCTACGCTGATAAAGGAGAGCAACCTTTTTCGCCGGGCCCAATCTCGATAAAGGTTAACGCAGATCCGGGTAAGGTAAGCCCCGGGATTTTCCGCTGCCAGCAGCCGTTCCCGCTGTTCTAAGCCCCTTAGCAGAGTTTCCTGATATAGATCCTCCGCTTCCCCCCGGCTTCTACATAGCCTGCAGCACAGGCTGAAAAGCCGGGGGCCTTGGCTTTGGATCAGCGCGTCCAGCATGTGCTTCCCTCCCTTTGGCCGGCAAGATATCGCCTTGACGCGACGTCTTTATCTAGTATGACGATTAAAATGGGCGCAAGGTTCCCGCCCAACACAATAAAAATTCTCTGGCGCAGATAGCGAATCCGATAAGCTTATGGTATACTGCTGCAAGGGAAAATACAACCGATTGCCGGCAAACCGGCAGATAACGAGGACGGAGGATAAATATGCAAATTAAAAAGATCCATAGGGATAAAAAGGCATATTTGCCTCTATTGCTGCTGGGGGACGAGCAGGAGGACATGATCGACCGGTATTTGGAGCGGGGCGTCCTGTATGTGCTGGAGGAGGAAGGGGAAACAAAGGCCCTGTGCCTGGTCACGGAGGAAGGGGACGGCGTGCTGGAGATCAAAAATATGGCCACAGAGCCCCGCTATCAGCGTAGGGGGTATGGGAAACAGCTGATCGAGTTTCTTGTATCCGCTGATAGAGGGACCCACCGGCTATTGCGGGTTGGCACGGGAGACAGCCCGGCCACCATTCCTTTTTACGAGGCCTGCGGGTTTCGGCGGGCCTTCGTGGTAAAAAATTTCTTTGTGGAGCATTACCGGCAGCCCATCTTTGAGCAGGGGGTTCAGCTGGTGGATATGGTGTACCTGGAGCGGCCCCTAGGCTGAGCGGGGCGCTTTTTATCCCCAGCCTGGCGGGGGTGGGCCGCGAAGCGGCGCGGGGGGGCGGCGGGCGCGCAGAGCGCGCA
>UQOG01000175.1 GCA_900542615.1 uncultured Eubacteriales bacterium | reverse complement strand
CGCTCCCGCGCGAGGCAGCTTGTATATAATACCAAAGCTGCGCCCAATTGTAAAGCCTTTTTCTGAACTTTTTCTAAAATTATTTTTTCACCGGCTGTAAGCACCTGTTCATACGCTTTTTTTCACTCTGGAACAGCTTCCCGGTAAATGGCTTCCAGCTTTGTCCGGCGTTCTTCTAGCCGCCGGCTGACCAAAGCTCCTTTTATTTTGCTATTTCTTCCTTTATATTATGCAAAGTTATCGCGCATCCGCCTCCGACAATCCAGCCTTATGCTTCCTCTTCCTCCACATAGACCCGAGGCACCCGCTTGGTCACCAGGGAGGTAAGCTCATAGTTGATGGTGCCCACCACCTGGGATACCGCCTCCACGGACATGCCCCCCGGCCCCCACAGCAGCACCGGGTCCCCGGGCTGCACCGGCTGGGGCGCACGGCTGATATCCAGCATATGGGCGTCCATGCAGATGGTGCCGATCTGGGGATACGCCACCCCATCGATCACCGCCCAAGCCTGGTTGCTCAGCCGCCGGGGATAGCCGTCCGCATAGCCGGCGGCCACCACCGCGGTCTTGATGGGGCTGGGCGCCTGATAGGTACGGCCATAGCTCACCGACGCCCCTGCCGGCAGGTCCCGCACCTGGGCCACCCGGGAATACAGGGACATCACCGGCGCCAAGGGGCCATCCGGGGCCGGCTTGCTATCCGGATACAGGCCATAGAGCATATTTCCCGCCCGGACCATATCCAGATGGGTATCCGGATGCCGCATCACCGCCGCGCTATTGCCCGCGTGGCGCACCCCGGGCTCTAGACCTCTTGCCTCCATTTGTGAAAGCACCGCCCGGTAATTCTCCATCTGCCAGCGGGTATAGTCGTCCTGTTCCGGGTCGTCCGCCACGGAAAAATGGGTGAATATCCCCGTCACCCGCAGGCCCGGCATTTCATAGATCCGCTGGATCTCCTCCACCGCCTGGGCCCGGGTCTCCGGCGTCTGGGCCAGGATGCCGGTGCGCCCCATGCCGGTGTCCAGCTTGATATGCACTTCCACCCGGACCCCTTCCTCCACCGCCCGGCGGGAAAGCTCCAGGGCGGGCTCCACCTCTTGGATGGCCTGGGTGATCCCATTGTCCGCCAGCATACGGGCATATTCCGGGTCCGTATAGCCCAGCACCAGGATGGGGGTGGATACCCCGCCCTCCCGCAGCTCCATGGCCTCCGCCAGGCTGGCCACCCCGAAGGCGTCCGCCCCCGCCGCCTGTAAACATTGGGCGCAGGCCACCGCCCCATGGCCATAGGCATCCGCCTTTACCACGCACATGACCATCTTACCCGTCTGCTCTTTTACATAGTTCAAATTATGCCGCAACGCTCCCAGGCTGATCTGGGCCCAGGTGCGGGCCGTGGGTGATACCGTCATCATCCTTGTGCTTCCCCGTCCTTTATATGAAAAATTCTTCCTCTATTCCTTCACGCATTCCGTGGGGTTGATCCAAACGCCTTGGCTTTTTCCCGGCGTTTCAGCCTTTTAACCATATAAAACGCAATATCCCAACCGGCGTTTTGCATTTTCCCGCCCGGACCCCGTCAAAACCCGGCGCGCCTATATGCTATTGTAGCCACATTGGCCGGGATTTGCAACCCTGCCGGCCCGGATTCTTCCCCGCCGCCGGCCGGCCGCCCCTTGCAGGCGAAGGCCCGGCATGTTACCATAGTTGGTAACATGCCGCCCGGTCAAAGAGGCGGTGACTTCTCATCCGTTGAAAGGAGACCTTCCATGGAACAGCCTATTTCCACCCCCGCCAAGGATCCCATGCTGGAACAGCAAAAGCTCCTGAAGGCCATGTACCGCATGTCCATTATCCGCACCGTGGCCTGCCTGCTGATCTTCCTCGTCATCGCCGGCAGCGCCCTGTATATCCTGCCCGGCGTAAAAAGGCTGGTGGATCAGCTATCCATTGTGGCGGACAACCTGGAGCAGATCGACGTCACCTATATGACCGAATCCGTGACCAACTTGGCCGTCACCGGCACCGAAAGCCTGGAAATCGCCATGCGCCAGGTGACGGATGCCCTGGAAAACCTCAATAAGCTGGATATCGAGACCCTCAACCAGAGCATCGCGGACCTGGGGGCGATCGTGGAGCCCATGGCCCGGCTGTTCGGGGCCCGCTAAGCCATGGTTACCACCAACGCCATGCGGCTGCTCACCCAGGCGGGCATCCCCTTTACCCCCCTTTCCTATGCCTATGACGAAAGCGACCTTTCCGGCGTCCACGCCGCCCAGGCCCTGGACCTGGACCCGGACGAGGTCTTTAAGACCCTGGTGCTCCGGGGGGAGCGCACCGGCCTGTTCGTATGCTGCATCCCGGTGGCCGCCTCCCTGGATCTGAAAAAAGCCGCCAAGCTCCGGGGCGACAAGGGAGCCCAAATGCTCCATATGCGGGAGCTATTGCCCGCCACCGGCTACATTCGGGGCGGCTGCTCCCCCGTGGGCATGAAAAAGCAGTATAAGACCGTGTTCGACGAGAGCGTTCTCGCG
>UQOG01000174.1 GCA_900542615.1 uncultured Eubacteriales bacterium | reverse complement strand
CACAGGCCCCGCCCGGGCGCATTTTAGCGCGCTTTGCGCGCCCGCCGCCCCCCGCCCCCGCGCCCTGGCCAGCAATGGAAAGGGTCAGGCCTCCGCCCGCTTGGGAGGGAGATACCAGGCCCAGATCGCAACGGCCAGCAGGCACCCGAGCCCCAGGAGCAGGATCCAGTTGATCCGGATGACGAACAGGGAAAGCAGGGTATTGGTAAGCCCGTGAAAGACGCTGCAAAAGAACACGCACCGGGTCTGCCGGTAGAGGGCCGCCAGGATGAAGCTCAGGACGATCCCCAGGGCGGCGAATAGGAGGAAAGGGATATTCTGCTGGGAAGCGCCGGGAACAAACCACAGGGGCACATGCCAAAGGGACCAGATGGCCCCGGTGAGCAGGGAGGCCGCGGGATAGGGGAGGCGTTCCTCCAATAGGGGCTGTAGGAAGCCCCGCCAGCCCAGCTCCTCGTTGCCGCCGTACAGGAACACCGCCCCCAGGAAGACCAGAGGGACCTGGGACAGGGGCAGGGCGGGGTTAAGCTGCCGGGAGGAGAGGCCAATAGCCCCCACTTCCAGCAGGCAGACGAGGGGGAATACCCATTTTCTGCCGGGGCCCCAATGAAAGACGGCCTGTAGGAGGGCGGGGAGGGGGCGCTTTTCCGGGCAGATCATCCATACGGCCAAAGGCGGCCCAAAGCCCCCCAAAAGGTGCAGCAGCGCCCCCAGGGGGTGGGAGAGGGAGAGAAGGCCCAGGTTAGCGAGGATGGCCAGGCCGCCCCAGCACAGGTAGGAGAACCCGAAGGCCCATAGGAGATAGCGGGAGAAACGGCGGCGGTCCATGGCGGCCCCCGATCAGATCCGGGCCACGCCGCTGTCCCGGGCGGCCTGGGCCACGGCAGCGGCCACGGCCTTGCCCACCCGGGGGTCAAAGGCCTTGGGGATGATATAGTCGGCGGATAGCTCCTCGGGGGAGATCAGGGCAGCCAGGGCATAGGCGGCGGCGATCTTCATTTGGTCGTTGATATCCTTGGCCCGCACGTCGAAGGCGCCCCGGAAAATCCCCGGGAAGGCCAGCACGTTGTTGATCTGGTTGGGGAAGTCGCTGCGGCCCGTGGCCACCACCGCCGCGCCGCCGGCCTTGGCCGCATCCGGGAAGATCTCCGGGGTGGGGTTGGCGCAGGCAAAGATTACAGGGTCCTTGGCCATGGAAGCTACCATATCCTGGGTCACGGTGCCGGGGGCGGATACCCCGATGAACACATCCGCGCCCTGCATGGCATCCGCAAGGCTGCCCTTGCACATATCCAGATTGGTACGCTGGGCCATCTCCGCCTTAAAGGGGTTCATCCCCTGGGCGCGGCCTGCGTAGATGGCTCCCTGCCGGTCGCACAGGGTGATGTGTTGAAATCCGTCCGAAAGCAGCAGCCGGGCAATGGAAATGCTGGCCGCCCCCGCCCCATTGATGACGATGCGGACAGCCTCCTTGGGCTTGCCCACCACCTTCAGGGCGTTGATCAGGCCCGCCAGGGTGATGACGGCGGTGCCGTGCTGATCGTCGTGAAAGATGGGGATGTCGCATTTTTCCTTGAGCTTGCGCTCGATCTCAAAGCAACGGGGGGCTGCGATGTCCTCCAGGTTTACCCCGCCAAAGGAACCGGAAATCAGGTAAATGGTGTTGACGATCTCGTCCACATCCTTGCTTTTAATGCACATGGGGAAGGCGTCCACATCCCCAAAGGCCTTAAATAGCACGCATTTGCCCTCCATCACCGGCATACTGGCCTCCGGGCCGATGTCCCCTAGGCCCAGCACCGCCGTGCCGTCGGATACCACCAGGCAAAGGTTCCAACGCCGGGTCAATGCATAGCTGAGGCTGGGATCCTTCTGGATCTCCAGACAGGGCTGGGCTACCCCTGGGGTATAGGCCAGGGACAGGTCCTCCCGGGTGGCCACAGGCACCGTGGCGTTTACCTGAATCTTGCCTTTCCAGGCTTGGTGCAGGCGCAGGCTCTCTTTTGCGTAGTCCATGAACGGTTCTCCTTTTGTGATTATTTGCCAAACGGCGTTTCCCGGACAAAGGCCACCAGGCCCCCTTGATAGGGATGATCCAGGAAGATGGTATCCTTGGGGCAGCGGAATGCCAAGAGCTTTCCGATGATAAGCATATCCCCGCCGCCGCCTAAAATCATCAGGGCGCTCAGCAGGAACAGGGGCCAGTTACCCAGGCGCAGGGCTGCCAAGTAGGGCAGCACGCCCAGAAGCAGGGTGGGGGCCAGGGCGCCTGTCACATAGGCCCATCGGGGCAGGGGTTCCTTGCAGGTGCAATAGGGGGTCAGGTATTGGGCCATGAATCCAAAGGATACGGCGCGAAAGCCTCCCTTTGCGCAAAGGCCCCAAAATAAACCATGGATCAGCTCATGCAGGCAGGTAAAGGCCATCAGCGCCAGCAGGTACAGCAACAAATTCCCCAGGGAACTAGCAATACCGCCCGCCGCGATGGCAGACAGGCCATGAAGCCGGAAAAACAGGAATCCCAGCAAAAACACCACCGGCAGGCCGATGGCCAGGGTCATTACATTGGCGTAGATCATGCCGATGGTCAGGTCATGGGGCCGGTAGCCTTCCGCCGCCAGGCTGGCCTGGGTGGCTTCAAAGGCGGCCTTACGGGCCTGCTCCGCCGGCGTAAGGGGGCGTTTGGCCTCCTCCTGCTTCCATTTGTCCATAAGCGGCCTCCTTTTTGGGGGGATCGTTGCCAAAGGTATTATAGCATAAAGGGATGCGGGAAAAAAGCGGGCATTCCCCAAAGGCGCAGGAACGCTCGGGGCGGCGGGGGGGCGGTGGCGTTTGGCGTGCCCG
>UQOG01000173.1 GCA_900542615.1 uncultured Eubacteriales bacterium | reverse complement strand
GGGAGCTATGAACACCTCGAAAAAGTGGCGCAAGCCACTTTTTCGACAGCCTAAAAGGAGGATCCGGAAGGGGATCCTCCTTTGCCGGCCAGCCGCGCCAAAGGGCGCCGGGCTTAGGCTTCCTGGGCCAGGAAGTCGTTGATCTGCTGGGTAAGGGCGTCCGGGTCGATGCCATGGACGGCGCAGGCCTGTTCCAGGGTTTCCCCGTGGGCCATGATGCAGCCCAGGCAATGCATACCGCTGGCCATAAGGATATCGGCGATGCCCTCATTGATCCGCAGGATCTCAACGATGTTCATGGATTTATCGATGGTCATGGTACAGTCTCCTTTGTGTGATGTATGATGGTCCAGGGCGCGGCCCTGGGAGAGGGCTTAGCTTTTGGCGTTGAATTTGCAGCCGCACTTGGCGCAGGTGACCCGCAGGTTGCCTTTGCCCTTGGGCACCCGGAGCTTTTGCCGGCATTGGGGGCAAATGAGGTATTTATACTTTTTGCGTTCCGCGTTCAGGTTCACCACATTCCGGCTGCCGTAGCGGAGCTTATTCCAAAAGCCTTTGACCTTGCCTTCCAGGCGGAAATAGGCGGCCAATTCCCGCTGCCGGGCGGCAAAGTTCCGGGACAGCATACGGAATACCCCATAAACATAACACGCCAGGGACAGGAAGCGCAAGACCGAATACACATACGGCACGCCTGCCAGCACCCAGCTGAGCAACGAGCAGCCGATGCCCGTCCAAAGCAGGGCCAGGGTCAATTTATCCGGGCCATAGCGGCCTTGAAAAAAACCATTTAGAAATCCCATTCGTACCTCATCAATCTACCCGGATCAACATCATGCCCTGATAGGGCTCCAGCTGTACGCAAAGCCCGCCGTTTTCGGCAACGAACTCCTGGCCGGTCACCGCGTCCCGGTAACGGCCCTGGATCCAAAGCCGATGGCAATCGGGGCCTTCCTGGAACCGGTCCATGCCCAATACCGCATAATAGGCCTGATCGGCCCGGTTGACCAGCACCAGGGCGCCGCTCTGGCCCTCGCACCGCAGCAGGGCGAACACGTCCGGCGAAAGGGCCGCCATGCCGCAGCCGCCCCGGAACAGGGCGGCAGAGCCCTTGCGGGCGGCGGCCACGTCCCGATAAAAGGCCAGCTGTTCTTCATCCGCCTGCCCCCAAGGATAGGTTCCCCGGCAAAAAGGGTCCGCCATACCGGTCATGCCGGCCTCGTCTCCGTAATAGATACAGGGCACCCCCGGCATACCGAATTGCAGCAGCACCGCCAAACGCAGCCTGGCTTTGCCCTGTTCCAAAGCCTTGGGCTCCGGCGTCCACACCGCCTGCTCCTCCCGGGACAGATCGTCCCGGCCCGGGGCCCCGCTCAATACGGTAAGGGCCCGGATGGTATCATGGCTGCTCAGGATATTCAGCTGGGCCTCCAGGAAGGGCCAGGGATAATTTTCCATCAGCCCCAGCAGCCGCCCCTGCAGCGCGTCCGCAGTGATGCGGCCCAGCAGGAAATCCAATACCGCGTTCTTGAAGGGATAGCCCATGGCGCTATCCAGCTCCTGGCCATCCACATATTGCCGGCGCTGGCCGAAGCCTTCTTTATTGGAGGCGTCGTCCCATACCTCGCCCAGCAGCACCCCTTGGGAGTCCAGGGCCTTGAGCTGCCGCCGCAAAAAGGCGATAAAGGGGTCGGGCAATTCATCCGCCACATCCAGCCGCCAGCTGCTTACCCCCAGCTTGGCGTATTGGGCCAGCACCTCCCCCACAAAGGCCATATAGCTGGGCTCCATCTCCCGCACCTCCGGCAGGGAGCGGAAGCCCCACCAGCAATGGTAGGCGTCCGGATAATGGGTAAAGGTATACCAGGCCCGATAGGGGGAATTGGGATCCGAACAGGCCCCGCCTCCAAAGGTGCCTTTGGCGTCAAAATATACGCTGTCGTCCCCGGTGTGGGAAAAGACCCCGTCCAGCATCAGCCGGATGCCATAGGCCTTTGCCGCCCGGGCCAGGTCCGCAAGATCCGCCTCCGTGCCCAGCATGGGATCTACCCGCTGATAGTCCGCCGTATTGTAGCGGTGGTTGGAGGGGGATAGGAAGATCGGATTCAGATAGATGCAGCTGACCCCCAGGGAAGCAAGATAGGGCAGCTTTTCCCGGATGCCGTTCAGATTGCCCCCGAAAAAGTCGCAGGGATCATAATGGGTCATGCCCGCCGGAGGCCGGAACATGGGCTGCTCCTCCCAGCTGTCATGGAGGATCACCCGGTGGCCCAGCTGTTCATGGGCCTCCACCCCCTGCACCTGGCCGCTCCGGTAAAACCGGTCCGGGAAGATCTGATAGGCAATCCCCTCCCGGAACCAGGCGGGCGTCTCATAGCTGCGGTCGTATACGGTGATCTGCCAGGAGCCCGGCGGTGCATCGTAAAACCGCCCGGTGCCGCCATTGCCTTGCTCTACCCCGTAGTACCGGCGCCTGCCGTCCTGCTCCAGGATAAAGTAATACCAGATCAGCCCGGTATTCTCCGCCACAAACTGAAAGGCAATGCTGCCGCCGGCATCTTCCCCTTCTATCAGGCGCTCTCCGCCGTTGACCCATAGCCGCAGAAATAGCTTGCCGGCCCCTTGCTTATCCGCCAGGATATGCACGGATTCCCCCGCCTTGACCGCGCCAAAGGGGGATCGATACCGCATCCGTCTTGAATCATGATAAACATAGCTTGCTTCCATATTTCATATTTTAGCATAAAACCTCCCCCCTACAACCGATTTTTCAACATTGTCACATTCTTATCCTGCATTTGCCGGGTTTTTTTCGCATCCGTCATCCCTCTATGCTACGCGGCCCTGCGCGGGCGGCGGCCCTACGCGCACGGCGGCCCTACGCGGGCGGCGGCCCTACGCGGGC
>UQOG01000172.1 GCA_900542615.1 uncultured Eubacteriales bacterium | reverse complement strand
ATAGCCTCTGGGGGCTGCGGCCCCCGAACCCCCGGGGGTTTTTCGACAGGCTGGGGCGGGGAAGCAAGCTTCCCCGCCCCATGGAGGTATGGTGGAATGGAGACTAGGCTTGGATTTTTACCTTGCCTATATCCAAAGTGGTAGCTTCTTGGTAGGGCCGGAAGAACAGGTACAGGATGCCGGCTGCCAGCAGGAAGGCCACAGCGGTCCAGAAGGTGAAGGCGCCGGTGGTAAACAGCAGCCCCAGCTGGTTTACGATCAGGGATACCGCATAGGCCAGGCCGCACTGATAGCCGATGGCGAACCAGGTCCACTTGGGGGAATTCATCTCCCGCTTGATGGCGCCGATGGCGGCGAAGCAGGGGGCGCACAGCAGGTTGAAGATCAGGAAGGAGAAGGCGGACAGCCCGGTGAAATGGGCGGCGATGGGGCCCAGCTCCTGGAAGGCGCCGGATTCCACCAATTCCATGGCGTCCCCGGCCACCCCATAGAGCACGCCGAACACGGCGACCACTTCTTCCTTGGCCACCAGGCCCATGATGGTGGCCACGGTGGACTGCCAGTTGCCAAAGCCCAGGGGCGTGAAGATCCAGGCCAGGGTGTTGCCCATGGCGGCCAGGATGCTGTGGTCCATATCCTCTACCATGGTAAAGGCGCCGTCCACGCTGCCAAAGCTGGACAGGAACCAGATCAGGATGCTGGAGGCCAGGATCACCGTACCGGCCCGCTTGATGAAGCTCCAGCCCCGCTCCCACATGCTCTTGAGCACGTTGACGGCCAGGGGGGCATGGTAGGCGGGCAGCTCCATGACGAAGGGGGCGGGGTCGCCGGCAAACATCTTGGTCTTTTTCAGGATGATGCCCGAAAGGATCACAGCCCCCACGCCGATGAAATAGGCGGCCGGGGAGACCCACCAGGCGCCCCCGAACACCGCCCCGGCGATCAGGGCGACGATGGGCATTTTGGCCCCGCAGGGGATGAAGGTGGTGGTCATGATGGTCATGCGGCGATCCCGCTCGTTCTCAATGGTGCGGGAAGCCATGATGCCGGGCACCCCGCAGCCGGAGCCGATGAGCATGGGGATGAAGCTCTTGCCGGAAAGGCCGAACTTGCGGAAAATCCGGTCCATGATGAAGGCTACCCGGGCCATGTAGCCGATATCCTCCAGAATGGCCAGGAACACGAACAGGATGAGCATCTGGGGTACAAAGCCGATCACAGCGCCCACGCCTCCCACGATGCCGTCCACCACCAGGCCGTTGAGCCAGCCGGCGGTGCCGATGCCCTCCAGCCAGGCGGCCAGGGGCTCTTGGATCCAGGAGCCAAACAGGGTGTCGTTGGTAAATCCGGTCACAATATCCCCGATGGTGGTGACGGATACATAGTACACCAGGGTCATCACCGCCACGAAGATGGGCAGGGCCAAGATCCGGTTGGTGACCACCCGGTCGATCTTATCGGAAACCGACAGGTTGTCCTTGCGGGGCTTTTTGCGGATGCAGACGGTCATCAGCTTGCTGATGTAGGCATACCGCTCGTTGGTGATGATGCTTTCGCTGTCGTCCTCCAGCTCCCTTTCGCATTCCTGGATGTGCTCCTCGATGTGGGCCATCAGGGAGGCGGGCAGTTGCAGCTGGGCACGCACTTTATCGTCCCGCTCGAAAAGCTTTACCGCATACCACCTGAGATGGGCGGCAGGCACCTTGCCCTCGATGCTCTCCTCGATGTGGGCGATGGCGTGCTCCACCGTGCCGCCGAATACGGAGGGATGGGCCTGGGGCTTTGCGGCCTGGGCGGCTTGGACGGCGGCTTCCACCGCCTTTTGGGAGCCTTCCCCCCGCAGGGCCGCCGTTTCCACAATGGGGCAACCCAGGGCTTCGGACAGCTTGGAAACGTTGATCTCATCCCCGTTTTTGCGCACCACGTCCATCATGTTCAGGGCGATGGCCATAGGCAACCCCAGCTCCAACAGCTGGGTGGTCAGATACAGGTTGCGCTCCAGATTGGTGCCGTCTACAATGTTCAGGATGGCGTCCGGCTGCTGGTTGATCAGATAATTCCGGCTGATAACCTCCTCCAGGGTGTAGGGGGAGAGGGAATAAATGCCGGGGAGATCCTGGATTACGATATCCTTGTTGGTTTTCCATTTCCCTTCCTTTTTTTCCACCGTGACCCCCGGCCAGTTTCCCACATATTGGTTGCTGCCGGTGAGGTCATTGAACATGGTGGTTTTACCGCAGTTGGGATTGCCCGCTAAGGCGATCTTGATGGACATGCCGATTTTCCTCCCAGTTATTTGTTGATGCTTGATGTTAAATATGACTAACTAAACGGCTAAAAGAAAGCGGCGCCGCCGCCAAAGGTCAAAGGATCTCGATCATTTCGCAGTCCTTTTTGCGCAGGGACAGTTCGTAGCCCCGGATGTTCACCTCCATGGGATCCCCCAGGGGGGCCACCTTGCGGATGTAGATCTCTACCCCTTTGGTGATGCCCATGTCCATGATCCGGCGCTTTACCGCCCCCTCCCCATGGAGCTTTGCCACCTGGACGGTGGAGCCTACCTTGGCTTCACGTAGCGTTTTCATCGGATACGTCCTCCTTTATTGATTCAGATCATGATCCGGTTGGCCATTTCCCGGTTCAAAGCCACCCGGCAATCCTTTACCTGCAAAATCAGGTTTCCCATCATGGCCGTTACCACGGTAACCGGCGTGCCTACCACAAATCCCATCTCCGCCAAATGCTGGCGTACCCCGTCGTTGCCGGTGATCTTTTTGATATAGTTGGTTTCGCCGGGCTTTGCCAAAGATAAGGGCATCATGTATAATAATCTGCCTCCTGTAAGGGTGAATAATGTTTAATTATGCAGGTTAGATTATACTAACCAAGGACGATTGAAGTTTATCACCACTAACCGCTCCTGTCAATAGGATTTTCAAAAAAAGTGGGCTTTGCTGGGGGGGCGGCGGCAAAGGGGCAGGGGGCTACGGGGCCGGCC
>UQOG01000171.1 GCA_900542615.1 uncultured Eubacteriales bacterium | reverse complement strand
GTGGGCTGCGCCCACCCGCCGCCCCCAGCCCCGGCGCCCGCAAAACCCATGGCCAACCTTAAAAGGCCAAGCCCCGCTGGAATCAACCCGGCGCAGCGGGCAACCATTTTTGCTGGGCTTTACGCCAACGCCAGTGGATCAGGGCGGCAAGGCAACGACGGGGCAGAAGCCGGCCCAATCCGATAAGGAACCGGTTGATCGAGCCGGGGACATAGGTAGCCTTTCCTGCCAGGACCCGGTCCAAGGTTCGGCGGGCCACCACCTCCAAGGGGTTGGCGGTGAGGCTGCCCCAGAGCCCCTGGGCGCAAATGGCCTTGCATACGGTCTCATTGGTGGCCATGCCGCCGGGACAAAGGGCTAAGACAGCCACATTTTGACTTTTCAATTCCTGGCGCAGGGCGGTGGCAAAATCCAGGAGGAACCGCTTGGAGGCGGCGTAGGTGGCTTTAAGGGGCATGGGGAAGAGGGAGGCAAGGCTGGAAACAAAGACCAGGAAAAACCGGCGGCCCGGGCTGCGCCGCTGCAAGACTGCATGGGTCATCCGCAGGGTGGCGGCGTCGTTGAGGGCGACGATCTGGACGATGTTTTCCCGTTGTCAGCCTAAAAAGGCGCCTTTAAAATCCAACCCCGCCACATTGAGCAGCATGTCGAAGGATAGTTGCGCCTGGTCGATCCGGGCCAACATGGCGTCCACGCCGGCGCTGTCCGTCAGGTCGCAGGGGATTGCCGTCACCTCGGCCCCAAACTGCCGGCATAGGCCCTCCCGGATCTGGCTAAGGGCATGGGCGTTTTGATCGGTCAGAAACAAGCCATAGCCCCGCCGGGCGCATTCCACTGCCAGGGCCCGGCCCAGGCCGCCGGCGGCGCCGGTGATTAGGACGCGCATGGCTGCGCCTCCTTTGGGAAGGCTGCCCCGCAAAGCTGTTGGCTCAGGGCAAATAGACGGGTTGCATTTTCCTCGGTGACCTGTTTGCTGTATGGCTGGGGCTGGCTTTGGCGGTAGTAGAGGCCAGGGAGAGGCTGGGCTTGGGCGCAGAGGAAGGCATAGGTCTGAGCGGAGATCTCCGGGGCTGCGCCGTGGGTCTTGCGGAACCGCCATACCAGGCCTGCGATGCCCCCCGCCTTATCCCCGATATCCGTGCGCACCAACCCGGGGTCCACCACATAGGCACGGATGCCCGGGGAAGCGCACCGGCAGTTGAGCCCCTTGGCAAACAGCAGGTTGCACAGCTTGGATTGCTTATAGGCGGTGAGGGGATCATACCTGTGCCGGAGCATGACGTCGTTCCAATGCACCCGGGCGCCCCGGTGGGACTGGCTGCCCGTCATAATGACCAGGCCGGCCCCCTTTTGCAAGCAGGGAAGCAAGGCATGGGTGAGCAAATACCCGGCTAAATGATTGAGGGCGAATTGCTGCTCATAGCCCGCCTCGTTGGTCATATACCAGCTGCGGACGCAGCCGGCGTTGTTGATCAGGGCATGGAGGGCGCCGCCGCTGAATTGGGCCAGATCGTTTTGGATGTAATCCGCCAGGCGGAGGATCTGGTTTTGCTGCATCAGGTCGGCGGTGTAGAAGCGGACGCTGGCTTGGGGATGAAGGGCTTTGATGCTGGCCTGGGCGTCGGCGCAGGCTTCCGCCCGCCTGCCCACGCCAATGACCCGGTAACCTTGGCCTGCCAGGAGCCGGGCGGTCGCCAGGCCGATTCCGGAGGTAGCGCCGGTGATGACGATGGTTTTCATAAAAGCCTCCTTTAACGCGGGATGGAAGGATCTGACGCAGGGTTTTCAGGCCGAATACCCGAACCAGCCCCAGGCGTGCCAGAATTCTATTGCGCCGGCGTAAAACATGGATAGCGCCATGCCCAGGGCCCCGCAAAGGGCAAATATGGCCAAGGCCAATAGGGCAAGCTTGCGCATACGGCGGCTGGCCTTAGGGGAAAACTGGGGATGCAGGGGCAGGGAGGGCAGGACCGGTTCGCCGCCGGCGGCAGCCAGGGCATTGTGGTGAAAGCGTCCGTAGGCCGGCACAACTGGCCTAAGAACCGGTAAAAATATACGCAGCCTACCCCCCAAAGCAGGGCCAGGGCAACGGCAGAGAGGCCAAAGGCCGCGCCGCACCCGCCGGGCATGGGCACAAAGCCTCCCGGGTTGCCGCCAAAGAGCAGCCAAAGCCCCACGGCCCCGCAGCCCAGGGCAGCGGCCCCCATGGCCAGGCTCCAGAGCAGGGTCAGAAACAGGCAGAAAGCCAAGAGGTCCACAAAGCATAAGCCGAAAGCCGCCAGCAGCTTGTTGCCGGCCTTGGGCGGCGCGCTAGGCCCGTCGAACTGGGCAGCCAGGGCTGCAGGATCTCCCAGCCGGGCGGCGATCTCCTCCTCCGAGTAGCCATCCGCCAGCTTAAAAGCAAAATGCTGGGCATATTCGTTTAGAATCTCCCCGGCGTCGGGGACATGGTTTCGCTTCAGCTCCCGTTCCAGCTGAGCGAGAAATTCACGCTTATTCATGTTCCGCTTCCTCCAAAAGCATACGCACCGACCGGGCAAACTGCAGATACTCCGCCCGGCCCGTTTCATAGGTTTCCCTGCCCAGGCTGGTAAGGGAATAATACTTGCGGGGCGGGCCGCCGCTCTCCTCCTGTAAATAGGTGGTCACCAGGCCCTCGCCCTTGAGCTTGCGCAAAATGGGGTAAACCGTGCCGTCCGCAATGGCGATTTCCCGGGAAAGCCGATCCGAGATCTCATATCCGTATTGGTCCTGCTTCTTTAGCAGGGCGAGGACGCAAAGCTCCAGCACGCCTTTTTTATATTGGGAATTCACCTGCACCGTTCCTTTCTGCGGCAGTATAAAATCAAAACCACTATTAGGTTATATTCACTAGTGATGGAATTGTCAATGGCTCCCCGCATTTTTTATCCGCGAAAAAGGAGGCGGGTCTTCCGTATGCGCAGCATCCCCAGGAAATCCGAAACGCTGGGCAATCGCCCTTGGCGTATGGGCTGGCCTTCCGCAAGGGCGCGGGGGCGCGGGGGGCG
>UQOG01000170.1 GCA_900542615.1 uncultured Eubacteriales bacterium | reverse complement strand
GGCCAAGGGCCCCCGCCCATGCTTTGTGCGCGCTGTGCGCGCCCGCCGCCCCCCCAGGAACGCTGGGATTTTTCAAAACCCTTGGCAGGGGAAGGCCCTAGCAGCCCTTTTCCTGGCAGCGCTTCATAAAGGAAGGTGTTTTGACGATAAAACGCTCATGCCGGGCAACGGCAATGGGGCCGGCCTGATCGAAGGCTTCGATCTCAAACACCAGCCGCCGGCCGTCGATCTCCACCAGGCGGCTTTGGGCCCAGGCTTCCATGCCCAGGGGGGTGGGGCTTTTGTGTTCCAGATGCAGGGCGCTGCCCACGGTGGCCTGGTCCGGCTCCAGATAGGGCTGGACGCTTTCCCAGGCAGCCTGCTCCATCATGGCGGCCAGGGCGGGGGTGGCCAATACGGGCAAGGCGCCGCTGCCCATGGCCTGGGCGGTAAGGTCCTGGGTAACGAGCCGCTGGCAGCGGCCTTGGAGACCGGTTTGCAACATAAAGAAGATCCATCCTTTCTTAAAACAACCATAAGGGAAATTCGGGATCGCTGGCGGGCAAAGGTTCCTGTTTATATTAGCATATCGAATGGACTTGCGCCACCGGATATGATAGAATAGCCTGCGAAGCAGATGCGCAGTTTTAGGATTAGATATAGATCGGAAGGAAGGGATCGGAACCTATGGAGAAAAAGACCACGCTCTTCTCCTTATATTGGGCGTTTGTGCAGATCGGCGCGCTGACCTTCGGGGGCGGCTATGCCATGCTGCCCATGCTGGAACGGGAATGCGTAGACCATCACGGCTGGGCCACCAAGGAGGAATTGGTGAATTATTATGCCATCTCCCAATGCACCCCGGGCGTTATCGCTGTCAATACCGCGACCTTTATCGGCACCAAGCACCGGGGCTCCCTGGGCGCGGCTGCGGCTACGCTGGGGGTGGTGACCCCCAGTTTGGTGATCATCCTGCTGATCGCCTCCATTCTGGACCAGCTCGCCCACTACCCGGCGGTGATCCATGCCTTTGCCGGGGTGCGGGTGTCGGTGGCGGTGCTGATCATCAATACGGTATATCGCCTGTGTAAAAGCAATGTGAAGGGCAATATGGCGGTGATTATCGCCATTGCCGCATTTTTGCTGGTGGCCATCCTGTCCCTGTCCCCGGTGTTGATCGTCATCGCTGCGGCAGCGGTGGGCATCGTGGCCGGAAGGAGGCAGGCATGATCTATCTGATCCTGTTTTACGAATTCTTTAAGGCCGGGCTGTTCGCCATCGGCGGGGGCTTGGCTACCCTCCCCTTCCTGTCCAGGATGGCGGATATTTACCCTTGGCTCACCCATGCCCAGCTGGCGGATATGATCGCCGTGTCCGAGTCCACCCCCGGCGCCATCGGCATCAATTGCGCCACCTATGCGGGCTTCCATGCCGCCGGCATCCCCGGGGCGGTGGTGGCGACCCTGTCTTTGGTGCTGCCCAGCTATCTGGTCATTTTGGCGGTGGCCCGGGTATTGGAAAAATTCCGGGAGAACGCCCTGGTCGCCCATGCCTTTGAGGGGCTGCGCCCTGCGGCCACCGGCTTGATCGCCGCCGCCGGCTGGAGCGTGCTGCAAACTGCCCTATTGGGCGGCGCAGGCGTCCTTGGGCTGCGGTATTCGGCCCTGCTCCTGTTTGTGGCGCTGATGGTGTTGACCAACCTGCCCTGGCTCAAGAAGCTGCACCCGATACTGTTTATCGCCCTGGGGGCGGTGTGCGGCCTGGTATTCCAGATGTGATATATGATGAAGCAAGAGGGGATGTTCCTTTGCCCGCTGTTTTCCGGCTCCTCCGGCAACGCCACGGCGGTGGGTCTGGGGGAAGGCCGGCTGCTGGTGGACGCGGGCAAGCCCTGCAAGGCCCTTGCCCAGGCCCTGCTCCAGGCCGGCATCCAGCCGGAAGCCATCCAGGGGCTTTTGATCACCCATGAGCACATCGACCACGTGCGGGGTGCCGGGGTATTTTCCCGGCGGTATGACGTGCCCATCTATGCCAACCAGGGCACCTGGGAGGCCATGGCCCCCCTGATCGGCGCCATCGCCCCCCATAACATCCGGGTGTTCGACACCGGGCGGGCCTTCTTCCTGGGGGAAGCCTCCATCCTGCCCTTCAAAACCCCCCATGACGCCCGGGAATCCGTTGGATACCGGTTTGAATGGGGCGGGCAGGCCATGGGCGTCATGACGGACGTGGGGGTGGCCGACCCCATGCTGCTGGAGCAGGTAATGGGTTGCAGCCTCCTATTGCTGGAAGCCAACCATGACCCGGAGCTGGTGCGTTCCTGCGCCTACCCTTATTTGACCAAGCAGCGCATCCTGTCGGACAGGGGCCATCTCTCCAACGAAAACGCCGGCCGGGCCCTGGCTCGCCTCTACATGGGCGGACTCAAGCAAGCCATATTGGGGCACCTGAGCCGGGATAACAACTTTGCCGAGCTGGCTTTGGCCACCATACGGGAACAGCTAAGGCAGGCGGATATCCGGGACGAGGACCTGCCCCTGGCTGTGGCCCTGCGGGAAGAGGTGACCGGCAGGTTCTATACGGGAGGCTGAGATGCGGTTTCGGGTGCTATGCGTGGGGAAACTGAAAGAAGGGTTTTACAGGGACGCGTGCCATGAGTTTTGCAAGCGCCTCTCCCGCTATGCCCAGGTGGAGATCCTGGAGGTCCCGGATGAAAAGGCCCCGGAACAGCTTTCCCCAGCCCAGCGCAGCCAGGTGAAGGAGGCTGAAGGCCAGCGGCTATTGGCCAAGGTCTCGGAGGGGGACTGGGTGGTGGCCCTGGATATCGCCGGGGAACCCCTCTCCTCCCCCCAGTTGGCCCAGCGGCTCCAGCAATGGAACAATCAGGGAAAAAGCCGCTTCGCCTTCCTCATCGGCGGGTCCCTGGGGCTTTCGGACGCCGTCCTGGCCCGGGCGGATCAGCGCATCTCCTTTGGCCCGCCCACCTTTTCCCACCAGCTTTTCCGGGTGATGCTGCTGGAACAGCTCTACCGGGCCTGCAAGATCAATGCAGGCGAGCCGTACCATAAATAACCCTTCGGCTGCCCTTGCCCTGTCGTTCTTTTTGGCGTTGGAGGAAACCCCGGCGGAGGGGGGGCGGCGGCGGGTGGGCATAGCCCACCCGCCCGGCGCAGCCGGGCTTGCTGGGGCGA
>UQOG01000169.1 GCA_900542615.1 uncultured Eubacteriales bacterium | reverse complement strand
AGCCAAGCAAAAAGCGCGGGGCCCGGGGCCTTTGGCCTCGGGCCCCGCGCTTTTCAGGGCGCGAAGCGCCCAGCCGCCGCCCCCCGGGCCCCTTGGGCAACCGCCCACGCCAAAAAGGCGGGAGGTTTGCCGGCCTGGGGGATGGGTCACGCCTCCCGGGTGGTCTCTTGGCCATCGTCCGCAGCGGGGGCGGAGGGGTCCGCAGGCCCGGCAGGGGAGGCGGGGGGCTGGGCAGCGGCCCGCCGGAAGGGGAAAATGCCCCGCTTATAGCATAGGCCCGCCAGCACAGCGCACACGAGAAGCAGCAGGACCAGGTAAACATACCCGGGGATGCCCGTCGCAACGCTGCTTGTCTGCTGCGCGGCGGCAGGCTGCTGGGTGCGGGACGGCTCCTCCTGGGCGCCCGGCTCCGCCAGGGCCAGGGTATGGGCCGCATAGCCGTCCGTCTCCTGGATGCTGCCATCCGCCGCCACCAGCCTGGCCCAAACCTCCACGGCTTCCTCCCCGACCTGGGCAACGAACACCAGGGTATCGCCTTTGTCCAGGGCGTCCGCCATGATCACGCAGCCATCGCTGCCGTAGATCACCTCGTAGGGGCCGCTGGCTTTCACCTGCACGCTGTCCGGCTGGAGGGAAACGCCGCTGGATAGGGAAAACCGCAATACGCAATTGGCCATATCCGCCGGCAGCACATAGGTATAGGCAATGGTATCCCCCGGGCTGACCACGGAATCCGGCGCGGGCTCCGCGTCCAGGGCCAGGGCAGGGAGGCCGGCAAAGAGCAATAGGCTTGCCAGCAGCAGGGGGAACAGGGAACGCATCCTCATTGATCAGCCACCTCCTCCTGATATAGGGCGGGACGGCGGAAATACCGGAACCCGCTGGACCAGGCCTCCGTGACCACCACGCCGTTTTCTTTGGATGAACAATGCACGATCATATACTGGCCATCCTGGGTCTTGTTGAGCACAATGCCCACGTGGTTGATGTCCACGCTGCCGGGCTTGGCCCGGAAGGCCAGGTCGCCGGGCTGGGCCTCGTCCCAACCCAGGGAGGTGGAGCGGGCCCACTGGTTGGCGCTGCCGTTGCCGATGGCCTCCAATACCGCCGGGTCGCCGATGGCGTTGATAAAGGCCCAGGCCACAAACCCGCTGCAATCCAAGCCATAGTTGCGCACCTTGCCGGTGGTGACGCTGCCCTCGCTGGTGACCCGCCGGGGAATGCCCCATAAGGGGTTCCAACCCATTTCATTATATTTGCCGCCCCAGAAATAGCTCACCTTTCCCACCAGGGAGCTGGCGGTCATGACGATGGCCTCCCGCTGCACATCCAGCCCTTCCGGCAGGGAATCCCGAATGGCCTGGGCTTCCTCCTCGCTCATGTCGTCAAAGCTGGTATCTCCGGTCAGGGAGGCAAATACCTTGAGAAATTCCGGCTGCATCAGCTCTTCCAGCACCATTTCCCGGTCCGCATCCCAGCCGTAATGCCGGGCCATTTCGCTGGCGGAACGAGGCGTTAGCATCACCCGGAGGGTGTCCCCTTCCTGATGGTAGGTAAGCTGGTTCATATCCCAAAATACATACGTCAACCCGGTAAGGTCGATCTTCCGCAGGTTCATCAGATCCAGGGGCTGTTCCACATCCAAGCTCTCCGCCGCCACGAATACCGCCAGAATGTCCGACCAATTGCTGATGTGCAGGCTCTGCATGGGGGTGTAATCCTGCTCCCCCACCGGGTAATAATATGCCTCCGCCGCATCCGCCTCCACCACGGCAGCATCCATTCCGCTATCGTCCACCAGGTTGGGGGTATAGGCCACCAGCTCCAGGGTCATGTCCGGGAACACGGTTTGCAGCATGTCGATCCGGGCCTGCAATTGGCTGGTAAGGTCCATCATCTGGACCTGGAGCTTTTCATAGATCTCGTTCCGATACTGAAGATACCGGGCATAACGCTCGTTGCTGTCACCGCTGAGCCGGCGTTGGGCGCGCTCCCAGTCCTTATATTCCTCCTCGGTGAGCACCCGCACCGTGCGCTCTTGGGTGAACAATTCCCCGGTCACCGGGTGGATGGCCCCGATGACCACCGTATAGGCGCCCGCCCGGCTTATCATAAAGCCCGAACGGTCGTATACGCCGTATTCTACGGTATTCCCATTCTCATCCACGGCCTTGACGTCCTTGAGCAGGTCGTATTCCCCGCCCACCTTGAGCACCAGCTCTCCGGCCATGATGGTAACCTTGTATTTTTCCTGGTCCGCGCTTTTATACACATGCACCACCCGGGTCAGGGTATATACCTGCCCGGTCACCGGATGCACCGCCTGATACCGCAGGGTATAGTCGCCCACCTGGCGGCCGTTGAACCCGCCGTCGTCCACCAGCTTTACAGCCACCGGGTTCCCCTGCTCATCCACCGCCACGATCCCCTGCATGGGGTCAAAATCCTTTCCCAGGATCAGCTGCACATCCTCCCCCGACAGCTTCACCTCCGGGACCGGGGTAGGCGTGGGAGATAGAATCGGCGTAGGGGTAAGAACCGGGGTCGGGGTCAACCCGGGAGACGCAGTAGGGCTTTGGTTCGGCGTCATGCTGGGGGTAGCGCTGGCCTGGGGATCCGGGGTGGGGGTGGCTGTGGGCGGCCCTTCCGGGGTCGCGCCCGGATCCTGGGTGTTACCCGGGTTCGGCGTATTCCCTGGATCCGGAGTATTCGTAGGCGTTTCGCCTCCCGCTGGGTCGCCCGGGGTAGGATCCGTGCCCTGGGGCACAGTATCCGGGGTGGGGGCCGAATCCTCCTGGGCCCCCTCGCCGCTGCCAGCCGCCCCTTGCGCCATTGCCTGCATGGGCATGAGCAAAAACTGCATGGCTAGCAGCAGGGCCAGGATGGAAATTAGCCGGTGCTTTTTCATCATTTGTATCCGCCTCCAAGCAGGCGCCCCCAATAGGTTGCCCGCTGTCATTTTTTTCCTTATTTTCATTATAGCATCTGCCCCTTTTTCCCGAAAGGGCCTACATAAAACCTTAAAAATTATTCACAAACGGCTTTAGAATCTCGCTCGTTTCCTGGCTTCTTTGCCCCAGACCTCCGGGCGACCACCGTATGGCTGCCGGAGGAGCGCTGGCGTGGGGGAGGCGGGGGTCGTTGGGGTGCGGGGGGGCGGCGGCGTTTTGCGGGCCCGAAGGGC
>UQOG01000168.1 GCA_900542615.1 uncultured Eubacteriales bacterium | reverse complement strand
TAGGGCCGCCGCCCGCGTAGGGCCGCCGTCCGCGTAGGGCCGCCGTCCGCGTAGGACCGCGTAGGGCCGCGTAGCACAGCGGTCAGGCATGTTTTTGCTGTTTGAGCCAGATCCACATGACCAGGCGATGGGGCAGAAGCTTGGTGAAAAAGACCTGCACCCGGATGGGGAAGCCCAGGATGGACACATCCCGACCCCGGGCCATATCCTGGAGGGCGCGGCAGATCACGTCCTTGGCCTCATAGAAGCGGTTGTAGTAGGTGATGGAGGTATCGTCGGTGACGGCGTGGTCGAAGAATTCGGTTTTGACCCAGCCGGGACAGACGGCCATCACCCGGATGCCCCGGGGCTTAAGCTCCGCGTTGAGGGCCCGGGAAAAGCTCAGGACAAAGGCCTTGGTGGCCCCGTATACGTTGATATAGGGCACGGGCTGGAAGGCGGACAGGGAATCGATCTGATAGATGCAGCTTCCCCGCTCCATATAGGGCAGGGTCAGGTAGGTGATGCCCATAAGGGCTTTGACGTTCAGGTCCACCATATCGTTGTAGACGGAGAGGGGCACCTGGTCAAAGGCCTTGAATTTGCCGAAGCCGCTGCCGTTGACCAGGGCCGTTACCACGGGCTTGTGCTGGGCGAGCAGGGCGGCGTAGGCATCCAGGCTGGCCTGGTCCAGGAGATCCAGGGAAATGGGGCGGGCCGCATGGGTAAGGGTTTGGGCCAGCGCCTCCAGCCGGTCCTGGCGGCGGGCGATGAGCCATATTTCGTCCACGTCCAATGTGCGGTCCAGGGCCAGGGCGAATTCCCGCCCCATGCCGCTGGAGGCGCCGGTGATCACGGCGATCTTCATAGGCTATATCCTCCTTGGTTTGGATTGATATCAGGGCCGCCAGTTGCGCACCTGATCCAGCACGCCGGCTTCCTGGGCGGCCTGGAGGGCCAGGCGAAACTCCCCTACCCGCTCCGGGGCGTGGGCGTCGCTGCCGATGACCAGGCCGGCCCCGGCGGCGGCCGCCTGGCGGAGCTGGTCCTGGGTCATAGTGACCCGGGCGGCGTTGATCTCCAATAGGATGCCCAGCTCCCGGGCGCCCTTTGCAAGGGTGGGGATGTCCGCAGCCACATAGAGGCCGGGATGGGAAAACATATGGACCCGGTACCGCTCCCCTGCGGCCAGCAGGGCGTTGGCGGTGCGGACGGGATCGGGCTTGCCATGGGCCATGGCCTCCAGGGCGCGGGCGCAGCAGAAGCCGTCCCGGGGGAATACCCCCTTGTGATAGGCCAGCAGGATCACGTCAAAGGGGGGCAGGCCAGGATCCTGGGGCAGGTCGCACAGGCCATAGCCCGTCAGGTTGCATTCGATGCCCATAAGCACCTGGATCCTGCCGGCGTATTTGGCGGCCAGCCGGTCCACCTCCCGGCGGAGGGCAAGGAGCTTTTCCTTGCGGACGCCGTAAAACATATGCCCCGGCCCGTGCTCCGAGATGGCGATAGCACAAAGGCCGCGTTGCAGCGCGGCCTGTACGTTTTCCTCAGGGGTGCCCGTACCATGGCTGAAGCAGGTATGGGTATGATAATCCGCAAAAAGCATGGCGGCTTACAGGGCGTCCCGGTCGGTGAGCCGGGCCACCACCATCACCAGGGCGCCGATGGCGGCCAGCATGGAAAGGTTGGATTCCTGGCCCACCACGCTCTTCATGTCGTCGATGCGGCTGGTGCAGAAGAAGGCGTCCGCAATGGCGGCGGCCGGGGAATTCACATAGTTGCTGAAGAAGGCGCAATAGGCGCCGCCGGCGCTGGCCTCCTTGAGGCCGTCGATGAGGAGCTTGGTGCGGCCGCTGCGGGAGATGCCGATGAACACATCCCGGGTGGAGAAGCGGCGGGTATAAACGCTCATCACCACCGGGTCGGATACGGCGATGGCATCGTAGCCCAGGAAGTTCAGCTGGGCGGCGGCATCCCGGGCGGTGAGGGCGCTGGCGGCGGTGCCGTAGATGTAGATGCGGTTGGCCTTGGCGATGTATTGGGCCAGCTCGGCCAGCTTATGCTTGTCGATGGCCTTGAGGGTATCCTCCAGGGCCCGCATGGAGGCCAGGAAGGCCTTTTCCACCACGGTTTCGTTGGAGTCCGTATCCCGGATGGGGTCGGACTTGAGGGACTCCAGGGAGGAGCTGCCGCTGGCCAGGGAAACCCGGAAATCCAGGAATCCGCTATAGCCCAGCTTTTTGGCCAGGCGGGTAACCGACGGCACGGAAACGCCGGCTGCATCCGCGATCTCATTGATGACCATGAGGGACGCACGCTCGGGATCTTCCAGAATAAAATCCGCTACTTTGCGCTCTGCGGCAGGCAAGGTGGAATAGGCGGACCGGATTTTCATTTTTGCGGGCATGAGCAGGTCTCCTTTTCGGCACAGAATTAAAAAATTTCAACCTTCGGTAATATAATAATAACTATTACATACCGTGTAGATAAAAGCAATATAAAAAAGAATAAATTCATCTAAAAATCACAATTCGGACTTATATTCTTTGCAAAGAACATATATTACAGGTGACCAAAGGAAAAAATGGAATAAAGTTTCTCATATTCCAAGGGTGGAAAGGGCGGGGAAGGAAGCAGGATTCCTTGACATCGGGCACTATGGACTATATAATGAAAGCGTGATAGGATGGCCTTGAAAAAGCAAAGGGCGCGGGCAGTCGGGGGCGCAAAGGAACGCCGGGCGGGACAGGCCCCAGGCTGGGCGAGAAGAAGCCCTTGGCTTTTGCGCGGGTCAAAAGGCCGTTCAAGCCCGGCCCATCCTGGCGGGTTTCCCGCCGGGCCGGTATGGCCTGCCATCCTGTTCGCTCCATCCACATTCCATTCACTGCGATAAAACATCAATAGGAGGTCCAAAGCTATATGGCAAAAACCCTGACCATCGATGGTAACACCGCGGCTGCGCACGTTGCGTACGCATTTTCCGACGTAGCGGCGATCTATCCCATCACCCCTTCCTCCCCCATGGCGGAGGTTGCAGACGACTGGGCTGCAAACGGTAGGCTGAACCTGTTCGGCCAAAAGGTAAAGATCGCGGAAATGCAGTCTGAAGCCGGCGCCGCCGGCGCGGTTCACGGCTCCCTCAAGGGCGGCGCGCTGACCACCACCTTCACCGCTTCCCAGGGCCTGCTGCTGATGATCCCCAATATG
>UQOG01000167.1 GCA_900542615.1 uncultured Eubacteriales bacterium | reverse complement strand
GGGGGGGGGGGGGGGGGGAACCCCCCCCGCACAGCGCCGCACAACGACCTTTGCGGTTCGCAATACGACCCCCTTACTTATGATACAGCTTTTTCGACTGGTAGCGGGGCTCGCAGGTGAGGTTGATGCCCAGCTTGCGAAATACGCCCACATCCACCGAGGAAAGGATGACGCTGGAATGGGCTTCGGAGCCCCGGAGCTTGTCCAGCTGCTGCATGGCCAGCTCGGCGGTGGGGTTGGTGGCGGCGGAGATGGACAGGGCGATGAGCACCTCGTCCATATGGAGGCGGGGATTATGGTTGCCCAGATGCTCCACCTTCAGGTGCTGGATGGGCTCGATGACGATGGGGGAGATCAGATGCACCCCGTCCTGGATATTACCCAGGGTTTTCAGGGCGTTGAGGAGCAGGGCGCTGGAAGCGCCCAGCAGCTTGCTGGTTTTGCCGGTAATGATCCGGCCGTCGGGCAGCTGGAGGGCGGCGGCGGGGCCATTGGTGGCTTCCGCCCGGTCCAGGGCGGCGGCGATCACCGGCCGGTCGGCCTCGGTGACATTGGCCTGATTCATCAGCAGGCGGATCTTATCCGCCGGTTCGGGGCCGCTGAGGCCCTGGCGGGCGGAGCACATGGCCGCATAGTACCGCCGGATGATCTCCTGGCGGGAGGCCTGGCGGCATACTCCGTCATCCACGATACAGTTGCCCACCATATTGACCCCCATGTCGGTGGGGGATTTATAAGGGGAATACCCATAGATGCTTTGAAAAATCGCGGACAATACCGGAAAAACCTCCACATCCCGGTTATAGTTGACGGTGGTCTCCCCATAGGCTTCCAGATGGAAGGGGTCGATCATGTTCACATCGTCCAGGTCTGCGGTGGCGGCCTCATAGGCCAGGTTCACCGGATGCTTTAAGGGCAAATTCCAAATGGGGAAGGTCTCAAACTTGGCATAGCCCGCCCGGATGCCCCGCTTGTTTTCATGGTATAGCTGAGACAAGCAGGTGGCCATTTTGCCGCTGCCCGGGCCGGGGGCCGTGACCACCACCAGGGACCGGCTGGTTTCGATATAGTCGTTGCGGCCGAAGCCCTCCTCGCTGACGATGTTCTCCACATGGGTAGGGTAGCCCTGGATGGGATAATGGCGATAGGTCTTTACCCCCTGGCTTTCCAGCCGGGCCTGGAAGGCGTCCGCCGCGCTTTGGCCCCGGTATTGGGTGAGCACCACGCTGCCTACGTACAGCCCTACCCCCCGGAATGCGTCGATCAGCCGCAGCACGTCCAGGTCATAGGTGATGCCCAGATCGCCCCGGACCTTGTTTTTTTCGATGTCCGCCGCGTTGATGGCGATAACCACCTCCGCCTGCTCCGCCAGCTCCAGCAGCATACGCACCTTGCTATCCGGCGCAAACCCCGGCAATACCCGTGCCGCATGGAAATCATCGAACAGCTTGCCCCCAAATTCCAGGTACAGCTTGCCGCCAAACTGGGCCAGCCGGTCCATGATATGGGCCGACTGCATGTTCAAATACCGTTGATTGTCAAAGCCGATATTCATGCTAGATTCTATATCCCCCAAAATAATCTTTTATCATTATAGGAACTCCCGCGCTACTTTTCAACGGGGAAAAAGAGAAATCCATTCCGGCCTTTCCCAATGGGCCCGGGTATGATATACTCTGCATGGGCCGCAGCGGCGGCGCCATAGGGGAAAATTTTTAGAAAAAATCAGAGCAGCCTGCAACCTTGGCAGGCATTCAGACGTATTATTAGCAGATGGGAGGGATGCGGATGCCCGCGCGGGACATCGAAACCATCTACAAGACCTGCTCCCGCATGGTATACTGGGCGGCGTATGGGGTGACCCAACGGGAAAGCGACGCCATGGACGCTATGCAAAATACCTTTTTGAAAGCCATGTCCCACATGGATCAGCTGGAAGGCATGAACGACGCCCAGCTAAAGGGCTGGCTTTATCGGGTTGCGGTCAATTTATGCAAGGACGCGCTTCGCAAGCAGCGCTTTGAGACCCCGGCGGAGGAACTGGAGGAGCCGGCGGTGGATCGCGTATACGAGCTGCCGGAGGCAGCCGTTTTGTCCGCCGAGGAAAAGGCCCGGGTACGGACCGCCATCGACCAGCTTCCCCATATGTATCGGGAGGCGGTGCTGCTGCATTATTTTTCCGGCTGCGATTATAAGCAGATCGCCCAGCTGACCGGCACCACCGAGGGGAATGTGAAAAGCCGGATGAGCCGGGCCAAGCAACGATTATACGCCATATTAAAGGAAGGAGGTGAGGACTGTGGCTGATAAGATGGACGCCCTATTAACCGCCCTTGGCCAGGAGGCCAACGAGCAGGTGGATTTTGACGGGGCCTTTGCCCAGATCCTCGCCCAGCATCAACAGCAAGAAGCCCAAGCCGCCCCCCAGCCCCGCCGGCGTTGGCGGGCATGGCGGGGGACTTTATCCATGGCCGCCGGCATGGTGGTGGTACTGGGTACCGTGCTGCTCGTAGGCCGCTCCGGCCTGTTCAACGCAAAGGGCGCCGCGCCCCAGGCCGCGCCAGCAGAGGCCAGCATGTATGCCGGCGACGCGGAAGCCGAAATGGATGTTACAGCGGAAGCCCCCGCCGCCGAAATCCCCGCCGCGGAAGCCCCTGCCGAAGCGGCCGTCTCCCCATCCGTGGCGGCGATCCCCCGGGATGCGCAGCCCGAAGCGGAAACCGGGTCTTCCGCAGGGGGCGCCGGCCAAGAGGAAAGCGCCGAGGCCGCCCAAGCTACCAGCGAGGAAGCCCCTGTTGCGGTCCAGGTCCCCAAGACCGACGGGGTGCAGATTCAAGACCCCGATGGGAACCAATTGGACGCCGGGCTGAAGAAGCTGGCGGAAACCCCTGCCCAGACCGCCCTACAGCGCCTCCAGGATGCAGGCTATCCCGCCCGGCTTGTGGACGAAGTGGACGCTTCCGCCGACCTGCCCATCGGCTATGCCTACTATGCCCTGGACGGCGGCCTTGGCATATGGAACACCGGGGACGGCTATGTCTACCTATACGACCCCACGCTGGACGCAGACGCGCTCCTGGCCGCATTCCAGGCTGCCGTGAACCCGTAGCGTTTCCCAGCCCATCCCCCTGGGCCGCAGCCTGCGGCCGCTGCCCCCTTTTCCGAGGGGCGGAGGGGGGCGGCGGCGTTTGGCGGCCGAGGGGCGGCCCTGCG
>UQOG01000166.1 GCA_900542615.1 uncultured Eubacteriales bacterium | reverse complement strand
AAAGGCCCCCGCCCGCGCCTTGGGGGCGCTTCGCGCCCCGCCGCCGCCCCCCCGGGCCGCTGGGATTTTTTGTAACCGCCGCGTCCGAAGCCCTTACGCCTCTAAGGGACGAACACGGCCAACCGCCGCCAAGGGGCGATGCGGATGGCAGCCCGGCCCACCAGGTCGGAGAAGGGAACCACCAAGCTTTCCTCTTCCAGTACGGCGTGGACCCGGTCGTCGGGCAGCAGGAGGAATTCCGCCTGGCCCAAGGTTACGGGCGTAAAAGACTGGTCGCTCCCCTGGGTATAGGCCCCCTCGTCCAGGGCCACCCCGTCGATATAGACCAGGCCGGCTTCCATTTGCACCTGTTCCCCGGGCAGGCCCACCACCCGGCCGATGCTCACGCCCCCCGCCTCGTTGGCAAAGGCATAGGCGTCCCCCCGGCGGGGGGTATGGAAATGCTTGGCCAACCGGTCGAAGAGGATGATATCCCCATCCTGCAGAACGGGGGCCATGCCGGTATCGGTGATCTGGATGCTTTGGAACCAGAGCACGAACACCGCCGCCGTCGCCAGCAGGGCCACCGCGCAGGACTGAAGCCAGCTATAGAGCCGCAATTTCTTATAAGCGCCGCTGTTTTGTTCCACCCGGCCTTTCATAGGCTCGCATCCTTCCCCAGGCGTTTTTTCGCCGCCCGTTCAAAGTCCTGCCGGGGCAGCATAACGATCCTGCCGCAGCCCAGGCACTTGATTTTGATATCGGCGCCGGTGCGGGTGATCTCCCAGCGGTTGGCGCCGCAGGCATGGGGCTTGCGCATCTGTACCCAATCCCCGGTCTGGAATTCTGTGAGCATTTAGGCTTCCTCCCGCAGCAGCACGGTCTCGTGGGGGGTGGGGATGCCCTCCTCCCGGAAGCGCACCCGGGCCCGGCGAATGGTTTCCCGGGCGATGGACCATTGCTGCATGGCGCTGGCCTTCATGGTGACCCGCAGCACTACCCCCCGGTCGTTCACCGACATGATGCCCACCCGCTCCGGGGGCTGTACGCCCTGGTCCTTTAGGGTGTCGTATACGGCTACGGCCTCCTCATACAGGATCTCCAGGGCCCGCTCCGCATCCGCCTCCGGGGCCACCGACAGCTCGATCACCGCCAGGTAGTCGTCCCGGGAATAGTTGACGATGGCTTTGATCTGGCCGTTGGGGATGATGTTCTTTTCTCCCCGGAAGCCCCGCACCGTCACCGTGCGCAGGGTGACCTCCTCCACGATGCCTTCCACCCCGGCGATGAGCACATAGTCGCCCACAGCCAATTCGTCCTCAAACAGCATAAAAAATCCGGAGGTAATATCCCCGATCAGGCTCTGGGCGCCAATGCCGATGGCCAAGGTGCCGATGCCGGCGGCAGCCAACATGCTGGCCATGGCGGAGGTAAGGCCCAGCTCCCCGATGGAGATGGCCACGGCAATAAAATAAAACACGTATTTGGCAATGCCCTGGCACAGGGTCACCCCGGTTTCGATGCGGCGGGCCGCCGTATCGTCGTGAGCAAAGCGCAGGGCCCGGCGCTTATAGGTCTTTTGCAGCACCTTGCCGGTGAGCTGGGTCAGGATCCGGGCCAGCACAAAGGCCAAAATAATATTGATCAGCGTGGAGATCCAGCCCAGGTTCAGGCTGGCCATAAACGCGTCCAATGCGGGGATCAGCAAACCCACAGGGTATGATACCATATGCATATGATCGTTCCATCCCTTCCTCTGGCAATATGAACCCATTATTACCTTATTTTATATTTTATTATTCTACCATAAAGATCTCTTGCCGCCAAGGCCTGCCGGTTTGCAAAACCGACGGTCTTCGGCTATAATGGGCCTGTACCCCATGCGGTATAATTCATAAGAATGGAGTGCATTTATTTTGTCTTATAAGATCATTACCGACGCCACTAGCGACCTGCCTCTGGCTCTGGCCCAGCAATGGGGGGTGGAAGTCCTTCCCATGGACTACACCCTGGACGGGCAGCCCCATACCTATGCCCCCGGAAATTCCGACCTGCCCCTGCCTGAGATCTTCAACGCCATGCGCAACGGGGCCGTTGCAGTCACCAGCCAAATCAACGCCTTCACCTTTGCGGAAGCCTTTGAGCCCTA
Organism: uncultured Eubacteriales bacterium; assembly: GCA_900542615.1. Taxonomy (GTDB): domain Bacteria; phylum Bacillota; class Clostridia; order Christensenellales; family CAG-138; genus Pelethousia. Next base: position 1,144 of record UQOG01000166.1, on the reverse strand, counting down.
TCTCCAGCAGGGGCTGGACGTCATTTACATCGGCTTCTCCTCCGCCCTGTCCGGCACCGTAGCTTCCGCGGGCATCGCCAAAGCCGAACTGCTGGAAAAATATCCCGACCGGAAGATCGCCGTGGTGGACAGCCTCTGCGCCAGCATGGGCCAGGGCCTGTATGTATACTATGCGGCCCGGCTGCAAAAGGAGCTGGACTTTGACGCCATGGTAGCCTGGCTGGAGGAGAACAAGCTGCACTTTGTCCATTGGTTCACGGTGGACGATCTGGTCTACCTCAAGCGGGGCGGCCGGGTCAGCGGCGCCACCGCCGCCATTGCCACGGTGTTGCAGATCAAGCCCGTCATGCATGTGGACGAGCAGGGCCGCCTCATTGCCGTGGATAAGGTCCAGGGCCGGAAAAAATCCCTCAAAGCCCTGGTGGATCACATGGTCACCTCCGTGGATAAGGAAAAGACCGACGTGGTGTTCATCGGCCATTGCGACGCCTACAAGGATGCGGAGCTGGTGGCCGCCCAGGTCCGGGAGCGGGTGGGCATCCACAACATCGTCATCGACGATATCGGCATCGTCATCGGCGCCCATTCCGGCCCGGGCACCGTGGCCCTGTTCTTCTTCGGCAAGCGGGATTAACCCCCCTGTGCTACGCGCACGGCGGCCCTGCGCGGGCGGCGAGATTCGCGCACAAGCGGGCGCGGTTGTCTGAGGATAGTAGCCCGCGGCGGGGCGGTTTAAGCCGCCGCTGCCCGTAGGGCGTGGGCAGCGGCTTTGCCCGAGGCGTGGAGCCGTTGCCGCGTACCTTCCTGCCAACGTTTCGTGTGCCCGGCCCCATAGATCGTGGGGCCGGGCTTTTCGCTGCCTTTTTTGCCGTTGGTGAAAATCCCAGCGCCGGGGGGGGCGGCGGCGGGTGGGCGCAGCCCACCCGCCCGCTGCCGGGCTTTGCCCGGCAGCGGGCATGTTCTGGGGCCGGGGCCAAAGGCCCCGGCCCCAGAACGCCGCCGCCCCCCGCATGTCCGCTCCGGCCTTCCTGCGCCCCCAGGGTAACCGCCGTATTGCCGATGGATGCACGCCGGCGCGGGGTAGCAGGTTACCGTTGGGTGCGCGCCGGGGCGGCGGCGGGGCGCTTCGCGCCCTGAAAAGCGG
>UQOG01000165.1 GCA_900542615.1 uncultured Eubacteriales bacterium | reverse complement strand
GAGGCCATTTGGCCTCCGCCGCCGGGCTTTCAGGGCGCTTCGCGCCCCGCCGCCGCCCCCCCGGCCGCACGGGCGCCACCGGCCACCCAAAAAAGGCAGCGAACCGCCCGGCCCATCGCAGATGGGCCGGGCGGCGCAAGCCCCGGAGGGACGGGGCAAGGGTCCGGCGCGGCTATCCGGACCCGCTACTTTTTCTTGGGCAGGAGGGAGAATAGGGTGAGCATGGGGAAGATCTCCAGCCGGCCCAGGAGCATATCCAGGGTGAGGATAAGCTTGGAAAGCACGGAATAGCCGCCGTAATTCCCCATGGGGCCCACCACGTTCAGGCCGGGACCGATGTTGCTGATGCAAGCCAATACCGAGGAGAAGGTGCTGGCAAAGTCCATATTATCCAAGGCAACCAGCAATACGGAAAGCATGATGATGCCCACATAGAGGGCAAAGAACACCATGGTGCCGTGCACCACGGAATCCGGCACAGGCTTATGATCCACCGTGACCCGCCGGATGGAGCGGGGATGGAGCAGGCGATGGATTTCCTTGCCGGCGGATTTCACCAGGATAATGGCCCGGCTCACCTTGATGCCGCCGCCGGTTCCTCCGGCGCAGCCGCCGATAAACATGACGAACAGCAGCATACATCGAGAAAACTCCGGCCACAGGGAAAAATCCGTGGTGGCATAGCCGGTGGTGGAAATGATGGAGGAGACCTGGAAAAAGGAATACCGCAGGGATTCCGAGCCATAGACCGGCGAGATATTCCAGGCGATCAGTAAGACCGTCGTAGCGATGATGCACAGATACCAACGCAGCTCCTCGTTTTTAAAGAAATCCTTCACCTGGCCCAGCAGCAAGAAAAAGTATAGGTTGAAGTTCATGCTGAACAGGATCATAAAGATGCCGATAACCACGTCCACATAGGCGCTATCATACCAGCCGATGCTGGTATTTTTTATGCCGAAGCCGCCGGTGCCGGCGGCGCCGAAGGCATGGACCGTGGCGTCGAATAGGGGCATATCCCCCAGCATCAGCAGCACGATCAGCAGGAGGGTCATGGCCAGATAGATGCAATAGAGTATGGCGGCGGTGTTCCGGGTACGGGGCACCAATTTAGAAACCTGTGGGCCGGGCACTTCCGCCCGCATAATGTGGATGGAACGCTCCTCTACGGCGGGCAGCACCGCCAGGACGAATACCAAGATGCCCATGCCGCCGATCCAGTGGGTAAAGCTGCGCCAAAATAGAATGCCCATGGGCAGGCCTTCCACATGGGAGAGGATGGAAGCCCCGGTGGTGGTGAAGCCGGAAACGGTTTCAAACAAAGCGTCCACAAAGGAGGGGATCACCCCGGCAAAGATAAAGGGAAGCGCCCCATAGGCCGATAGGGCGATCCAGGAAAGGGATACGGATGCAAAGCCCTCCCGGGCATAGAAATCCCGGGAGCGCACCTTACATAGCCGCAACGGCCCCGCTGTGACCACCAGGGCCAAAATCGTCAGCAAAAAGGGCGCGGGGCTTTCTCCATAATAGATAGCAATGCCCACTGGAAGCAGCAGAAGGGCTGCTTCCGTCAGCAGGGACATGCTCAAAACACGGGCTACAAGCCGGTAATTCATAAAAGGTTATGCCTCGTCCAGAATGGTGTTGAGTTCTTGCAAGCCCCGAATGGTGGTCACTACGATGACCGAATCACCCGGCTCAATGGTATCATCGCCGGCGGGTATGATGCACCGCCCCCTGCGGATGATGGCCCCAATCAGAATGCCCGAACGGATGGACATCTTCTTTAGCGGAATGCCTACGCACCGGGAGGTAGGCCGCACCCGGAATTCCAGGGCCTCCACCTGTTCATCCGCCATCCGGTATAGGGTTTCCACGTTGCTGCCGGTGGCGTTTTGCATCGCCCGCACATAGCTTAAGATCCGATGGGAGGTGATCTGCTTGGGGGATACGAAAATCTCCAGTCCGGAGCCGTCCAGCATGTTCAAAAACCGGGAGTTGTTCACCTTGGTGATGACCTTCTTCACCTGGCAGGATTGGGCGTACATGGATAGGATGATGTTTTCCTCGTCAAAGCCCGTCAAGGAAATAAACGCATCCACGTTGAGCAGCCCCTCTTCATGGAGCAGCTCCTGATCCGTGCCATCCCCATGCAGGATATCCGCCTTGGGCAACAGCCCGCATAGCTCATGGCAGCGGGCCTCATCCCGTTCGATGATCTTTACGTGTATACCGGATTCCAGCAGCTGCCTGGCAAGATAATAGGCGATGCGCCCGCCTCCTACAATCATGACTTCTTTGATCCGCCGGTGCATGGTGCCCATGGAGCGGAAAAAGGCGTTGATATCCTGGGGCGCCGCCACTACGCTGAGCTTATCCCCATGGGCAATGGTAAAATCCCCCTTGGGAATAATGGCTTTTCCATCTCGGATTACTACGCATACCAGGATCCGAACTTGCCGAAATTGCCGGGGTAGGTCTACCAGGGATAGGCCTATCAACGGGCTATCCTCTTTCACCCGGAATTCCACGATCTCCACCCGGCCCTTGGCAAAGGGCTCCACGTTCAGCGCCGAAGAAAACCGCAGCATTCGGGATATATCCCCCGCCGCCGCCATCTCCGGGTTGATGGCCATGGATAGTCCCAATTCCTCCTTTAGAAAGATCATCTGCTGCTGGTATTCCGGATTGCGGACCCGGGCGATGGTATGCTTCGCCCCCAACTTTTTGGCTACCATACAGCATAGGATGTTAAGCTCATCTCCGCTGGTGGCGGCAATCAATAGATCTGCCTTGGGAACTCCCGCTTCCATTTGGACCGTGTAGCTGGCTCCATTCCCCTCTACGCAGTTTATGTCCAGCAGGTTCATGGATTGGTTTAGGCTCTCCACGCGGTTGTCAATCACCGTTACATCGTGCCTTTCGCCGGATAGCTGCTCCGCGAGGGTGCTGCCTACCTTGCCATCTCCCACGATCACGATATTCATATACCCTTGGCTTCTCCTTGCACTAATTCTACCCTTTATCATAACATTTTTTCCGCTAAAAAGGTATATAGATTTTTCTTCTGCGGACGCCTCCCATAGCCCCGGAGACAGCGCATTTTTAGTTGCCTATCCCGCCGGGGGCTCCCGCCCCCGAACCCCTGGCCCGCTTTTGAAAAAAGCGGGGGAAAACCCGCGAATTGCCATCTCTGGTTCCCCAACCTCGTTGCTTGCGCCCCGGCCATCGGGGCCGGGGCGCTCCAGACCGCCTCGCTTTCCCGGCGGCATTTTTTCCCGCACACCCAGCCAGG
>UQOG01000164.1 GCA_900542615.1 uncultured Eubacteriales bacterium | reverse complement strand
GGAGCTATGAACACCTCGAAAAAGTGGCGCAAGCCACTTTTTCGACAGCCAAAGGCCCGGCAACAAGTTGCCGGGCCTTCTCCCATGCGCCCAGCGGGCGCAGCATGAGGAAAATTGCGCCCGCAGCAGGGACGCGCAGACGCGCAGCCTTACACCTGCTCCAGCAGGGCCATAAACTCTTCGCCGGTGATGGTTTCCTTTTCCAGCAGATACGCGGAAAGCCGATCCATAGCCGCCCGATCCTGTTCCAGCAGCTCCTTGGCCCGGGAATAAGCCTGGCCGATCAGGGCGATGACCTCCTGATCCACCCGGGTAGCCGTATCCGATGAACAGGCGATAGAGGTATCCCCGCCCAGATATTGGTTGGTGACGGTCTCCAGGGCCACCATGCCAAAGGTCTTGCTCATGCCGTAGCGGGTCACCATGGCCCGGGCCAAGCGAGTGGCCTGCTCGATGTCGTTGGACGCGCCGGTGGTGATGGAGTCGAATACCAATTCCTCCGCCACCCGGCCTGCCGTTAGGGTGACCAGCTTGTTGAACGCTTCCTCCCGGCTCAGCAGAAACCGTTCCCCCTCCTCTACCTGCATGGTATAACCCAGGGCGCCGCTGGTCCGAGGCACGATGGTGATCTTATGCACCGGCGCGCTGTTGCTCTGCCGGGCCGCCGCCAATGCATGGCCGATCTCATGATAGGCCACGATCCGCTTTTCCTTTTCGGAGATCACCGCGTTCTTGCGCTGATAGCCGGCGATCACCACCTCCACGCTTTCCTCCAGGTCCTCCTGTTGTACCGTATCCCGGCCCTGGCGCACCGCCCTTAGGGCTGCTTCGTTGATGATGTTGGCCAGCTCCGCGCCGCTGGCCCCGCTGGTGGCCCGGGCAATGGCGTTGAAGTCCACCTGGTCCGACATGGATACATTCCCTGCGTGTACCCGCAAGATGGCTTCCCGGCCCTGCAGGTCCGGCAGCTCCACCGGGATCCGCCGGTCGAACCGGCCCGGCCGCAATAGGGCGGGATCCAGGGATTCCGGCCGATTGGTGGCCGCCAGGATCACCACGCCCTTTTTGCCGTCAAAGCCGTCCATTTCGGAAAGCAGCTGGTTCAAGGTCTGTTCCCGCTCATCGTTGCCGCCCACGCCGTTGCCATCCCGCTTTTTGCCGATGGTATCGATCTCGTCGATGAACACGATACAGGGCGCCTTTTCATTGGCCTGCTTGAACAGGTCCCGCACCTTGGCGGCACCCATACCTACGAACATCTCCACAAATTCCGAGCCGGAGATGGAGAAGAAGGGAACCTGGGCTTCTCCGGCCACCGCCTTGGCCAGCAGGGTCTTGCCGGTGCCCGGAGGGCCTACCAGCAAGACGCCCTTGGGGAGCTTGGCCCCGATGGAAGCGTATTTTTCCGGATGGTGCAGGAAATCCACCACCTCCATCAGCGCGTCCTTTGCCTCGTCCTGGCCGGCCACATCCGCAAAAGTCTTTCCGGTTTGGGACTCGATGTATACCTTGGCATTGGCCTTGCCGAAGCTCATGGCATTGCCTGCGCCCATGCCGCCCATGAGCTTCTTGGATAACAGCTGCCCCAGCAGCACAAAAAACAGCACCGGCAGCACCCAGGAAAACAGCAGGGTCATCAAAGGCGACGCCTGGGTGGGGATGGACTGGGCAAAGACCACCCCTTTGTCCGTCAGCCGGTCCGTCAGGTCATCATCCGGCCAAATTCCGGTTTGATAGATCCGTTCCCGGCCATTTTCATCCTTGGCCAGAAAGGTAAGGGTGCCTTCCTGCTCATCCCGGGCTACCTGGGTCACGCTGCCCGCGTCCACCATGGCGAGAAAATCGCTGTAGCCCACCTCGATCACCTGGTTCCCCATGAATAAGGGAAATACCAGGGCGTTGAGCAGCAGGATAATGATGGTTGCCACCATAGCATAATATAGGAGGGGCTTTTTCGATGGTTTGTGTTCCTGCATCATATATGAAATCCTTTCTTTCGCATTTGTATCTCCAGGTAATACTTGTATTATACGGCGGCATCAAGGCTTCACAGCGCCGAAAAAGAAAGAAGAATGTGAATAAAATACAGGCCCGTGCTGCACACTCCTTTTCCCCGCGGAATAGTATGCAGTAAATCCCAGACTTAAAGAGGTGCAAGATATGAGAACTTTGAGGCGCGGGGATACGGGCAGCGACGTCCGCACCCTGCAAACAGCATTGACCCGAGCCGGTTATGATCCCGGCCCCATCAACGGCATTTTCGGCGCCCAGACCGAGCAGGCGGTAAAGCAGTTTCAGCGGGTGCTGGGCCTGCAAGAGGACGGTATCGTAGGCCCCAAGACCTGGGCTTTCCTCATGCCCTTTGTCTATGAACCCGATCCGGACGTTTTGCGCCGGGGCAGCCGGGGCGATATGGTCCGCCGGCTGCAAAATGGCCTGATCCGGGCTGGATTTGACATCGGCACCCAAGTTGACGGCCTGTTTGGTACCCGTACCCAAAGCGCGGTACGCTCTTTCCAGCGCAGCAAGCGGCTGCCTGAAACCGGCGTGGTGGATTTCAACACCTGGCTGGCCATTGCCCCCTACCTGGATAGCCGGGATATTTATCTGCGCCGGGGCGACCGGGGCATGTTGGTGCGCGTGGCCCAAACCGCCTTGGCCCGGGCCGGATTCAACCCCGGTTCCAGTGACGGCGTCTTCGGCCCCAATACCCACAACGCCGTGCGCGCCTTCCAGCAGGCCAAGGGCCTGACCGTGGACGGCATCATCGGCCCCCGTACCTGGACGGCTTTGATGGTCTATCTGGGTACCATTACCCCCCCCGTACCCGAGCCCGGCTATATCATCTATGTGGTGCAGCCCGGCGATACCCTCTATGACCTAGCCCGCCGCTTTGGCACCACCGTGGACGCTATCGTGGCTGCCAACAACATCCAGGACCCCAACCTGATCTACGTGGGCCAGATGCTGCGGATCCCGGTCACCTTCCCCTGGCCTTACGGCGAAAACTAAACGCCAGGCTTTTGGGTCCTTACACCGGGCTTTTGGGGGCGCTGCCCCCAAGCCCCCGCCCGCTTTTGAAAAAAGCGGGGGAAAACCAGCTGGAACGCTTCTTTGATTTTCGAACGGATTATGCCGGCCCGCCGCTCATCGGGAGCGGCGGGCTAGTTTAGTCGGCGAAAAATGGGACGGAGAAATGGGTGGTTCATTCAAAAGGACGGAAAAAACCGCAACGTCCCCGGGGGGGGCGGCGGGGGCGCGCAGCGCCCTGAAAAGGGGGAGCCGAAGGCTTTGCCTCCGGCTCCCCCTTTTTCC
>UQOG01000163.1 GCA_900542615.1 uncultured Eubacteriales bacterium | reverse complement strand
TGCCCGGCGCCGGCCCAGTTTGGAGGCGGGGCCCCAGGCCCGCCTCCAAACGCCGCCGCCCCCCGCCCCCAAGGGGGATGCGAAACCGAAGCGGATATGCTATACTAAGAAAAACCCATCGGCTTAGAAGAAAGGAGCCTGTATGCTGGAACTGTTGCTCAATTACTGGACGATGGCCGGGGCGGGGCTGTTGTTTTTCGGCAGCCTGCTGGCGCTGTGCCTTTGCCGTAAGCGGTTGTCTGCCGGCGTAAAGGGGTTGCTATGGGTGGTATGCGCCGTCACCGCCTTGTATCTCCTGTTCATTTTGTGGCTGACGCTGGCCGCAGGTAGCAACCCACCCCAGGAGCCGGTTCCCATGCCGGCAGGGTCCTAAGGGTAGAAGATAGGAGAAGGGCCGCATTCCCAAAGGGGTTGCGGCCCTTCTCTTTTCGGCGCAAGGATCACAGGATCTCCTGGCCGTTGATGACGATGTGGAAGCGCAGGCCCAGCCGCTGGGCGGCCCGGCGGCAAAGGGCCATGCGGCCGATGAAGATCTCGAAGTATTCCATCACCGAGCAGATCTCGGTATCGATGGTGAGCAGCAGGGTGATGGCGCGGCATTCCGGCTCCAGGGTCAATTCGCTGTGGCGGACAGACCAGTTGACCCGGTCGTGGATGTCAAAGGTTGCCTGGCGCTTGTTCCGCACCCGGGTGTGGCGCACATCGGTTTTATCCGCCAGGATCAGGGCCGCGGCAATGTCGCTTACCGGCTGGGCGGTGCCCTCGTCGTGGTTGCCGATGGCGCAGATCACCTCAGCGCTCTCCTCCGGGTCCATCCCCATCTTATCCAGCAGCCGGAAGGCCATAATGGCCCCGCTTTGGGCGTGTTCTTCCCGATTGACGATGTTGCCGATGTCGTGGAGATACCCGGCGATCTCCGCCAGCTCCGCCTGCCGCTGGCCCTTGCCCAGGGCCAATAGGATCCGCTTCGCCTCGGAAGCCACCCGCCCCACATGGGCAAAGCTATGTTCCGTATAGCCCAGGGCGCTTAAACATGCGTCCGCCTTTTGAATATAGGAACGGATCGCGGGGTCGTTCTTTACTTGTTCCGGTGTGATCATGCTTTATCTCATACCTCCAAAACCAAGGGCTTGGCGTAGCCCTCGGCCTCCTGATACGCTTGTTCTAAATCGATGGTGGTAAATGCCCCGTTCTCGTACAGGATCCGGCCTTGCACCATGGTGAGCGTTACGCTGCGGCCGGTGGCGCTGTAGGCCACCGCCCCCAGGGGATCGTAGCTGGGCCGGGTGGTGGGGTGATCCAGATCCAGCAGAATCAGGTCCGCCCGCATCCCTTCCGCCACCTGGCCCACATCCAGGCGGCCCTGGGCCCGGGCGCCGTTTACCGTGGCCATCTTCAACACGTCGTAGGCGGACAACACGGTGGGGTCCAAATGCTGCCCCTTGGCCAGCAGGGCCGCCAGCTTGATTTCCTCAAACAGGTCGTGGGTGTTGTTGGAGCAGCAGCCGTCCGTGCCCAGGGCCACGTTTACGCCGGCCTGGCGCAAGGCCGCTACATCCGCCATGCCGCTGCCCAGCTTCAGGTTGCTCACCGGGCAGTGGACGGCGGTGGCGCCCTTTTCCGCCAATAGGGCCATGTCCTCTTGGCTCACCCATACGCAATGGGCTGCGGTGACCCGCCCCTCGAACACCCCAGCGGCGGCCAGAGCCTGGGCAGGGGTCTTACCCTGGTTGCGGGAAAGAGCCTCCTGATGTTCCTCCCGGGTCTCGCTCAGATGCAGCTGGATGCCCAGGTCATACCGTTGGGCCAGCTCCGCCACCTGGGCCCATACCCTGGGGTTGGAGGTATATTCCCCATGGATGGAGGCCTCCGCCTGCACCAGGCCGTCCCCGGCCCCCTGGTATTCCCGGGCCAGCACCAGGGTCTCCTGGACGCCCCGGTCCGTTTCCATGGACCAATCCGGAGAAAGGGCCACCACCGCGTTGCACAGGGATACCCGCATCCCCACCTCCAGGGCCAATTGGGCGATGGCGGGCTCATGGTAATACATATCGCTGATGCTGGTGGTGCCGGTGCAAAGCTGCTCCGCAAATCCCAGCCTGGCCCCCGCCAGCACCGCCCGTTCATCCAGCCTGGCCTCGGCGGGAAACACCTTTTCAAACAGCCAGGTTTTGAGGGGATAGTCGTCCGCATAGCCCCGGAGCACCGCCATGGAGGTGTGGGCGTGGGCGTTGACCAGGCCGGGCATGAGGATTTTACCCCGGCAGGGGATCCGCCGCTTGGCCGTTACGCCCTGGGGCGCAGGGCCCACCAGGACCACGTGCCCGTCCCGCACCCCCACGTCCCCGGTAACCACAGGGGCTTCGTCCACCATGGTGAGAATGGTGGCGTTTTCAAACAGCACGTCCAACGCCATGGGTTGCATTACAGGGCCTCCAGAAATGCGATCATCAGCTTTTCAAACCGGGCGCTGGCCGCGTTGGCCGCATCGATGACCTCCTGGCCGGAAAGGGGCTGGTCCAGCACCCCGGCCGCCATGTTGGTCACCAGGGAGACCCCCAGGATCTTCATGCCGCAATGGTTCGCAGCGATCACCTCCGGCACGGTGCTCATGCCCACCGCGTCCCCGCCCAGGGCCCGGATGGCCCGGATCTCCGCCGGGGTCTCATATTGGGGGCCGGTCATATAAAAGTAGACGCCTTCCGCCACCGCTTCCCCTTGGGCGGCGGCCACAGCCTTGAAGGTTTCCCGCAGATCCCGGTCGAACACATAGGTCATATCCGGAAAGCGGGGGCCGAATTCCGGCAGATTGGGCCCCATGAGGGGGTTGTCCAGAGTGAATTTGATATAGTCCCGGATCAGCATCAGCTTGCCGCCTTTCAGCGCCAAATTCACCCCGCCCGCCGCGTTGGTGACCACCAGGGTCTCAATGCCCAGCAGCTTGGCCACCCGCACGGGATAGGCCACCTCCTCCATGGTGTGGCCCTCGTATACATGGAGCCGGCCCTGCATCAATAGCGCCCGCTTGCCCCCCAGCATACCCGCCACGAACCGGCCTGCATGGCCCATGGCCGTGCTTTTCTTAAAGTAGGGCACATCCCCATAGGGAATATAGAGAGGGCGCTCCACCTGTTCCGCCAGGCCCCCCAGGCCGCTGCCCAGGATGAGAAGCAATTCCGGCGCAAAACCGTCCAACCGGCTGCGAAGGTACGCTGCGCTTTGCTGATACTGGTCTATGGTAAACATGGGATCTACCTCCTTCTTTTTGCTATGCGATTCTATCATACAATATTTCTTCCTTGCCCGCTACCGGCAGAATGTAAAATCCATCGGCGCCATATGGGCGAAGGGCCCCGGGG
>UQOG01000162.1 GCA_900542615.1 uncultured Eubacteriales bacterium | reverse complement strand
AGGGAGCTATGAAAACCTCGAAAAAGTGGCGCAAGCCACTTTTTCGACAGCCTGTCGCCATCCCCCGGAAGGGGGATGGCGATATGGTAGGGCGGCGAGGGTCAAAAGGCCAGTACGATGCCGCCGTCGTTGGCGTACATGGTGCTGATGCCGCTGGGACGGCAGATCATGCTATCCCGGAAGGGGCAGACGGCCAGGATCCGCTTGCGCACCTCTTCGGCCCGCTCCAAGCAATTACAATGGGTGATCACCAGCAGCCGGTCCTGGCAGGGCTGGGCGTCGCAAATGGACTTCACGTGCTCCACCAGGGCGGTGAGCGCCCGGTTGATGCCCAGGCCCTTGGCCCGCACCACAATGGAACCCTCCTCGTCCGCGCCCATCACCAGCTTGATGCGCAAGGCGCTGGTGGCGATGGCCTGCAAATGGTTCAGGCGGCCATTTTTTCGGAAAACGTCCAGGTCCTCCAGCACGAAGTCCGTGGTCAGGCCGGCCACATAGGCCTCCCCGGCCTCCACCACCTCCTGGAAGCTGAGCCCCTGCTGGGCCAGTTCCTGAAGCTTCAGGCAAAGGGCTACCTCGCCTGCGGCGGCGGAATGGGAATTGAACACATGGACGTGCTTTTCGGGATCCGCGGCCATGGCCATCTGAGCGCCGGTGTAAGCGCTGTCAAAGGTGCCGCTCACCTTAGCCGACAGGGTGACGATATAAATATCCTGTTCGGGGCCCTTGCAGGCCTCGGCAAAGGCCATGGGGGAAGGACAGGCGGAGCGGGGCGCGGTACGGCTTTTTGCCATATCCGCCAGGAAGGCGGTGCAATCCAGGGACGCATCGTCGATAAATGTGCGGCCGTCCAGGTCGATGGACAGGGGCACCCGCGTAACAAAGGAGAGGATATCCTCTCCTTGCTGCACGTAATCGCAGCAGCTGTCTGCAATGATCTTATAATGCATGGTCTCGTTGTCCTTTTTATGGATTACCGTTTGGTGCCCAGGAAGAAAAGCGCCAGAGTGCCCGGGCCGCTGTGGGCGCCGATCACCGGCCCCACATAGTTGATGACCACGTCCTGGACATGGAGCTTATCCCGGATCATCTGGCCTAGGAGCTGGGCCTCCTCCAGGCAGTCCCCGTGGCTGATGAAGATGGTCTGGGTCTCGGGGGCGATGGCTGTGGCCTCCATGTGCTGGAGCAAGGCCTTGAGGGAGGTGCGGCGGCCCCGCACCTTTTCCACGAAGATCAGCCGGCCCTCGTCGTCCACGTGGAGCACGGGCTTGATATTCAGCATGGTGCCCAGCACCGCGGAGGTGGCGGATACCCGGCCGCCCCGGTGCAGATGGTGCAGATCGTCCACCGTAAACCAGTGGCAAAGGTGCAGCTTGTTTTCCTCCACATAGTCCCGCACCTCCTCGATGGACTTGCCGGCGCGCTTCTGCTGCACCGCCAGGTAGATGAGCATACCCTGGCCCAGGGACGCGCACAGGGTGTCTACGGCATAGAGCTTGGCGTCGGGATATTTCTCCGCCAGCTGGGCGCAAGCTAACGCCCCTGCGTTATAGGTGCCGGACAGGGCGGAGGAGAACCCCAGATATAGCACGTCCTGGCCCGCCTGGAGCACCGGCTCCATGGCCTCCACAAACTGGCCCACGTTGACGGCGGAGGTGGTGGCGGGCTTGCCCGCCCGGAGCAGGGCATAGCAGGTTTCAAAGGGAAGGGCCTTGCCAGCCAAATCGTTTTCATAGGAATTGCCGTCGATGTTAACGGAAAGGGGGAGGACCGTCAGCCCAAGGTCCTGGGCCATGGCCGCGGAAAGATCGCAGGAAGAGTCGGTAAAAATGGTAAATTCGCGCATGGGCAGCTCCTTCCAGATAGAAAGTTAACGGTGATAACCAAATATGAAAAAATTATACTCCATCCCCCCGCAAAAGTCAATGTCAAGCCAGGTCAAACTCCCGCACAATGGCGCTGCGGATGGCTTCCATCACATCCGGGGTCATGGGCAGCTCCCCATTGTCCAGCATGAGGGCCGCGCCATAGATCAAGGAGCGAACCACATAGGTTTTGCGCCGCTCCACATCCGGGGGCATGTTCACCTGCTGGCAATAGGTGCGTATGATGCTGCGGGTGCATTGGCTCAGCTGGGCCATAATGGTACGGGCGCCGGGGTCCAGGGAATCGTCCCGCAGGGTAATGATGGAGCGGAAATGGGGATTTTCCAGTAGAAATTCGATATAAGCCATGCTGATCTCAATGAGCTGCCGCCGGGGATCTCCCGCGTATTGACTTACGATGGCGGCTTGCTTTTTATGCCACTGCTGTTGTATATATAGGACAATGGATAAAATCAGGTCGTTCTTATCCTGAAAATGTTTATAGGGCGCAGCGCAAGAAACGCCGCAGGCATTGGCCACCTGCCGCATGGAGAAATTCTGAATGCCTCGTGCCTCAATTTCCTGGATCCCCGCAAGGATCAGGCGCTCCCGCATGGAAGCTTCCTCATGGGCCATAATGGACCGCGCTCCTTTCCGCCTTCCCTAGGCCGGCTGTCGCCATGTATTATAGCACAACCGCTTCGCTTGTAAAACCTACTTCCCCGCAAGCGGGGGAGGATTGACAAGGGGAATGGGCAAGCCCATAATGGGAGATAGCGAGGAGGTGTTTCTAATGAAGGTGATGTTGTTAAACGGCAGCCCCCACGAAGCGGGCTGCACCTATACCGCCCTGATGGAGGTAGCCAAGGCGTTGGAGGAGCGGGGGGTAGAAACGGAGCTGTTTCAGCTGGGCAAAAGCCCGGTGGCAGGCTGCACCGCCTGCGGCGGCTGCTCGAAAACCCGCCGCTGCGTAATAGACGACAAAGTCAATTTGTTTGTGGAAAAGCTGCTGGAAGCGGAGGGCTTGGTGGTGGGCTCGCCGGTCTACTATGCCGGGCCTGCCGGCCAGGTGACCGCGTTTTTGGACCGGGTCTTTTATTGCAAGGGCGGCCTATACGCCAATAAGCTGGGGGCTGCGGTGGTCTCCTGCCGCCGGGGCGGGGCGTCCGCTGCCTTTGACCGGCTAAACAAATACTTTTCCATCAGCAATATGCCGATCGTTTCCTCCCAATATTGGAACCAGGTGCATGGCAACACCCCAGAGGAGGTAATGCAGGACCTGGAGGGGCTCCAAACCATGCGCACCCTAGGCGCCAATATGGCCTGGCTGCTCCAGTGCATCCAGGCGGGCAAGGCGGCGGGCATCCAGCCGCCGGCGCTGGAGAAGAAGGTGGCCACCAATTTTATCCGGTGATTGCTGCCTTGTTCGCGCTTCCCGGAGCGCCGGGGGGGCGGCGGGCGCGCACAGCGCGCACAACGCCAGGCCAGGGGGCCGCAGGCCCCCTGGCCTGGCGTTGG
>UQOG01000161.1 GCA_900542615.1 uncultured Eubacteriales bacterium | reverse complement strand
CAAGGGAGCTATGAAAACCTCGAAAAAGTGGCGCAAGCCACTTTTTCGACAGCCTTAATCGGCCGGGGCCTACGGCCCCGGCCGCTTCAGCGCGCGCAGCGCGCCCGCCGCCCCCCGCCCGGCCACCGCCCACCCCAGGGAAAGCCACCAGCCCCAAAGTTGGATGGAATAAATTAGACTTGACAGCAAATGGAAACTGAAATACAATCAATATATAAACTTCATAAAAATGCCGAATGCTGATGTTTCAGCAACGGGAGACCCAACCATGGGGTGTATCCGCCAAAGTGCGGTAGGAAATCCTTCTTTCCGAACCCGACAGCTAATCTCGTAGGCGTAGAAGGAGGAATGCCATAGTCCCTATGGCTGTTGGTTGTATTTTCCATATCTTTACCTTTTACGCCGCGGCAGCTTTGCCCCGGCATTTTTTATTATTAAAAAAGGGGGAAGATTATGGAAAGCGTAACACTTTTGGACATCCTTATCATCTTTGCCTATTTGATAGGTATGCTTTGGATCGGCTTCTATTTTACAAAAAAGATCAAAACCTCCGGGGATTTCTTCATTGCCGGTAGGACCCTGGGGCCGGTGGTGCTCATGGCCACCGTCTGCGCCTCCATCATCGGCGGCAGCGCCCTGATTGGCCGGGGCGGCTACGCCTATCGCGGGGGCATGGTGGCCATTGCCATCGCCTTGCCCTATATGATTGGCATGTATATTTTTTCCTTCTGTACGGGGCGTATTGCGGACATTGGCCGCAAGTATAATATCACCTCCATCCCGGAGCTGATGGAGTACCGCTTCGGCAAAACCGCCAAGCTCCTGGCCGGCGCCATGATCGCCTACAGCATGGCCGCCACCGTGGGCGCACAGATCAGCGCTACTGCCACCGTGTTCGGGGTGGTCGGGGGTAACTTCGGTATCAATTACGTGTGGGGCGCGGTGATCGCCAGCGCTATCTTTGTCATCTACACCGCCAGCTCCGGCCTGTTTGGGGTGGTGTATACGGACCTGGTCCAGTTCTTTATCCTGATCCTGTTCGTATATATCCTTTTGCCCATCATGTCCATCCGGGAGGTGGGCGGCATGGCCGCCCTGATCGCCCAGACCCCGCCGGAAAAATTCCACCTGAACCTGTCGCCGGATATCATCACCCTGATCTTTACCAACCTGGTCATGACCATCGCCGGCGCGGAATATTGGCAGCGGGCCTTTGCGGCCAAGGACCGGAAATCCGCCCTCCGGGGCCAGTTCGGCGGCACGGTGGTGTATTCCCTCACCATCGCCGTTACCCTGTTCCTGGGCCTGTCGGCTGCCCTGCTCTTCCCGAACCTGATCCAGCAGTACGGTACCGCGGATTATGCCATCCCGGTGATGGTGGCTACCATCCTGCCGCCGGGGCTTACGGGCCTTACCTTCGCGGGGCTGCTCTCGGTGATGATGTCCTCGGCGGATACCTGCATCCTGGTGGCGACCCAGGCCGGGGTCAACGATATTTGGCGTACCCTCCACCCGAATATGACCGATCGCCAGGAGCTGCGCTTATCCCGGATCATCACGGTGCTCATTTCCCTGTTTGCCCTGGTGGTGGCCCTGTTCTACACCAGCGCCTATGACGCCCTGATGTTCGCCTGGACCTTTTATGCGGCGGCCATGGGCTTGCCCTGCCTGGCGGCCCTGTATTGGAAAAAAGCCAATACCCCTGGCATCCTGTCCGGCATGATCGTGGGCCTGGTGTCCAGCATCGTTTGGAAGCTGCTGGGCGAGCCTTACGGCATCGGTTCCACCATCGCAGGCGTGGCCCTGTGCGGGGTGGCGCTGGTGGGGGTCACCCTGGCGACCTATAAAAAATATCCCGGCCGGCAGGCCAATTAACCTCGGCCGCTCGTACGGAGATTTTTTGTAGGACAATGAAAAAGACGTCGCGGAAGGGATTCCAGCGGCGCTTTTTTTGAGGCTATGGGATTATTTCCCGGGAAAGGGGCCCTTGCGGCGCATATGGAGGAAATAGGCGACGCACAGGCCCAGGCTGAGCAGGCTCGCCGCAGGGACCGCCAGGCTGATGGTAAACAGGCTGGCCCCGGGCAGGCTGCTCAAAAAATAGGATAGGGGGATGCGTGCCAAAAAGGCGGAGACAAGGCCCTGGATCATGACAAAGGCGGTGCGCTGCCTGCCGTTGAAATAGCCCAGGTAGCAGAAGGTAAAGGGGATCATCAGGTATTCGAAGGAGCTGCCCCGCATATACTGGGCGGTGGCCTGGATGACGGCGGGATCCCCATCGAAGATGGAAGCCAGGAAGGAGCCGGCGAAAAAAGTAAGCAGGAAGGTAAGCACGCCGCAGGCAAAGCTGATGGCCTGGGCCACATACATGGCCCGAAGGGCCCGTTGGGGGTTGCAGGCGCCCATGTTCTGGGCCACGAAGGCGGAGAGGGCGGACATAAAGGCCATGGGGGCGATGGCGAGAAATACAAACAGCTTTTCCGAAATGCCGATGCCGGCGGAGGCCACCAGGCCCAGCCTGTTTACGATGCTGGTAATGATCAAAAAGGAAATGTGGACCAGTAGCTCCTGCAAGGCGATGGGCCCGCCCACCCGCAGGATGCCAAAAGGCACCCCGGGGGCGCGCAGGTTTGCCAGGCCCACCGGAAAGGAAAAGGGATGCCTGCGCAAATAGCCCAGGGAAAAGGCCACGCTGACCGCCTGGGCCAGCACGGTGGCCCAGGCCGCCCCGGCGGCGCCCATGCGGAAGGCGCCCACAAAAAGCAGGTCCAGGATGATGTTTACCAGGCAGGCGATCAGCACAAACAGAAAGGGGGAGCGGGAATTCCCTATGCCCCGGAACAAGCCGCTGATCACGTTATAGGCGGTGATAAAGACCATGCCGCTAGAGCAGATGCGGATATAGGAAACGGTGGCATCCACCGCCGCATCCGGCACCTGCATGAGCCGGGTAAACCAGGGGGCCAGCAGGAGCATCACCAGGGTGCACAGGAGGGCCAAGGGGAAAAACAGCCGGACCTGGCCGGCTGTTACGTCCCCGGCCCGTTTCGGGTCATCTGCCCCCAGGGCGTGGCCCAGCAGCACGGTAACCCCCATGGTCAGGCCGGTGATCACCACCGTTACAGCCTGCATCATCTGGCTGCCGGTGGCCACGGCGGATACGTGGGCGGTGGTGGAAAACCAGCCCACCACCGCCAGATCTACGCCCCCATACAGGGCCTGCAGGAGCAGGGAGAGCATCAGGGGCAGGGAGAAGCGGATCAATGGGGGCAGGATCGGGCCGGACAGGAACCCGGCATCCGGCTGGGGGCGAGCTTGTGCTTCCATTGGGAAACCTCCTACAGGGGGGGAATTACAAAAACGCTAACAAGCATACACTTGTTAGCGGCAGGCTGTCGAAAAACCCCCGGGGGTTCGGGGGCCGCAGCCCCCGGAGGCTTTGATCGG
>UQOG01000160.1 GCA_900542615.1 uncultured Eubacteriales bacterium | reverse complement strand
CAGGATAGACCCTAGGAGCCCTACGCGGGCGGCGGGCTGGCCCGGGCGGGAGGGCTCTTTTAAAGCCGACCAACACGGCGTTTTGGCAAATGTGGGCGAAAGGGGCCGCGGTTTCCGGTGGTATTGTACCTTTGCCGGCTCGATCGATAGGTTTAGCGGGTAAAAAGACTAGCCCCGGCAGAAAATCGCCGGGGCTAGGCGTGGTTCGCTGGATTCCTTAGATACTAGAAGCTACATAGGGAGAAACGAAGGGGCTCTACATTTGTAGATGCTAGAACGCAGAGGGCCAAAGAAGCGGGCGTTTATCTTGGGTAACACGGATAGGAAGGCATATAAACGTAGCTCAATCCGCAATGATCGCCCCCGTGGCGCTGGCGCCGATCCGGGTGGCGCCGGCCTCCAGCATGGCGAGGGCAGTGGCGGTATCCCGGATGCCGCCAGCAGCTTTTACACCCATGTCAGGACCAACGGTTTCCCGCATCAGGCGGATGTCCTCTACCGTGGCGCCGGCAGTGGAAAACCCCGTAGAGGTTTTGACAAAGGCTGCGCCGGCCGCCTTGGCGGCCAGGCAGGCGCTTATCTTTTCCGCATCGGTGAGCAGGCAGGTCTCCAGGATGGCCTTCACAGCCGCCTTGCCGGCAGCCTGCACCACGGCCGCAATATCCGCCTGTACGCCGGCCCAATCCCCGGCCTTTGCCATGCCGATGTTGATCACCATGTCGATCTCCTGGGCCCCGTTCTTTACCGCATCTTCCGTTTCAAAGGCCTTGGCAGCCGTGGACATGGCCCCCAGCGGGAAGCCTACCACACAACATACCATAACGCCGCTGCCCGCCAGGGCTTCCTTTACCGTGGCCGCCCAACAAGAATTTACGCATACGCTGGCAGTATGATATTCTTTCGCCTCCTGGCAAACACGGAGAATATCCCCCTTGGTGGCGTTGGCTTTGAGCAACGTATGATCGATTTTCCCAGCAAGCTGATAATTCATAAGAAACCTCCATATTGGCACCTTGCATTGTTACGCTGTTTGATTATACGGTATCATAAGTTGGGGGCATTTGCAAGATTACCTCACGGCGCACAGGGAGATGGGAAGTCAATGGCTTATATGCGCGATCCTATAAGCAAGGAAAAGGACGCTATGAAAAGGCATATGAATATAGAATAATATGAATATAGAAAGAAAAAGCCCAGCAATGCTGGACTTTTTCTTTGGTAGCGGCGATGTGACTCGAACACATGACACTCCGGGTATGAACCGAATGCTCTAGCCAACTGAGCTACGCCGCCAAATATGGCGCCGGTGGGCAACCAAATGGTTGCGGGGGAGGGACTTGAACCCTCGACCTCCGGGTTATGAGCCCGACGAGCTACCAACTGCTCTACCCCGCGACGAACGTAAGCATAACAAACAGATCACCCACACGGCACGTAATATCATAGCACGGGGGCACAGCCATTGTCAAGGGGTATTTTGTGGTCTTTCTGGGTTAGCCAAAGACACCATTTTGCGATTTTCGCGCCCCGTCCTTGCAAATCCACTGGCAATAGGATACAATGATATACGAGAGAATCTGCGGGCTTTAGGCATAATTTGAAGCCTTCGCCTGTTGGTAATTGCAATTGCGAAAGGAGAAATGACATGAAGGCTTATGTAGAATCCCTTGGTATCATCGCCCCGAAGGCGGTCTACCGTAATCTTACACCCGCGCAGCTTACCGAGCGCGCGGTGGCCCGGGGCGAAGGCACCCTTTCCAGCACTGGCGCTCTGGTTGTGACCACAGGCAAATATACCGGTCGCTCCCCTGACGACCGCTTTGTGGTGGACGTGCCCTCCATCCATGACGACATCGATTGGGGTAAGGTCAATGTCCCCATTTCCCCCGAAAAGTTCGACAACATTTACAACAAGATGACCGCCTACCTCCAGGGCCGGGAGATCTTCATCTTCGACGGCTTTGCCGGCGCGGATCCCAAGTATGCCCTCTCCGTCCGGGTGGTGAACGAGCTGGCCAGCCAGAATATGTTCATGCATCAGCTCCTCCTCCGTCCCACCAAGGAGCAGCTGGATGCCTTTGTCCCCGGCTTCACCATCATCGCAGCCCCTGGCTTTAAGTGCATCCCCGAGGTGGACGGCGTCCACAGCGAGGCGGCTATTCTGGTCAACTTCGATAAGCGGATGGTCCTCATCGCCGGCAGCCAGTATGCGGGCGAAATGAAGAAGAGCGTGTTCTCCGTCATGAACTACCTGCTCCCCAAGGCCGGCGTGCTCTCCATGCACTGCTCCGCCAACGTGGGACCCGATGGGGATTCCGCCCTGTTCTTCGGCCTCTCCGGCACCGGTAAAACCACCCTGTCCGCCGACCCCAACCGTAGCCTCATCGGCGATGACGAGCACGGCTGGAGCGACAACGGCATCTTCAACGTGGAGGGCGGCTGCTATGCCAAGTGCATCAACCTTTCCCACGAAAACGAGCCCCAGATCTGGGAGGCCATCAAATTCGGTGCCCTGGTGGAGAACGTCATCATGGACCCCGAAACCCGGGAGTTCGACTTTGCGGACAGCAGCCTCACCGAGAATACCCGGGTAGGCTATCCTGTGGATTACATCCCCAATTGCGTCATCCCCGGCGTGGCCGGCCATCCCAAGACCGTGGTCTTCCTCACCGCCGATGCTTTTGGCGTTATCCCCCCCATCTCCAAGCTGAATAAAAACCAGGCCATGTACCACTTCGTCTCCGGCTATACCTCCAAGCTGGCCGGTACGGAGCGGGGTATCGTAGAGCCCCAGACCACCTTCTCCACCTGCTTCGGCGCCCCCTTCCTGCCCCTGGACCCCTCCGTGTACGCCGAGATGCTGGGCAAGAAGATCGAGGAGCATGACTCCAACGTATACCTGGTAAATACCGGTTGGGCCGGCGGCAAGTACGGCGTAGGCAGCCGCATGAAGCTCAAGTATACCCGGGCCATGGTTACCGCCGCCCTCAATGGCGAGCTGGAAAAGTCCGAGTTTGAGCTGGACCCCATCTTCAACGTGATGGTGCCCAAGACCTGCCCCAATGTGCCCGATGAATTCCTGAACCAGCGGGCCATGTGGAAGAACGACGCCGAGTATGAAGCCACCGCCAAGGATCTGGCCGCCCGGTTCGTCAAGAACTTCAGGAAGTACAGCCATATGCCCGCCCACATCGTGGAGGCCGGCCCCAAGGCCGAGTAAAGGCTGCTTGCGCACTGCATTTGCTCCGCGGCTGTGCAGGCGGATGACTGCGGGGGCTTTGCCCCCGCACCCCCACCCGCTTTTTGAAAAAGCGGGGGAAAACGGCCTTATGGCTTTTTGAACAACAGAAGGGTTTTTGCCGGCGAGCCGCCCATCGGGGGCGGCTCGCTTGGTTTCGTTTATGGGGAGCGCTTGCAGGGGGGCGCGGCCGCTTAACATCATGGGCAGGCGC
>UQOG01000159.1 GCA_900542615.1 uncultured Eubacteriales bacterium | reverse complement strand
AGGGAGGTATGAAAACCTCGAAAAAGTGGCGCAAGCCACTTTTTCGACAGCCTGAAGCGCGCCGCCCTCGAGGGGCGACGCGCCTGCATATTCGTTGGACAACCAGAAAAGCCTTTCCGCCGGTTTTCCCCCGCTTTTTCAAAAAGCGGGCCAGGGGGACTGGGGGCTGGAAGCCCCCAGACAGAGGCCCCAGAGGCGAAGCCCCGCAAGCGGGTGTACGGCTAGCGCACCACCAACTCCTTGCCGTCGTAATCTACGGTAAACACCGTATCCGGGGCGGGATCCTCCTGGATGATGTGCCGGGCAAGCAGGGTCTCCAGCTTGCTCTGGAGCAGCCGCTTGAGGGGACGGGCGCCATATTGGGGATCGTAGCCGGTCTCCGCGATGTAACGCTTGGCCGCGTCGGTGAGCTGCACATCCAGCCTGCGCTCCTTGAGCCGCGCCCGCAAGGCGTTCAGCATCAGGTCGGTGATCTTGAAGATCTCGGCCTCGCTTAACGGCTTATAGAACACGATATCGTCGATCCGGTTGAGGAATTCCGGACGGAAGCTGCGCTTGAGCAAGCCCGATACCTGGGCGCGGGCTTCCTCGGTGAGCTGACCATCCCGGATACCTTCTAGGATGTAATTGGAGCCCAGGTTGGAGGTCATGACGATGACCGTATTCTTGAAATCCACCGTGCGGCCTTGGCTGTCGGTGATCCGGCCATCGTCCAGCACCTGCAAGAGGACGTTGAACACATCGGGATGGGCCTTCTCCACCTCGTCGAACAGGATCACCGCATAGGGATGCCGGCGAACCGCTTCGGTGAGCTGGCCGCCCTCGTCGTAACCCACATAGCCCGGAGGCGCGCCGATGAGCCGGGAGACCGCGTGCTTCTCCATGTATTCGCTCATGTCGATCCGCACCATGTTGCTTTCGTCGTCGAACAGGGCTTCTGCCAGGGCTTTGGCCAATTCGGTCTTGCCCACGCCGGTGGGCCCCAGAAACAGGAAGGAACCGATGGGCTTGCCGGGGTCCTTTAACCCGGCCCGGGTACGGAGGATGGCGTCGCATACCGTATCCACCGCCTCGTCCTGGCCGATCACCCGCTGATGCAGGATGCTGGAAAGGTGCAGCAGCTTCTCCCGCTCCCCTTCCATGAGCTTGGATACCGGGATGCCCGTCCAGCGGGCCACGATCCGGGCGATCTCCTCCTCGGTGACCCGGTCCCGCAATAGGCCCTCCGCCTTACCCTTTTCCATCTCGGCTTCCGCTGCGGATAGCTCCTCCTGGAGCTTGGGCAGCCGGCCGTATTTCAGCTCCGCGGCACGGTTCAGGTCATAGCTGCGCTCCGCCTGCTCCATTTCCGCATTGCATTTCTCCATTTCCTCCCGCAGGGACTGCACCTTTTTGATGGCGTCCTTTTCCGTTTCCCAACGGGCCTTTAAGGTGGCAAACTGCTCCCGCTTTTCCGCCAGCTCCTTGCGGATGTCCGCCAGATGGGCTTCGCTCAGCTTATCGTTCTCCTTGGTCAGGGCCGCTTCCTCGATCTCCAGCTGCATGATGTGCCGGGAAATGTCGTCCAGCTCCGTGGGCATGGAATCCATTTCCGTACGGATCAGGGCGCAGGCCTCATCCACCAGGTCGATGGCCTTATCCGGCAGGAACCGGTCGCTGATGTACCGGTGGGACAGGGTGGCGGCGGCGATCAAGGCATTATCCTGGATCTTTACGCCATGGAATACCTCATACCGCTCCTTCAAGCCCCGCAGGATGGAAATGGTATCCTCCACCGTGGGCTCCTCCACCATGACCGGCTGGAACCGCCGGGACAGGGCCGCATCCTTTTCAATATACTTGCGGTATTCGTCCAGGGTGGTGGCGCCGATGCAGTGGAGCTCGCCCCGGGCCAGCATGGGCTTCAACAGGTTGCCTGCATCCATGCTGCCTTCGGTACGGCCTGCCCCAACGATGTTGTGCAGCTCATCGATAAACAGGATGATCTTGCCCTCGCTGCGCTTGACCTCCCCCAATACCGCCTTGAGCCGTTCCTCAAATTCCCCCCGGAATTTGGCGCCGGCGATCAGGGCGCCCATGTCCAGGGAGAAGATCCGCCGCTCCCTTAGCCCGGCGGGCACGTCTCCCCGGACGATCCGCTGGGCCAGGCCCTCGGCAATGGCGGTCTTGCCCACGCCGGGCTCGCCGATGAGCACCGGGTTATTCTTGCTCTTGCGGGACAGGATGCGGATCACGTTGCGCACCTCATCGTCCCGGCCGATCA
The DNA here is from genome assembly GCA_900542615.1 of uncultured Eubacteriales bacterium. GTDB lineage: Bacteria > Bacillota > Clostridia > Christensenellales > CAG-138 > Pelethousia. The sequence continues at coordinate 1,277 of UQOG01000159.1, read as the reverse complement.
CCGGGTCCAGCTTCTGCTGCTCCGCCAGCGCCACCAGGTCCTGGGCATATTTGCCCAGGGCGTCATAGGTGTCCTCCGGGGTGTCCGTGGTGACCCGGGCCCCGCCCCGCACCTGGTTCAGGGCCTTTAAGAAATCATCCTTCCGGATATCATGGGCCTTGAACAGGCCCTTTAACGCCTCGTTGGGCGCCTCCAACAGCCCCAGGAACAAATGCTCCACGGAGATGTAGTCGTCCTTCATGTGCGCGGCCTGCTTTTCCGCGGCCACCAGGGCTTTGTCCAGCTGAGGGGTGATATAGACCTTGTCCGCCTCCCGGCCCGTGCCCGTTACCCCCGGGATCTTTTGCAGCGCCTGCTCCAGGGAGGAAACCATCCCCGCATCCCGCCCCATGCGCCGCAACAGCTGCATGAGCAGCGAATTCTCCTGCTGCAACAGGGCCAATAACAAATGCTCCTGATCCACCTGCTGATGATTATGTTGGATGGCCAGGCTCTGGGCGCTTTGCAGCGCCTCCAAAGAACGCTGGGTCAATTTATTCGGATTCATAGGCAAACCTCCTTTATAATTAGCTTGCTTCCCTTTACCCGCTCCTATGCCGGTAAAATGGGCGGCGTATTAGCACTCTCGCCCTTCGAGTGCTAATATACTCTATTACCTTGACATGAGCCGCATAATAATTTGAAAGAATTGTGAAACACGCTTGCATTCTCACTGGAATTGTTGGATAATAAGATAAATCCGAATTGTAACATGGCACAGTAGGAGGTTAAGTTTTATGCGTATCAAGAACATTGCCGAACCCACCCGCTTTTTTTCCGCTGTGAATCAGTGCAAGGGCCGTGTGGAGCTCACCACTACGGAGGGCGATAAGCTCAACCTCAAGTCTACCCTTTGCCAATACATCGCCCTGACCCAGATGTTCCAGGATAAAAACATCGAAGGCGTGGAGCTGGGCTTGAGCGACCCCCATGATTATTCCATCCTGGCGGAGTTCCTCATCACCGAATAACCCGCCCTGACCGTTGGCGTGGCCTGCCATGCCTCCTTTTTGCTGCCTTCCCTTGCGGCTGCGCTGTTGCTTCCTTTGCCGGCGCAGCCGTTTTTTATGCCCTTTGGGGCGGTTTTTGCCGGTGCGCCCGGGGGGGGCGGCGGCGTTTTGCAGCCTGGGGCCCCCAGGGCCCCCAGGCCGGCAAAACGGAAACGAGGGAGCCGGAGGCTTTGCCTCCGGCTCCCCCGTTTTAGGGCGCTGCGCGCCCCCCGCCGCCCCCCCGGGCGC
>UQOG01000158.1 GCA_900542615.1 uncultured Eubacteriales bacterium | reverse complement strand
GAACGACTACCTGTCGGGTTCGTAAGGCAGCCGGCATCCGTTTGGCTGTTCGGCGGGGTGCGGCCCTTGCAGCGGCAATGGCGATAAACAGGCTGACAAGGCGAATGGGGATACCATAAGGCAAGTTGAAACGAAGGATGGTAGGAGGTGGGCAGCATGGCCAAATGTTGGAAACGGGTATGCGGGCATGTCGCCCTGGGGGCGCTGCTTCTGAGCGCCTGCCAGCCCACGCCAAAGACGGAGCCGGTGGTGATCAAGGCGCGGGAGCCCCTTACCCAGGCTTCCATTGCGGAGGCGAACGCCCCCTATGAGGCCCCCGCCTTTGTGGAGGAGACCAGCACGGCTCCTGGCGGCCTGACCATCTCCATCCAGGCCCCGGTCACCATTCCGGAAGGGGCCGGGGTTCCTGTGGCTGTGCTGAACCGGCGGCCGGTGACCAACCAAGAAGCGGCGGATATTCTATACGCCCTGGGAGATTGGCGGGAAATATACCCCGCCCCCACAGGATACAGCAAAACGGAGCTGGAGGCGCTTTTGCTGCGCATGGAGCAGGAAGGCAGGCCGGAATCCTATTCGGAGGAAGAATTTAACCGGATCCGGCAGGCGCTGATGGAAGCCCTTAAAACTGCCCCGGAGGCAATCGAAAAGGCGGCCTTAAACCCTTACGACTGGGTGGAGCAGGAAGAGCCGTTGCCACCCCTTGCCTTGGAGGATTCGGCTGGCGGCACGTATCGGCTGCGCCTGTCCGATGGGGACCTATTCTTTTCCAAGGAAAATACCTCTGTGCAGCAGCGCTCCTTCATGGAAGCCCCATTCCCTCTGGAAGCCCTTACCATAACCGCCCAAGAAGCGGCGGCGCAAGGGGAAGCCCTGCTAACGGCGCTGGGCGTAGGGGACATGGCCCTGGCTTATGCGGAGCCAGCCCGGCTGTTGGAATCCACCCTGGAGGTTTTTGCGCCTGCCTGCGTAAGCTATGGCTACTGGCTTTGCTATATGCGGGAAATGCAGGGGCTTGCCACCCCCTATATCGGCCGGGGCGTAGGCGGGCGGATCGGCTATGCCCCAGACTACGCCGCTCCCTGGCGGCAGGAGCGAATCGACGTATATATAGACGACGCCGGGGTGGAATTTTTGACCATCGTCTCCCGCTGCGGCGTCCAGGAAATTCTTGCGCAAAACGCCCGGCTTTTACCCTTTGACGCCATCGTGGAACGGATCCTAGATCAGCTCCGCTATAAGCATGTGTGGAACCAGGGCGCGGAGCCGCCCCTGCTTCAGGTATACGAGATCCGCCTGGGCCTGAGCATCATCCGCATCCCCAACTTGCAGGACGAGGTATACCTGATGCCCACCTGGTACGTGTTCTACCGGTGCATCCAGGAGGACGCCGCCCGGGAGGATGTGATCGCCCTGAGCGGCTTGGACGGCAGCTGCGTGGAACCCCGCATCCCCACCGCCGTCCTCTCCCAGATCAGCAAAGGCTAGGGACTGCGCCGGGCAAACTTTGGCGGGCTTTGCAGCGGCAATGGTGATAAACAGGCTGACAAGGCGAATGGAGATACCATAAGGAAAGTTGAAACGAAGGATGGTAGGAGGTGGGTAACATGGCCAAAGGTTGGAAACGGGTATGCGGGCATGTTGCCCTGGGGGCATTGCTTCTGAGCGACTGCCAGCCCACGCCAAAGACGGAGCCGGTGGTAATCAAGGCGGAGGAATATCTGGCGCATACGCCCCAGTCCCAGGCCGGCGCGACGCCCGCGCCCTATCCCGCGCCGAATCGCGTGGATGATCACGGGGAGGACAGCGGCCTGTCTTTGACCATCGACGCCCCGGTGATCCTGCCGGAAGGGGCCCGGTATATGGTTGTCCAGGTGAAAAAGGCAGCCTTGGACGAAGGATTTTATGGCGACGCCATGGCGTTTTTCTTCCCGGATGGCCAATGGGTACGCGAGCCCCGGGAGACTAAGCGGGACATCCTGGAGCGGATGGCCGCCCTGACCCCGCTGGCGGAAACGGACCCGAATGTGGCGGCAGAGCTGGGGGAGCTACAGCAGCGCTTGGCCCAGGCGCCGGAGGATAGCGAGGCGGTCCCCTTCTCCCTGGCGGAGGCGGAGCCGGACGCATACTTTACCGCCTATCATTACGATAAGGACACGGCAAAATACGCCGCCTTTACCGGCAAGCTAGATGGGAACACCTTCCAGTTCAGGCGGCGGGACCGGGGCTTTGGGTGCGGGAAAGCGGGGCGGAGACCGATGGGGAGCGGGAGGACTTTGCCGCCTGCGACCCTGCCATGGACCCGCAGGCCGCCCTTTCCATTGCCACGGAGGCCATGGGGACTCTGGGCGCGGACCCCCAGATGCGGCTGGCCCTGCAGGAAAAGGCTCTGTCTTATGAGAATGGCGCTGCGGCTGCCGGGGGCTGGATCTTCTTTTTTACCCGAAACTGTTATGGCTTGCAGGCTTCCTATCGGGATTCATGGCGGCTCTTTCGGGATAGCAAGCCCAGCCATGCCGCCCCATGGGAGACCGAGTATATGGTTATCGTCGTAGACGATACCGGCGCCATCGCCCAGTATGATTCCCGGGGCGCGGGCGAGCAGGACGAGATCCTGCGCCAGGACGTGACGCTGCTTCCCTTTGACGAGATCCTTGGGCGGATGCAACAGCAGTTGATCTATCACCACGCCTATCAATCGGACGCGGTGGCGGAATGCGCGGCATATGTTTACCAGATCCGGCTGGCCAGCGCCTTGATCAATGTGCGGGACCGCCAAGACGTGGGGCATATGGTGCCCGCCTGGGAGATCCTGTATGAATTCAGAGAACGGCGCAAAGGCGAATCCGCACCCGCCGGCTTTGATTGCTGCCTGTACTTAAACGCCTTGGACGGCAGCTACATTGAGCCCAAAGCCTATATCAACCGCATTGCGCCGTAGACATCAATCTGCAGACGGCTATGGCTCCCAAAGAAAGTACGCCCACCGATATTGGAATGATGATGCATGTTGGAGAACAAAGGGGGAATATGAAATGGCAAGGAAATAGAACGCACCTTGGACTTTTATGTGCTGAAAAAGGTGATTAAACTGGCGGCTATCCATTTTTTAAGGTTAAGTCTGCTGCAGGCAAGAAAAAATTATCATATAAACCAGAAAGGAATTAATGCAATGAAGCGTATAATATCTATTATTTTAATATTTGTATTTAGCTTTATGTTTTCAGCTACAGCATTCGCAGAAACGGGCATATCAGGAACCTGTACATATGTAGATTTTTATGATTCTTCTTCCCACGGAGCAAATAACGGCAATGTAGGCGTAAGTTATTCAGCTTATACAATCCCTGCATACCATAATTGTACACTTATAATCAAAATAATAGAAAATAAAGCTTATGGACCTTCAGCATACAAAGTATTTGAAACTGGATATAGTAATACCTTTTCTGGATATCACCGTTTCACCGGACTTCCTATCAATACTAGAATGAAGACTAGATTCACAAAATCAAATGTTGCTCATCCCAACCAAATGCGAGTAAGTTTTGAAAT
>UQOG01000157.1 GCA_900542615.1 uncultured Eubacteriales bacterium | reverse complement strand
CGCCCCAGGCCGCCGCGCCCGGAGCCGAACCCGCCGCCGATACCGCGCCGGCCCGCCAGTCCGCCGGGGAGGGCGGCTATCAACCCCGCTATACCGCGCCGTCCTATCAGCAGCGGCCTGCCTATCCGCAAAATTCCTATAACAATCGCCGGCAATATCCCCAGCGGCAATATAATTCCTATAATAACCGCGGCGGCTATCAAGGCTATCAGGGTAGCTACCAGCAGGGGTATCCGCAGCAAAGCTATGGCAGCGGCTATAACCGGGATTATGGCCAGCAAGGGTATCCCCAGCAGCAGGGCTATGTGCCCGGCGGCTATGCCCAGGCCTATCACAACGCCTACGAGCAGGATGACGGCTACCGCCGGAACGAGCGGGGCGAGCGTCCGGAGGGCTATTACAATAAAGAATACGGCACCAGCAATCCCGCCGTGCCGGAGCTGCTGGAAGGCGGCGAATGCGGCGAGTGCGAAGGCGTGCTGGAGGTGCTGCCGGATGGCTATGGGTTCCTGCGCAGCGAGAACTACCTGCCCGGCAACCATGACGTATATGTTTCCATCGCCCAGATCCGGCGCTTCGGCCTGCGCACCGGCGACCTGGTCACCGGCAAGACCCGGCCGGGCAAGGATGGCGAACGGTTCCTGGCCCTGCTGTACATCACGGCCATCAATGGCGAAGACCCGGAAACCGCGCCCCGGCGTAAGCATTTCGAGGAGCTGGTGCCCATCTACCCCAACGAGCGGCTCACATTGGAGCGGCCGGATACGGAGCAGGATCAAAGCCGTGCCATCCGCCTTATCGACCTGATCGCCCCCATCGGCAAGGGGCAGCGGGGCCTCATCGTCAGCCAGCCCAAGAGCGGCAAGACCACCCTGCTCAAGAACATCGCCAACGGCATCGCGGCCAATTATCCCGACGTGACCCTGATTGTGCTGCTTATCGACGAGCGGCCGGAGGAAGTGACGGATATGCAGCGGTCCATCAAGGGCGAGGTGCTCTATTCCACCTTTGACGAGCTGCCGGAGCATCATGCCCGGGTGGCTGAAATGTGCCAGGAGCGGGCCATGCGCCTGGTGGAGCAGGGCAAGGACGTGGTGGTGCTGATCGATTCCATCACCCGCCTGACCCGGGCTTATAACCTGACCATCCCCGCCACCGGCAAGACCCTGTCCGGCGGCATGGATCCCGGCGCCCTCCACAAGCCCAAGCGGTTCTTCGGCGCGGCCCGCAACATCGAAAACGGCGGCAGCCTTACCATCATTGCCACCGCCCTCATCGAGACCGGCAGCCGGATGGACGATATCGTATACGAGGAATTCAAGGGCACCGGCAACATGGAGATCCACCTGGACCGCAAGATGAGCGAAAAGCGCATCTTCCCGGCCATCGACATCTACAAGAGCGGCACCCGGCGGGAGGAATTGCTCCTGTCTCCGGATGAACGGGAGGCGGTATTCGCCATGCGGCGGAACCTGAGCGCAGGCAACCCGGCGGAGGTCACCGAGCAGCTGATCAGTATGCTGGAAAAAACCGCCACCAACGAGGAGTTTGTGGCCCGGCTCAAGGGCTGGATGAACGTCTACGAAAAGGACGGCTACACCACCGGCAAGAGCTTCATGAAATAGCCTGCGGCCCGGCCGTTCGGCCCCCTGGAGCGCCGAGAAAAAAACCGTATTGCGGCGGGAAATCCCCTTGCAATACGGTTTTCTTTAGGGTATAATGTTTCTGTTTGACACGTGCTGTGTGCCAAATGCAGCAGGAGGGCGGCTAATCGCCCTGCGCCAAGCAAATTTGAATGGAGGACAGCGAGATGAAGAACGACATCCATCCCAATTATGGTGAATGCATCGTGCGTTGCGCTTGCGGCGAAACCTTCAAGAGCGGTTCCGTTAAAGGCGAGCTCAAGGTGGAAATCTGCTCCAAGTGCCATCCCTTCTTCACCGGCCGGCAGAAGCTGGTGGATACGGGCGGACGCGTGGATCGCTTCAAGAAGCGTTACGGCATGAACTAAGGCTGGCTTCCCAGCCCGTGCCCACCACCCCAAGGATCCGAAAAGGCTGTATTTGCTGGAACGACCTGGTTTCGTTCCCTGCGAATGCAGCTTTTTCCATAATTCGGCCTGGGATCTCAGGCCTTGCACCGCAACCAGTCAGAAAGGAGTATGGTTTATGCGCATCCTGGTCATCACCGGCAGCCCCCATAAGCAGGGCACCTCCGCCCTTTTGGCGGATTCCTTTATCGAAGGCGCCCTTGCGGCGGGCCATCAGGTGGAGCGCTTGGATAGCGCCTTTGCTTCCGTCGCCCCCTGCCGGGCCTGCGATGCTTGCCGCAGTCACAGGGAGCAATGCGTCCAAAAAGACGATATGACGGCCCTTTGGCCCAAATTGCTGCAAGCGGATCTGGTAACGTTGGTTACTCAGGCTGTCGAAAAAGTGGCTTGCGCCACTTTTTCGAGGTGTTCATAGCTCCCTTGCGCCTACGGCGCGGCCAGGGAGCTATGCAAGGAAACCCTTGCTACGCAAGGCTTTTTGCGGATTTGCCGTACATGCCGCCAAATCCGATTAAAGCCTAAAAGGGCCGCGATCTTCCATTCGCCAGAGGTTTTTCGACAAGCTGGTTACTCCCATCTATTATTTCGGCATGAGCGCCCAGCTTAAAACCGTCCTGGATCGCTTCTACGCCAAAAACGCCACCCTGCGGGAGCACCCCAAGGGGGTCTGGCTGCTGGCCACCTGCGGGGATTCCGAAACCTGGGCCATGGATGGGCTGCGGGCCCACTACGCCTGCTTCTGCCAATACATGGGCTGGGAGGATCGGGGCCAGGTCCTGGCCTTTGGCGTAAGCCTCCGCAAGGATATCGAGGCCACCGATTACCCGGCCCAGGCCCGGGCCCTGGGGGCGGGCCTATAGGCGAAAGGCCACCGCCTACCTTCCCGGGATCCCCATGGCCTGCGCCAGCGGCGGAGGCGCTGAGGAAGGAGGCGCCTGCTGCCCCTGGCCTTTGGGGGCCTGGCGCGCCGTCCACTCCCCTTGGCGCAGCCTGCGGCAAAAAGCGCGGCGTGCGCCTGCGGCCAGGGGAGCCGCAAGCCGTCCAGACAACCTATCCGCAATCCCTGGCAGCGCTAGGCTAAGCCCGCAGCCGCCTTTCCGCTGCGGCCTGCGCCCGGCCGTTTCCGTTGGCGCGCGCCCAGCGTCCCTCCGGGGGGCGGCGGGCGCGCAAAGCGCGCACACCCCAAAGGGGCGGTTTTGCGGCCGGTACCTGGCCGCAAAACGCCGCCGCCCCCCCGCGCCCCATCGGTTTCCCGCTGCCGGCCGGCCCATCCCAAAAGAACCGGCATCCCTCCCCAAGCAGCAGAGACAGCCTGGGGCGGTGGCATAGGAAGACATCGGGTCACGTTTGCCCCGGCGTTGCGTTAACCGTACTCGGAAGGGGCCCTGCGCCGGAACCAATGGGGCCCAAATAGATGCTGCGCCCCGGAAGGGGCAGATCTGCGGCGCAATAAAAGAGCCGGCAAAGCCGGCCCTTAAAAAAGAGGAATACCGATGATCTCTTGCTGAAATT
>UQOG01000156.1 GCA_900542615.1 uncultured Eubacteriales bacterium | reverse complement strand
AGTTTGTTTGGCAGGCCCGGGGGCCAGGGGCCCCGGGCCGCCAAACGCCGCCGCCCCCCGCGCGTCTCCGCCACGCAGGCAGGCGGGCCTAGGCTGTTAGCTGGCGGTCATGACCAGCCCTTGAATGGAGCGGTATTTATCTTCGGTCACCACCTGGGTGTCTATCAGCTGGCCCTGGGCGTCGTAATATTCCTTATAGGTGACCGCGATGCAGCCCCGCCGGCTTTCCCGCACCTCCAGGATCTCCCCGGGGGCCAGGGAGGGATCCACTTGGTATTCCGTACCCAGGTCCTCCAGGGTAGCGGTCTTTTCCGAGCGGATGCGGATGCTGCGACCCTCCGGCAGGGGGGCGCCGTAGATGCCCACGGTGATGGTTTTCTCATCCGTATCCACCTGGGCGGATAGGGTCACAGGCAGGTCGCTGGTATTGAGGAAGCGGAAGTTGGGCCCGTCCGTGCTGATGGTGGCGTCCCGGCCCGGGTCGATATAGCCCAAGGGCCAGGAGTGATGGTGGCGCTCCGTGACTGTGAGATCCGCCATGAGCACGGCGTTGTATAGGGTGGAGGATACCTGGCAGACCCCGCCGCCATATTCCTGCACATAGGCGCCGTCCCGGATGCCGGCGGCTTCCTTCCAGCCGTTTTCCTGATTTCGGTCCCCCAGGGTCTCGTTCATGTCGAATTCCTGTCCGGGCTTGACCTCCACGCCGTCGATCAATTCCGCAGCCTTTTGGATGTTATGCACTCGGTTTTTTTTGCCATAGGTGCTGCCGGCAAAGGAGGTGGAAAATTGGCAGATCAGCTGGTGCTCCGCCTGGGCCTGCTCCTGGGTATAGGCGGGCGCCTGCTCCAGGAAGGGCACCTGGATGGGCTCCCGGTTCCCGGATTGAATGGCGGCTTGCAGGGCTTGGGCCAGGGCGGGGACATCCACCTGGCGGCCGGCTTCGGCCTTGGTAAAGGTAAAGGCCCCGGCTTCCTGGTCGTATAGGGCCTGGGCGTCCTGGGCAGGCTGGTTTAGAGAGGCCACCGCGTCGTCCAGGGCGGCCCGCAGGGCCGACAGTTCCGCCTGGGGCTGGCAGGACAGGCTGCGGATCTCCCCGGCAGGGGCATAGGCAGGCAGGGCCAGGGCCTGGGTAAGGGCGGACTCCACATCGAAGCGGATGGGGAGGCTGGCAGCGGAGAGCAGCAAGGTCTCCCCGTCGGCGATGAGCGGATATTCCCAGGCGGCCAGGGCAGCCTGGTGGGTTTGCGCCAGGGCGTCCTGGGCCTGCTGGATGGTCATGCCGGAGACCGGCACCCCGTCTATATAGATGGATGGGCCCAAAGCGGCGCCCTGGGCCTGGGCTTCCTGCAGGCTATCCGGGGCAGGGCCTGCGCAGGCCCCGGCCAATAGCAGCAGGATCAGCATGAATGGGATAAAAATGATGGGCTTCATGGCTGCTTCCTTCCTGGGTGATATGTATCAGTATGCACGGTATGCATCTTTTTCTTGCATCCTGGATTGGGTTGGACTACAATAGAAATACCAGGAACCTACGGCAGGAGTTAGAGCAATGTTTTTTGACATGAGCGACAAGCAATCGCTGACCACAAAAGTATATAATCACATTCGCGACGGTATCCTGGACGGCACCTATCCCATCGGCGGCTATCTGGTGGAGACCCGGCTGGCGGGTGAGATGGATGTAAGCCGTACGCCGGTGCGGGAAGCGCTGAAGCAGTTGGAGCTGGAAGGCCTGGTGGATAGCATTCCCAACCGGGGGATGCGGGTGCAGGGGATCACGGATGGGGATCTGGACGACATCCATACCATCCGGCTGCTGCTGGAAGGACAAGCGGCCTGGTGGGCGGCCCAGCGGATCGATCAGGAGCATCTGGACCGGCTGGCGGAAATACTGGAATTAATGGAGCTATACACCAGGCGCAACGATGTGAGCCAGCTGGCCAAGCTGGATAGCGCCTTTCACGACGTGATTTATGATGCGGCAAGAAGCCGTATGCTCAAGCATGTTTTGACCTCCTTGCATCAAAACGCCCGCAGGGGCCGCCGCAGCAGCCTGACGGCGCCCAGCCGGCCGCACTATTCTTTTCAGGAACATCAGGCCATCTTCCGGGCGTTGGAAAAACACTGCCCGGAGGAGGCGAAGGCGGCGATGGAGCAACATATCGCCAACGCCTGCGCAAAGGAAGAAACGGAATGATCCATGCCCCGTCGCGGTCTGCGGCGGGGTTTTTACGAGCAAAACCAAAACATAGACAATCGTGGAATTATGCCTTGGCGCGCTGCGCCCAAGGTATAAATGGCGTTTCGGGAAAGCGGGACGGGGCAGGCAAAGGAGGCGGGCATATGCGTTTGATCCCCTGTGCAGGCGAAGGGCTTATGGTGGCGGGCAGGGGCCGGTTTTTGCTGTCCCGGATCCAGGAGGCGGCGCCGCTGTTGCGGGAGGAATATCCGGAGCAAGCCCAGCTGATCTATCTGGACCCGCCCTTTGGGACGGGGACCAGCTTTTATGCCAAGGTGGAGGCAGGACAGGCGCCGGTGCAGGCCCCGGCCTATACGGACCGTCTGGCCCGGGAGGCGTATTTGTCCATGCTAGGGGAGGCTCTGCGCCTGTGCTATGACCTGCTGGCCCCAACGGGAGCGGTGTATGTGCATATCGATCATCGGATGAGCGCCTATGTGCGGCTTTTGATGGACGAGATCTTCGGGCCGGAAAACTTTGTAAACGAGATCATCTGGGCCTATCGCAGCGGGGGCCGGGCTACCCGGTACTTTTCCCGGAAGCATGATAATATCCTGTTTTACCGCAAGAGCCGGCAGATGTATTTCAACATCCAGGCGGTGGGGACCCCCAGGGGCCCGGAGCGGCGCAACCATATGAAGCGCATCGTGGACGAACAGGGCCGGGTGGCTTATTCCATCCGCTCCGGGGGCCGGGAATACATATACCGGGAGGACGCCCTGGTATATCCGGGGGACGTTTGGGAGGATATCGGACATTTGCACCAGCGGGACCCGGAGCGCACCGGCTACAGCACCCAGAAGCCCCAGGCGCTGCTGGAACGGATCATCAATGCCTCCAGCCGGCCGGGCGACCTGGTGATGGATCTGTTCTGCGGCAGTGGCACCACCGGGGCGGCGGCCTTTGCCCTGGGCCGGCGATGGGTGATGGTGGATGCGTCGCCGGTGGCCATGCTGGTGCTGCGCAAGCGGCTGCTGCAGGCCATGGGCCAGGGGGATCTGTTCACCCAGCCCGGGGAGCTGCGGCTGGAATACCATTGCGGCCCCGCCGACTGGGAGCCGCCGGCATTGCAATGGGAGCAAAACGACGCTTGCCTGACCCTGTATCCCGAAGGACCCTTGGCCTATGTGGCTCTGGGCCGTATGGCGGACGGCTGCTTCCGCCCCCTGGAATACGATCTGGAGCCGGGGCCCCAGCGCAGCATCCAGGTTCCGGCCCAGGCCACGGCCATCCAGGTATCGGACGCCTATGGCCGCAACGGCGTATGGGCCCTGCCGGCGGTAGAAAAAATCCATATGGCAACATAAGATATGGCAGCATATAAATAGCCGCTTTCCAAAGGAAAGCGGCGCAGGCTGTCGAAAAAGTGGCTTGCGCC
>UQOG01000155.1 GCA_900542615.1 uncultured Eubacteriales bacterium | reverse complement strand
GCTCGTGTTCTGGGTCATGTCCACGGCGTCGGCCAGTTCGTCCAACGATATTTCGCTCCTGTGGGCGGCCTTTTCGCTGATGCGGCTGCTCGTGCGGACGAGGATGTACGACAGCGGGTAGAAAATCCACCGCAGCAGCACGAGGGGCCGGGCCACCATCGAGGCGAACCTCACGGGGATGGTCTGCGCCAGCACCTTGGGCAGGATCTCGCCGAAGAGCAGCAGCAGGAAAGTAACGACCACCATTTTCACGGCAAATTCCAGTCCCGTGGCACCGCCGAAATCGATCCACGAATTGATCAGCGCGTTCGACAGGATCACGATGCAGATATTGACCAGATTATTGACGATCAGAATAGTGGCCAGCAAATATTCCTGCACCGACAGCAACTTCAGGATCGCCCGGCCGCTACGGCTGCGGCCCGTCTTGAGCTGAGCGATGTTGCGCGGAGTCAGCGAGAAAAAGGCCGTCTCGGAACCCGACACCAGCGCGGAGCAGCCGAGCAGCACCGCGATGACGATCGACACGGCAACGTCGTGGCCCGTAAACGGGCGAAACATCACGGTTTGTATGATACACTCCATCAAGGCCTCGGTATGAAATATGATCGGAACGCCGCCGGGTACGCCCGGTCTCCGGCCGTACCCGCCCCCGACTCATCCGTTCGGTCGCGGTTCGCGGCTCGGACGACGAAACGCCGCGCTAATCGAACAGCGAGCTGTTCTGGGTCTTGTCGCTCGGCGCGCTATCGTCCTTGAGAGCCACGCGCGAGCTGCGTCCTCCCTCCGCCGAATTGTCTTTGACGAACTTCACGTTACGACGCACGAAAGCCGGACGGTTCTCCAGCTCGTCGATATCGATATCGGACTCCTTGTCGCGCTTCGAAGCGATCATCTGCTGAGCGACCGGAGCGGCGAAAGGATTTTGCGCCTGAGGCGCGGCCGGGGCGCCATGCAGGGAAACCCCCTACGAAGCAAGGCTGTTTGCAATTTGCCGTACCCCCCAGGGGCCTTTTCCTGTCCCTTCGGGACAATTCACCTTGTGTCGCCAAATCCGATCAGAGCCGACCGAGGCGGAAGCCCGGTGCGCAAGGGGGTTGGAGGAAGCCGCCTTGGCGGCGCGCAGCGACCATTGCGGACTGCATTGCAGCCCCCGAACCGCCGGATTTTTTCGACAGGCCGGCTGTTTGCGCCCCTACTGCTACACCTTTTTCTCCAGGCATACAAGGTCTACCCCGGGCAGGCCGTTGAAGCAGGTGGGGATGACGCCCGCCTCCCGGAAGCCCAGTTTAGCGTAGAGCCGGCGGGCGGCTTGATTGCGGGCGTTGGTGTCGATGCGCAGGCAGGTGCAGCCCATCTGCCGGGCCAGCGCCGTATAGAATTCCACGAACCGGGTGCCGCAGCCCTTGCCCTGGGCCGCCGGAGAGACCACCAGGGTGTGCATCACCAGCACCTGCTCCGGCGGGGCCGGATAGGCCCAGGAAACCGCAAAATAGGCCGGCTCCTGGGTTTGGTTGATCTTGGCGGCAGCCTGGATCAGGCCATCCTGGTCATCCACGTACAGCTGGCCGGCTTCCAACGCCTCCATGGCGTGCTTGCGGGTTGGATATACGCCCCGGCGCCAGCCGATGACCGCCTTCCCCCGCTCCTCCAGGGTGTGCAGGGCGTCGTAGATGGCGACCACATCGGGGATATCTTGCAGGGTGGCGAGTCTGATCATGGGCTGAAACCTCCAATCCAAAAAATAAATATGCATAAATTCCGATTACGCAACTATGATCTAGTATAATTCCCAAGAAAAAAAGGGTCAAGGGTCATATTTTGTCAGGACATACAGGAGAATGCGCCAATGGAAGACATTATTGTATAAAAAGCAAAAGCTTGGCTCTTGGCAAGGCGGGACGTATGGCCTATAATATAGGGAAATCGATTCATTATTCTGTGGGAGGAATCCATGCCGAATCGGCTTTTGGGACGGTGCCTGTCCCTGACCTTGGCGCTGTTTGCTTTGTTGCCGTCTGTGGCCCTGGCCCGGGACGAACTGAAAAACACAGATCCGGAAAAATATTACATTGAGCTGGATACCCGGAACCAGGTGGTCACCGTTTACGAAAAGGATGACCAGGGGGAATATACCCGCATCGTCCGGCGGATGCTCTGTACCTCCGGCAAAACCGAGCCGGATGGCCTGGAGCCTGCTTCCCCTACCCCCGGCGGCCGCTGGAAGATCGGCGCCCGGGAACGGTTTGGGAAATTCGCCGCCTTCAACGCGGAATATGCCCGCTATTGGACCCAGGTGGTAGGAGGCATCTACTTTCATTCCATCATGTTCAGCAAGCGGGATATCACTACCCTGAAGAAAAGCCCCTATAACCGGCTGGGCAATACCGGCTCCCACGGCTGCATCCGCCTGTATGTGGAGGACGCCAAGTGGTTGTATTATCATGCCTGCCCCGGCACAACGGTAAACGTGATCGCCAGGAAAGGCGATCCTGCGCTGACCGCGTCCTTGCGCAGCGAGATGTCTTTTTCCGAATATGACGCCTTTCAGCAAAATATCTACGATACGCCGCCCTTGCCGGACCGATCCGCCTGGATCGTGGTGGATGGGGCCCAGATGCGTACCGGCAACGGCACCAACGATAAGCTGATCCGCCGCCTCCCGGAGGGCACCCAGGTGGAGATCCTTCAGGAGGGCGATCCTTGGGTCAAGGTCAAGGTGGACGACCGGGAAGGCTATGTGAAACGCTGCTACATCACCTATACCCAGGGGGTCATGGAATCTCAGCCGGAAGGCCGGTATGTGGGCAGTACGGTATATTTATACGAAGAGCCCAGCACCAAGTCCACCCGCCTATACAAGGTGGCTCGGGACAGCACCATTGAGGTGGTGGCGGAGCTGACCAATGGATGGACGCTGGTGGACTATTGGGGCACCCTGGGCTATATCCAAAGCCGGCTCATCAAGACGGGCTGGGCCACCATTTACGACCAGGAGGAGGGGCAGGCATGAAGCGGGGACTGGGAATATTCCTGTTGGCGGTATTGACCGTGGGGGCCGCCGCATTCGCCTGGATGTGTCTGGGCGCCATGCAGGGCAGGGAAGCTCCCGCCTTTGTGGAGAGCCTGGCCTTGGTGCAGACGCCTTCCCCCATCCCCACCCTGGCTCCTACCCCTACCCCGACCCCTGTGCCTACGCCGACCCCTTTGACGGAGGATCCTGCGGAATGCGCGGCCATGGCCTGGGACGCCTTGTTTACCTATCCCGCCCATGAGGCGCCCATCCGGGTGCTGGCGCTGCTGGATGCGCCGGGCAGCCCGGGGGACTGCATCTTCCAGGAAATGGTGCAGGACGGCAAGCTACAGCCAAAGGGCGTCTATTATGCCAACCTCCCTCCCGAGACCCCCGCTCCCAGCGGATCCCCCCCAGAAGGCGAAACGCCAGCGCCGGAGGAGACTCCGGCGGGCACCCCGGCCTTGCCCTTGGATCCAGGGACATGGACGGCGCAAGCCCTGGACGGGGTAACGGTGGGCCTGCTGGACAGCATCTATGCGGAGACCCCCCAGCTGGCCATGGACGCCTATCGGGCGCTTCGGGCTGCAAACCGCAACGATGCGGTGGAGGTGATCTGCGCAGGCATTACCCAGGAAGTCCTGGACGCCATGGCGGAGGACCATTTTTCCATGGGAGCCGCGGCGGGGCTGTATGAAAATCAGATCCGGGTGGTCTATGCGGAGGAGTTCCAGCCGTGATCCAATAGGCAAGCACAGGGCGCTGATGAAGGAGTCGGCGCCCTTTTTTATGCGCGGGGGCTCGGCGCCTTTCCGGCGGGGGGGGGCGGCGGCCGCCCAACGGGAAAGGGGCCCTGGGGCCATCCAATCT
>UQOG01000154.1 GCA_900542615.1 uncultured Eubacteriales bacterium | reverse complement strand
AGGATCTGGTCGATGAGCCGGAGCTGGCAGTCCGGAAGCCGCATGTGGGAACGGTCATAACCTTCAGACTCAAAGTTGTCCGGAAGACCGGCAAAGATTACGGCCTTGTCTGCTTCCTTTGCGGCCTTGAGCGCTTCAGCAACCTGTGCATCATCATAGAGATCTTTGTCATCCGGGAAACCTTCTGCATAAGTTACCTGTGCATCAGAAGGAACTGAGTCCAGTGCGTTTGTGACTTTGAAACAGTTGATATGAGAACTCCCGCCACCCTGAAAACGCGGTTTTTTTGCAAAAGCGCCATGGCTCCCTTGCGTTGGAGATGCAGTGGAAGCCATGCTGCACAGGGCTTTTTTGCGAATTTACCGCGTATGCCGTCCAAGCCAAATGAAGCCGATCAAGGCTCCCGCCTCGCGTATGCAAGGGTTTTTGCGGCCGGCCGGTTTTTTTATTTTGATACATTCTTGTTTCATCTTGCCTCTTCCTTCTCTTGTTCGTGTAAGCTGAATAGATACGCAGGAATCTAGATATTGGGATTTCATGCAAAAAAGTTTTTCGTCACAGCGACAGAAGAGTTTACAATATGAAACAAACATGGTTATGGATACTGCCAGCCCTGGCGGCCTGGGTCGTCGCCCGCCGGCGGGCCGGATAAGGCCGTCGGTTTCCCGATCTCCCATACGGCAGAGGGTTCCTCTGCCGTATTATTATTGGGGCCAAGGCGGGCCGGGCTGCGTTTTCTCCCCAAATATGCTATACTACAAGCACAACGCTATTTTCAGGAGACGGTATGGAGTTTTTGATTCGCCCTGCGGCCGAGGCCGACCTGCCCGCCCTCTTCTCCATCATGGAGCAGGGGCTTGCCAGCGTGCCCAAAGGATGGTTTGCCGGGGAGACGATGGAGTTTCTCCAAACCCACCTATCCGGCCAGGGGTTCATCCTGCTGGCCCAGACGCCCGACGGGACGGTAGCCGGGTATTTCGCCGCCCGCTTCCCAAAGGACGCCCCGGACAACCTGGGCCTGGACGTGGGGCTGCCGGAAGAGGAGCTGCCTTTTGTGGCCCATGGGGAGCTGGCGGTGGTGGCCCCCGCTTTTCAGGGCCAGGGGCTGCAGCTTCGGCTGCTGGAAGCCCTGGAGGGCCGGCTTTGCCGGCTGGGGTACCGGCATCTACTGTGCACCATTCACCCGGAGAACCGCTTCAGCCGCCGCAATATGGAAGCGGCGGGTTACCGCCCCATTTTACAAAAGGAAAAATACGGCGGCCTCCCCCGGCTGATCCTGTATAAATCCAACGGCCCGGCTCTGGCCGCCCGGCAGTATCCCGGGCTGATGGAGGCGCTATTGGCCTTCCCCGGGGCCCGGACGGATTATAAGCCGGAATGGCAATGGCAGCGGTTTTTGCTCCAGGACAAGCTGTTCGCCGCCCTGTGTACCCCCGGCCTACAGTATAAGCCCCACGGGGGCCGCACCATGCTGCTGCTCAAATGCGACCCGGAGCTGGCCGCCCTATACCGGCTGCAATATCCTCAAATCGTGCCGGGCTTTTACTGCGATAAGCGCCACTGGAACAGCGTATACCTGGACGCTGGGCTGGACCGGGCGGTGCTGGATACCCTGATACGCCATTCCTACCAGCTGGTTTTTGAAAAGCTGCCAAAATACGTTCAAAAGTCCATCCAAGCCCCCGCCCAGCAAGAATAAGGAGGTACTTTATATGAATATCTGGCATGAATGCCCTGCCCAGCATATTGCCCCCCAGCGGTTCCTGGCGGTGGTGGAGATCCCCAAGGGCAGCAAGGTGAAGTACGAAATGGACAAGGAAACCGGCCTGTTGCGCATGGATCGTATCCTTTACACCTCCACCCAGTATCCGGCCAATTACGGGTTCCTGCCCCGCACCTACGCCAAGGACAAGGACCCCCTGGACGTGCTGGTGCTCTGCTCCGAGGGCCTGGCGCCCCTATGCCTGGTGGAATGCTATCCCATCGGCGTATTGTTCATGGAGGACAACGGCAAGCGGGATGAGAAGATCATCGCCATCCCCTTCAACGATCCCACCTATAACCAATATCAGGATGTTCAGGAATTGCCCAAGCACATCTTCTCGGAAATGAAGCATTTCTTCACGGTCTATAAGGCCCTGGAGGCCGGGGAGATCCAGATCCACGATATCCAGGGCCCGGAACAGGCCCGGGCCGTGATCGAGGATTGTATCCAGCGTTACCAGCGGTACTTCTCCGCCTGACCATCTACCTTGAAAGGAGCGTCCCTATGCAGCGTTACGTCCTGGCCCTGGATCAGGGCACTACCTCCAGCCGGGCCATCTTATTTGACCAGGCGCAAACCATCGTCCAGGTGGCCCAAAAGGAATTTACCCAGTTCTATCCTCAGGCGGGCTGGGTGGAACAGGACCCCATGGAGATCTATGCCAGCCAATACGCGGTCATGATGGAGGCCATCACCCAAAGCGGCATCGATCCCAAGGAGATTGCCGCCATCGGCATCACCAACCAGCGGGAAACCACCATCGTATGGGACAAGCATACCGGTAAGCCCATCCATCCGGCCATCGTTTGGCAATGCCGCCGCACGGCTTCCATCTGCGAGGAGCTGGAGGCCAGCGGCTTGGGGCCCCATGTGGAGCAGACCTGCGGGCTTCGGATCGACGCCTATTTTTCCGCCACCAAGATCAAGTGGCTGCTGGACCATGTGCCGGGCGCCCGGGCCAGGGCGGAGGCCGGGGACCTGCTCTTTGGCACGGTGGACACCTGGCTGGTATGGAAGCTCACCAACGGCAAAGCCCATGTGACCGACTATACCAACGCCTCCCGCACCATGCTCTTTGACATCCACAAGCTATGCTGGGACCCGGTGCTGCTCAAGGCCCTGGACATCCCCGCCTGTATGCTGCCCCAGGTGGTGGAAAGCAGCCGGGTATACGGCTATTGCAACATCCAGGGCCACGATATTCCCATCGCCGGCATCGCGGGGGATCAGCAGGCCGCCCTGTTCGGCCAATGCTGCTTTGACCCCGGCGAGGCGAAAAACACCTACGGCACCGGTTGCTTCCTGCTGATGAATACCGGGGAACAGGCCGTCCTGAGCAAAAACGGCCTGATCACCACCATCGCCGCCGGCCTGAACGGCCGCATCACCTATGCCCTGGAAGGAAGCGTGTTCGTGGGCGGCGCGGTGATCCAGTGGCTCCGGGATCAGATGCGGTTCTTCCAGGAATCCCAGGATGCGGAATACTTCGCCGGCAAGGTGGCGGATACCGGCGGGGTCTATCTGGTGCCCGCCTTCACCGGCCTGGGGGCGCCCTGGTGGGATATGTATGCCCGGGGCATCATCGTGGGCATCACCCGGGGCACCCAGCCCGCCCATATCATCCGGGCGGCGGAGGAGTCCATCGCCTTCCAAACCGCGGATCTGGTCTGTGCCATGGAAAAGGACTTGACCCAGCCCCTCTCCTGCCTGCGGGCGGACGGCGGCGCCAGCCGGGACGGGCTCCTGATGCAGTTCCAGGCGGATATCCTGGGCAAGCCGGTGCTCCGCCCGGTAATCCGGGAGACCACCGCCCTGGGCGCCGCGTACCTTGCGGGCCTGGCAGTGGGGCTTTGGAAGGATCTGGACACCCTCCGGGCCCTGTGGCAGTGCGACGTGCGCTTCAACCCCGCCATGCCCGCCCAGGAGGCCGCCCAGCGGCGCCAGGATTGGCAGCGGGCCGTGGCCCGGTCCATGGGCTGGGCTGCCGGAAAGTAACAGATGTTCCGAGACGTTCCTACGGGGGGCGGCGATTCGCCACCGGGGGCCGGGGCCTTTGGCCCCGGCCCCTGGCCCAGCTTGTCGAAAAACCCCCGGGGGTTCGGGGGCCGCAGCCCCCGGAGGCTTT
>UQOG01000153.1 GCA_900542615.1 uncultured Eubacteriales bacterium | reverse complement strand
GTGCCGCGCCGTTTCCCCCGCGCTCCCGCGCGAGGCAGCTTGTATATAATACCAAAGCTGCGCCCAATTGTAAAGACCCTTTTTCGAATTATTTTGCGGGAATTTTAATATTTCCCCGTCGAATCCCCTCCCCTTTACCGGCCGGCTTGCTGTTTTTCAGGCTTTTTCCTGATTCCTTGGGGAATTTGCCGCCTTTCTTTCCTTTTATTATCCATATATCCTGCGCAACCTGCAAAAGTATTTCCACATCCGTTGACCCCTGCCCCACGCCCCTTTGCCCAAGGGGCTTTTTTTTGAAAAAATTTCCGCCGGGGATATTGTTTTTTCCCTAACGATATTCTATGATAGATATATAATATAACACCCGTTATTTTATTAGGAGGCTTTATGCCCGCCAAAAAACGTATCTTCCGGGAGGCGATCCTGGCCGCCAGCGTGGATGTGATCCGGGCCTGGGGGCCGGATGGGCTTTCCGTGCGGCACATCGCCCAAGCACTGGGCGCGTCCACCCAGCCTATCTATTCCGAGTTCCATAGCCTGGAGGCCCTTAGGGCCGCGTTGCTGGACTATGTTCGGGAACGGTTTTTGCGGTTCCACTCCACCAATTACAAGGATTTTGCTCTGGCGTTTTTGCGCTTTGCCAAGGCGGAGCCCCAGCTTTTCAAATTCCTGTACCTGCGGCGGCGGGATCCCCAGGAAAAGCTACTGGACGACGTAAACCTGGAGCTGACGGTCTCGTTGCTGGCAAAAAGCCTGGATATGCCCCTTGCCATTGCCCGGGAAATGCACCAGCGGATGCAATATTACTGCTATGCCCTGGGGGTAATGATCGCCACGGACTACCGGGATCTATCCGAAGAGGAGCTGGGCAAGGAGCTGACGGATCTATTGTGTATCATGCTGGGACATTATAAAGGGATCCGCTCGGAAGCGGAGCTGGAACCCTGGCTGGAAAAGGCCCGGCATTTAATTTCTTGAGAAATGACCAAGCATGAAAGGGAGGTAGAATATGGAAAACAAAGGGAACAAAGCCTATGACGTGGTGGTCATAGGCGCCGGCAACGGCGGGCTCACCGCCGCTATCCGGGTTTTGCAGGGCGGTTATTCCTGCTTGCTCCTGGAAAAGCACAACCTGCCCGGGGGCTTTGCCACCAGCTTCAAGCGGGGCCGCTTTGAATTTGAAGCCAGCCTGCATGAGCTCAACGATTTCGGCTCCAAGGAAGATCCCGGAGACATCCGCACCCTGTTCCGCAGCCTGGGGGTGGAGGATAAGATCGACTGGATCCGCATCCCGGAAGCCTATCACATGATCACCACGGATAAACAATACGACTGCGTAATGCCCTTCGGCGAGAAAGCCTTCATTGAAAAGATGGTGGAATATTGCCCGGAATCCCGCAAATCCATCACGGAGTTTTTCCAGCTGTGCAATGAGGTGCGGGACGCCCAGACCTATTCCAACTCCGTCAACGGCAACACCGATCCGGCCTATATGAAAGCCCATTTCCCCAACTTCATCAAGGCCGGCAGCTATTCGGTGAACCAGGTGCTGGACGCCCTGAAGATGCCCAAAAAGGCCCAGGATATCCTGGGAGCCTATTGGTGCTACCTGGGGGTGGACCTGGACCGGATGAGCTTTCTCCATTACGGCTCCATGGTGATCCGCTATATCACCCGGGACGCCTGGATGCCCACCATGCGCTCCCATGAGATCAGCCTGGCTATGGATGAAAGGATCCGGGAGCTGGGCGGGGATATCTGGTATCAATCCGAGGCGGAGACCATCCTCACGGACGACCAGAACCGGATCGTGGGGGTGCGCCTCACCGACGGCACCCGCATCGACACCCGCCATGTAATCGCCAATTGCTCCCCCCACCTGGTATTCGGCAAAATGCTGGAGGAAAAATCCCGCACCGAGCAGATGATCCGGGCTACCAACGCCCGCAAATTCGCCGGCCGGGGCGTGACCCTGTTCCTGGGGCTGAACAAATCCGCCCAGGAGCTGGGCATCCAAAGCCACAACTACTTCATCTACGATACGGCGGACAGCGTCAAGCAATACGACCTGATGCGCAGCATCCGCACCAACCACGTCCAGGCTACCGTGTGCCTGAACAACGCCTATCCCGCCTGCTCCCCCGAGGGCACCTGCATGATGTACTTCACCACCATGTTCATGTCCGACGATTGGGGCAACGTGGAGGAGACGGACTATTTCAAGGCAAAGGACCGGATCGCCGCGGATATGATCCAGGTCTTCGAGCGGGAAACCGGCTGCCAGATTCGGGACGCCATCGAGGAGATCGCCCTGGCTTCCCCCACCACCTACGCCCGCTACTGCGGCCACCCGGAGGGGGTCATCTACGGCTATGAGACCGGGGACTGGGACAGCCTGATGCCCCGGCTGATGATGATGCAGGAGGACGCTAAAATGTGTCCGGGCCTGCGCTTTGCCGGCGGCTACGCCATGCGCTCCAGCGGCTACTCCAGCGCCTATGTTTCCGGGGATATCTCCGGCAGACAAACCGTGGGAGATCTAAAAAGGGAGGGAGAGTAACGATGAAATTCAAAAAGCAACTCTTTGGCTTCATGGATATGCTTCGCTTTAAGAAGCTGGTCCCCAACCGCCGCAAAGCCCTGGCCAACGGCCTTGCCACCCCCTTGCCCCAAACCTACCGCACCAACCAGCTGGCCGCCCGGCTCCATCCCGGCTATATGCAGGTGGAGCTTACCGCCATCCGGCCCTTGACCGCCACCATGGGGGAATTTACCTTTAAGCGGCTGGACTCCGACGCCTTCCCCTTCTTCCGCAGCGGCCAGTACGTATCCCTGCAGGCCAAGATCGGCGAAAGCCTGGTAAGCCGCCCCTATTCCATCGTATCCACCCCCCGGGACGCCCTGGAAAACAAGCTGGTGCTGGGCATCGAAAACGCCGGCTTCTTCTCCAGCTACCTGAACGCCCAGGCCAAGGTGGGCGACCGGTTCGTCATGAGCGAGCCCTCTGGGGAATTCCACTATGAGGACCTGCGGGACAAACAGCGCATCGCCTGCATTGCGGGCGGCAGCGGCATCACCCCCTTCCTGTCCATGGCGGGCAGCATGTTGGACGGCACGGAAGCCTATGAGATGACCCTGTTCTACGGCGCCCGGGATCTGGCCCACATCCCCTACAAGGCGGAGTTGGACGCCATGGCCGCCAAGGGCCTGAAGGTAGTCTACGTGTTGAGCGAGCAAGAGGCGCCCGGTTATGAACACGGCTTTATCACCGCCGCCCTGCTGGAAAAGCACATCGACATAAAGGATGTAACCTTCTTCCTGTGCGGGCCCCAGGCCATGTACGCGTTCCTGCTCAAGGAGCTGGCGCCCTACGGCCTGCCGGTCAAGGCCATCCACAAGGACGCCACCTGCTGCCTGGATCTTCCCATGGACGCGCCCCGCACCTTTACCCTGACGGTCCATATGCGGGATCAGATCTATACCATGCCCGCTCTGGAAAACGAGACCCTGCTGGCTGCCATGGAGCGGGCCGGCCTCAACGCCCCCAACAAATGCCGGGCGGGCGGCTGCGGCTTCTGCCACAGCAAATGGATTTCCGGCCCCTTCCACATCGCCCAGGATCGGGACGGGCGCCGGGAGGCGGACAAGAAGTTCGGCTTCATCCACCCCTGCGTCACCTATCCCCGGGGGGATATGGTGATCGACGTGCCGTTGGCCTACTGATGTGCTGCCCGGTCCTGCGCGGACGGCGATATCCGCGCAACAGCGGCTGTTGGCCGCTTGCGGCGGTAGCCCGCGGCGGAGCGGTTTATGCCGCCCGGGCCCGGTCCTGCGCGGACGGCGATATTCGCGCAACAGCGGCTGTGGGCAGCCGAGGATAACAGCCCGCGGC
>UQOG01000152.1 GCA_900542615.1 uncultured Eubacteriales bacterium | reverse complement strand
GGAGCTATGAACACCTCGAAAAAGTGGCGCAAGCCACTTTTTCGACAGCCAAACGCCGCCGCCCCCCCTCGTGGAACGAAACGGCCACCTGCTTCCGATTGGTTTTATCCGCCCCGCTTCTGTTCCAGGCGTTTGTTGACCCACTCTCCCACGGTGGTATAGCATACCGCCATGATGGGCACCGCCAGGATGATGCCGCCTAAGCCCCACAGGCCGCCGCCCAACAGGATGGCGATCAGCACCCAGATGCCGCTTAAGCCTACCGCGTTGCCCACCACCCGGGGATAGACCAGATTGTTATCCAGCTGCTGCACCACCAGGATCAGTACGACGAACCATATGGTACGGGGCGGGTCAACGAACAGGATGAATAAGCCGCCCACGATGGCGCCCAGCCAAGGCCCCACAATGGGGACGATCTGGGTGGCGCCGATGATGACGCTGATCAAAAGGGCATAGGGGAACTTGAAAATGCTCATGCCGATGAAGCATAGGATGCCCAGGGAGAAGCAATCGATGATCATGCCGTAGAAATAGTTATTGAGGGCGATATTGGTGCGGCTGCAGATTTCCAGAACCCGCTCGCTGGTCTTTTCCGAGAATACCGCCCGCACAAATTTACGGGCCTGCATGATGAATTTTTCTTTATTATAAAGGGCATACAGGCTCATGATGAAGGCAATGAGCAGATTGGCCAGCAGGCTTACAATGCCCACGGCGCTCTCCACCACCAGGGTGGCGGCTTTCGCTACGATTTCATCCAGTTTGCCAAAGGCCTGTTCAAAGCCATCGCTGATGAGCTTTTCCACGTTTTCATCCAAGTTGATCCGGTCCCATATTTCCGCGCCCCATTTGGAGAGGGCCGCCACATGGCTGTCGAAGTTATCCACAATGGAGGCCAGGCTATCCACCATTTTGGGGATGATCAGGAACATGATGGCGACGATGATCCCCGCCACAAAGAGCAGGGCCAAGGCCATGCATACCGCCCGCTTCAAGCCGCAATCCTGCCATTTCCTAAAAAGCCGGCGCTCCAGGAAGCGCATGGGCATATTGGCGATAAAGGCGATGGCAATGCCGATAAACAAAGGCTGTAGGATCCTGAAGAAATTGGCTATTTCCTTGGATATCGCCTCATAGTTTTCGCAAAACTGGTAGGCCAGCACCCCCACCACAACCACGAAGATGATCTTTCTTGTGCTTTTCCAAAGGTTTTCCATGCGGCTTTATACGTCCTCCTCGTCTGGTCCTGTCCGGGGCGCAGCGGCCTCCCGTTCGAATTTTTCCGCCAGCAGAAGGGCGGAAATATAGGCGCTTACCGCGTCGATGGCCCGCCGGTTCTTGCCGCCATGCATCACTGCAAAATCCGCCTCCTGAATGTATTTGGAAACATATTCCTCATACATGGGCTTTACGGTTTCCAGGTATTGGGTATAAATGCTTTCGATGCTGCGGCCCCGGGCCCGGATATCCCGCTTAATGCGGCGCAATAGGCAAACGTCCACATCCACATGCATATACAGTTTAAGCGCCATTTTCTCACTGATCCGCTTATCCCGGAACATATGGATGCCTTCCAGGATCAAAACATCCGGGGGCATGAGCAATTCATCGGTATCCGCCCGCATCTGGTTGGTATAGTCATAGGCGTTGCGGTTGATGGGCTCCCCCCGCTCCAGGGTATTCAGGTCCTCCAACAGCTCGTCAAAGTCGAATACATCCGGCTCGTCATAATTGATCCGGCACCGCTCCTGAAAGGGCAGATGGCTGTAATCCTTATAATAGCAATCCTGCCCCAGGATCAAGGCGTTGCAGGTCAGGGAATCCCGGATCTCCCGGGCCATGGTGCTTTTGCCGCTGCCGCTGGCGCCGCAGATGCCGATGGTGATCAATGGCCGATACCTCCCCTTGTAAAATGCGCCCCGCCTATGGGCGCGGGGCCGGGGACAGCGGCAACCCGGGCCGCACGCCCCTTATCCCCCAAAATACCTTCCTTATTATTTCCATTATACCCGCAAATACCCCCCTTGGATAGGGATTTGGCCATAAAGAAATGTCAATTTTTTCTTTTGATTTCTTTCATGTTCCCCTGGCCGGCGAAGCCCGGCCTTCACCCCGCTTGTCCCGGCAGGTCCGGTTGCGCTGCGTCCCCAAGGGGGGCGGCGGGCGCGCAAAGCGCGCTGAAAAGCGGGAGCCGGAGGCAAGCCTCCGGCGCCCGCTTTTTCGTTTGGCTGACCCGGGGGGCCCGCAGGGCCCCCCGGGCCGCCAAACGCCGCCGCCCCCCCCGGCCGGCAAAAAAATCCCAGCCCTGGCCTGGGCTGGGAACCTGAAAGAAAGGGCGGAATAGGCAAACCGCCTTACCAATAGATCTCCTTGTCCTTGCGGTGCAGGGAGATTAAGGTATCGTGCAGCTTGGGGTCCAGGGCTTTTACCATGGCCCGAAGCTCCCGGGGGCCCATGGCGGTGTTGCGGCCCTGGTCGTATTGCTGGTCGATCAAGGCCTTCATCTTGGCCACGATGGGCGCGTGTTTATCCACCACCATCTCCTTGGGCACCCGGTAATAGGCGTTGATCCAGTAGGCGATGCCGGCAAGGCCGCTGAAGCGGTCCACGGTAACGGTGGCGGGACGGTTGAGCAACCGGGCGGTATCGAAGATATTGTAGATCTCCTCATCCTTCAGCAGACCGTCCGCGTGGATGCCCGCCCGGGTGGCGTTGAAGTTGTTGCCCACAAAGGGGGTGTTGAAGGGGATGGGGTATCCGATCTCCTTTTCAAAATACTCGGCGATCTCGGTGATCACGGGGAAATTGATGCCGTCGCTGGTGCCCCGCAGCTGGGCGTACTCGATGAGCATGGCCTCGATGGGGCAATTGCCGGTGCGCTCGCCCAGGCCCAACAGGGTGCCGTTGACCGCGCTGCAGCCGTAGAGCCAGGCTGTGGCCGCGTTGGTGACCACCTTATAGAAATCGTTGTGGCCGTGCCACTCCAGGCATTCGCTGGGCACGCCGGACAGATGGGTCAGGCCGTAGACGATGCCCTGGACGCTCCGGGGCAGGGACACGCCGGGATAGGTGACGCCAAAGCCCAGGGTATCGCACAGGCGGATCTTGATGGGAATGCCGCTCTCCTTGGAAAGGGCTACCAGCTCGTTGGCAAAGGGCACCACAAAGCCGTAGAAATCCGCCCGCGTCACGTCCTCGAAGTGGCAGCGGGGACGGATGCCCAGGGATAGCGCGTCCTTGATGACCCCCAGGTATTTATCCAGGGCCTGGGAGCGGTTCAGGTTCATCTTGCGGAAGATGTGATAATCCGAACAGGAAACCAAAATGCCGGTCTCCTTCATGCCCATGGCCTTGATGAGGGCAAAGTCCTGCTCCGCCGCCCGGATCCAGGTGGTGACCTCCGGGAACTTGAGCCCCAGGCTCATGCACTGCTCGATGGCAGCCCGGTCCGCCTCCGTATAGGGGAAGAACTCGCTCTGGCGGATCAGGCCCTTGGGCCCGCCCAACTTGGACATGAGTTTATAAAGGTCTAC
Source organism: uncultured Eubacteriales bacterium (assembly GCA_900542615.1). Taxonomy (GTDB): domain Bacteria; phylum Bacillota; class Clostridia; order Christensenellales; family CAG-138; genus Pelethousia. The sequence continues at coordinate 586 of UQOG01000152.1, read as the reverse complement.
GATCTGCTTCACCGTAAAGGGGGAGCGGGACTGCTGCCCGTCCCGGAAGGTGGTATCCGTGACCCAGATCTCCTCCGGCATACACATGGGCACCACCCGGTTGTTGAAGGCCACCTTGGGCACGGTGGTGTATTCGAACATGGAGCGGAAGTAATTGCCTTCCTCCACCTCTTGCAAACGGTATTTGTAAATGTTCTCATCCAAAAGATTGGTGCGCCGGTTGAATGTTACGCCAGGCATAGTCGACCCCCGAATTGTACTCTTGCATTATCGTATACAAGTATACAATCGCTTCCCCTCCTTGTCAACCCTTTTTGCACAGTTTTTTCCGCTGGCGGCAGGGGCCGGAACGCAAGCCGTGTAGCCCGCTCCCGCAGGCTTTCCAGCAGCCGACGGGCCCGGGATGCGGCCGGCGGCAAGGCGGAGCCGGGCGCCGCCGGCGGCGGGTGCCGCGAGGCGGAAGCCCAGTGAGCAAGGGCGTTGCAGGAAGCCGCTTTGGCGTTGGTGGAAAACCCGGCGGAGGGGGGGCGGCGGCTGGGCGCAAAGCGCCCTGAAAGAGCGGGGCCTGGGGCCAAAGGCCCCGGGC
>UQOG01000151.1 GCA_900542615.1 uncultured Eubacteriales bacterium | reverse complement strand
GGGCGCGCGCAGCGCGCACAACGGCCGGGGGCCGCAGGCCCCCCGGCCGTTGGTTTGGCTGGCCCGAAGGGCCGGCCAAACGCCGCCGCCCCCCCCGCGGCTGGCCGATCCTACCCCAGAAAAATGCGCCTACGCCCCATTCCGCCCCGCTTTTCCCGGACATGGGGAATATAGAAAAAGTGTATTTGACTTTTTCCCAAAATGGGATATACTTTCCTTCGAATAGGATATGCTATTGTTATAGATTACCAAAGGAGGCTATATAGTATGCGGCTAAGTGCAAGGAATCAACTAAAGGGCAAGATCGTTTCCGTACAGCAGGGCATTGTGAATGCCCTGGTCACTCTGGACGCCAACGGGGTTCTGGTAAGCGCCAACATCACCAAGGCTTCCGCCCAGGAGCTGGGCCTGGAGCCCGGCAAGGACGCCATTGCGGTCATCAAATCCACCGAGGTGATGATCGGCCTGGAAAAGGTGCGGCTGAGCGTGCGCAACCAATTTGCGGGCAAGATCACCTCCATCGAGCTGGGGGCGGTGAATTCCATCGTCCGGGTGGCCATTGAAGGCGGTAACACCATCACCTCCGTCATCTCCATCGCTTCCGTGAAGGAGCTGGGCCTGAAGGAAGGCCAAGACGTATATGTGGTCATCAAGGCCACGTCCGTGATGGTAGGCGTAGAGGACTGATCCTTTGCCCGACGCCCGTTCGCGGCAAATCGCGGCGGGCGCGAACGGGAAAAACGGCCGGCAGCGGAGGCTCCGCTGCCGGCCGCAGTTGTTTTGGGGGAAAGAAAAAAGTGGCATTAAGCCACTTTTTTCTTGATCATGCAGGTTATTTGATATAGTAGACGTAATTGTCCTTGCGGGGGCTGGCCTCCGGCAGGGCCTGGGCGGGATATCCCAGCACGCAATGGCCAATGCCCTCGTAATCCCCCTCGATGCCCAGCTCCCGGAGGATAGCTTTGCCCTCTTCGCTCTCGAACTCCTCCTTGGCCCGGTGGATCCAGCAGCTGCCCAGGCCCTGGTCATAGGCGGCCAGCATTAGGTTGCCCATCACCAGGCTGCCATCGTACAGATAGGTGGATTTGGACTTATCCGCCAGCACCACCAGCACCACAGGGGCGCCGTAAAAGGGATCGTCCCCTTCCTTGCCCATGACCTTGGCGTTCATGGCGGAAAGCTTATCCCGCATTGCCTGATTGGTGACCGCGATGATGATCGGCGACTGCTTGCCGCTGCCCGTGGGGGCGTAGGTGCCGGCCTTCAGGATGGCTTCGATGGCCTCCTGGGGAACCATATCCGGCTTATAAGCCCGGATGCTGCGCCGCTTTAACATACCTTCCATCAAACCGCTCATAAAAAATTGCCTCCTTTGTTTGCTATGTCCAATTTTATGTATTGCACGATCTATGGCTTAATTATACCATATTTTCCCCCTTTCGTCCTGTGGTTTCCCCTTTGCTGCGGCATAAAGTTTGTAGGATATTACAAGATTTCCCGGGAAATTTGGGAGTGGCGGCCATTCATGGTATAATGGGGAAGGTAGGCCCCGGCCCATCCGCAAGCGCGTATGCTGGCAAACCTTCGGCCTGCCGTAGGAGGCTGCTACCATGTGGTACGAGGAAAGCGTATTTTATCAGATCTACCCCCTGGGGTTGTGCGGCGCGCCCCGGGAAAACGATGGGGTCAGTGCCCCCCGGCTGCTGCGCTTGCTAGGCTGGGTAGAGCACATTCAAACATTGGGAGCCAACGCGGTATATCTTTGCCCGGTGTTTGAAAGCGATGCCCATGGCTACGATACCCGGGACTATCGCCGGGTGGATGTCCGCTTGGGAAGCAACGAGGATCTGGCCCAGGTATGCCGGGCCTTCCACGATAAGGGGATCCGGGTGGTGCTGGACGGGGTGTTCAACCATGTTGGCCGGGGATTCTGGGCCTTTCAGGACGTATTGGCCAAGAAGTGGGATAGCCCCTATAAGGATTGGTTTTATGTGGACTTTGGGGGGAACAGCCCTTACAATGACGGCTTCTGGTATAAAGGCTGGGAGGGTCATTATGAATTGGTGGCCCTGAACCTGCAAAACCCGGCGGTGGTGCAATACCTGCTGGAGACGGTGGGGCTGTGGATGGATTGGTTCCACATCGACGGGCTGCGGCTGGATGTGGCCTATACCCTGGACCCCAATTTCCTGCGGCAGCTTCGGGGCTATTGCCAGCAACGGGACCCGGACTTTTTCCTGCTGGGGGAAATGCTCCATGGAGACTACAACCGGCTGGTCAACCCGGAGATGCTCCACAGCTGCACCAACTATGAGTGCTATAAGGGACTATATTCCAGCTTCAACAGCATGAACCTCTTTGAGATCGCCCACAGCATTGCCCGGCAGTTCGGCCCGGAAAATTGGACCCTATACAAGGGAAAGCACCTGCTTTGCTTTGCGGATAACCACGATGTGGAGCGGGTAGCCAGCATTTTGCAATGCCCCCAGCACCTGCCCTTGCTCTATGGCCTGCTGTTCGCCATGCCGGGCATTCCCTGCCTCTACTATGGCAGCGAGTGGGGCATCCAGGGCCGGAAGCGGGACGGGGATTGGGCCTTGCGGCCTGCCCTGGACCGGCCTGTGGAAAATGCGCTGTCCGCTTTCATCAGCAAGCTGGCCCATATTCATACCAGCACCCCCGCCCTATGCCACGGGGATTATGCCATGAAGCTGCTTACCAACCGGCAGTACATCTTCCAGCGGGCCTATGGGGGCCAGCGGATCCTGGTGGCCATCAACGCGGACAGCGTCCCCTTTACCGCCCATTTTGACGCCGGCGCCGGCCAGGCTGTGGACCGATTGACCGGCCAACTCCACGACTTTGGCGGCGGCAGCCAGCTGCCCCCCTATAGCGTGGCCTATTGGGAGCTGGAAGCCCAGCGGTGAGCCCATCGCCCCGTTTCTCTCGCAGAACCGGGGCGTTCCTTTTTTTCCCAGGCATTCTGCGGCTTGCATATAATAAGGCGATCCTTTATAATGTATAGATGTATGACTATGCGGTGCATCCCCCTAACGGGTAACGTCCCCGGGCCTTCCCGCATTGCCTCAATTTTACAAAAGGAGTTACTATGTCTTATCAGATCGTAACAGACGCCACGTCTGACCTGACGCCCGCTCTGCTAGCCGGCCTGCCGCCCCTCGCCGTGGTGCCCATGCCGGTGAACATCGATGGGGAACCCCATTCCTTTGGGCCGGGCGGCGATCTGGAGGTGGATTCCTTCTACGGCATCCTGCGCAGCGGCAGCTTCGGCTCCACCTCCATGATCAATCCGGCCACCTATATGGAGGTCTTTGAGCCCATTTTGCAGCAGGGCATGGACCTGGTCTATCTGGGCTTCTCCTCCGGCCTGTCCGGCACCTACCAAGGAGCCCTACTATGCATGGAGGAGCTTCGGGAAAAATATCCCCAACGCACCCTTTGCTACGTGGATACCTTGTCCGCCTCCATTGGGGAAGGCCAGCTGATCCTGGGCGCCCTGCGCCAGCAACAGGCGGGCCTCGCGCTGGACGCCCTGGTGGAATGGGTCGAGTCCCATCGCTTAGGGCTGTGCCATCTGTTTATGGTGGATACCTTTGAACACCTGCGCCGGGGCGGCCGCGTTTCCGCCGCCGTGGCGGTGGCAGGCACTGCCCTACAGATCAAGCCCATGCTCTTTGTGGACGACAAGGGGCTTTTAGAGGTCAGCGACAAGCCCCGGGGCCGGAAACGGGCCACCCAACGGCTGCTGGATCAGTTTGCCAGCCTATACGATCCCCAGGTGGACGGCACGGTATTTGTGGGCCACGGGGATTGCCTGGAGGAAGCCCAGGCCCTCAAGGCGGCTGTTCTGTCGCTCCATCCCGAAACAACGGTGCACATTTCCCCCGTTGGCCCTGTGATCGGCTCCCACACCGGCCCCGGTATCCTGGCCCTCACCTTTTTCGGCAAGACCCGGGATCCCCGCAACGTCTAATCCCCGTTTTCGTTCCGCTATCATTCCTATGTTCCCTTGGGAGGCGCCTTGCCTCCTTTTTTTGTGGCGCAGGATAATTCCTCCCTACACGCCGGGGCCGTGCGGGGGGGCGGCGGCGGGCGCGCAAAG
>UQOG01000150.1 GCA_900542615.1 uncultured Eubacteriales bacterium | reverse complement strand
CCTCCGGCTCCCCCGTTTTAGGGCGCTGCGCGCCCCCCGCCGCCCCCCCGGGCGCTCAGGGCTGACCGTCTACCCCGTAGAGCCGCAAGGCCAGCCGCTTGATCAGCCGGGCCCGGTTCCGCCGGATGGTTGTCGGGTCGCAAAGCATCGATTCCGCGATATCCGCCTCCCGCATTCCTTGAAAGTACTTCATCTCGATAACCTTATAGTAAGGATCGTTTTCAATGTAGGCAAGGGCCGCGTTCATGCGCTTGAGCTCCCGTTCGTTGGCCGCCAGCCGCCCCCGCAGGATCGCCAGCTGATCCTGCCGGAGCTCTTGGGGCGATCGCCGCGGACCCGGGCTGTGGCTCGCTTCCAACAGGGCCGGCCTGGGCGCTAATACCTCCATTTCTCCGCTTTCCAGGGCCAATAGGTCCTCCTGGTCGTCCTCTACCCGCTCCCGCAGGGCTGGCAGCCGGTAGAGCCGCTTCTCCGTTGCCCGGTATGCGGCCCGGGCGGTGGGCTCCGCCTTGGGCCCGTAATATCGCTCCAAGGATTGGGCGGATACCATATGGTTTTCCAAATGTAGATCCTGTTCCATATGCATCGTGTCTCCTTATTACAGTGCTTAAGATTAGAACAATTGTACGATTTGTGGAAATATCATACAGCATTTCAGCCGGAAGGTCAATGGGAAAAGGCAAAAAAAATAATAAATAAATTATGACAAAAGAAAAAATGGAAAGCCGCGCAAAAAGGGAATGAAACCTGCGCGAAACCTGCTATTTACGAGGCCGTGGGGGATTGTTAAGCTATAAACAAGAACAAATGTACGATAAAAAGGAGGGGGATTGTTTGCGGTTGCTGTTAAAGGGGATACCCAACCCCCGCCAGGCGGAATTTTTCCGGAGCCAGGCACGGCATACGGCCTATGGAGGGGCCCGGGGAGGGGGCAAGAGTTGGGCCATGCGCAGGAAGCTGGTGCTGCTGGCGCTGCACCAGCCGGGGCTCAACCTGTTGCTGCTGCGGCGCACCCTGCCGGAGCTTCGGGAGAACCACCTGGTGCCGCTGTTATCGGAGCTGGGCAAAGCGGTGGATTACAATGGGACAGAGCGGGTTTTCCGCTTTCCCACGGGAAGCAGGCTGCGGCTGGGCTACTGCGACAAGGAAGGGGACGTATATCAATATCAGGGCCAGGAATACGATGTGATCGGCCTGGAGGAGGCCACCCATTTCACCGAGGAGCAGATGCAATTTCTGACCACCTGCAACCGAACCGTCAAGGCGGGCTTCAAGCCCCGGATGTATTATACCTGCAACCCGGGGGGGCCAGGCCACGGGTGGGTAAAGCGGCTGTTTATCGACCGGCGGTACCAGCCGGGAGAGGAGCCGTCGGAATACGCCTTTATTCCCGCCAGGATCTGGGATAACCCGGTGCTGCTCCAGGGGGACCCGGGGTATGTGAAGCAGCTGCAGGCCCTGCCGGAGGATCTAAGGCGGGCGTATTTGGACGGGGATTGGGACGTGCTGTCCGGCCAATTTTTCCGGGAATTTTCCCGGGGACGGCATGTATGCGATCCCTTTCCCATACCCGATTGGTGGCGCAGGTTCCGCTCCATCGACTGGGGGTACAACGACCCCTGCGCCGTGCTGTGGCACGGGGTGGATGGGGAAGGCCGGGTATATACCTACCGGGAATTGTATGTGCGCCAGACGCGGGCGGATGCTGTGGCGGCCAAGATCCAGGCCCTGTCAGCGGGGGAGCAGATCGCCTATACGGTGGCCTCCCCGGATATGTGGCAAAAGCGGGGGGCCATCCTGAAAAGCGAGGGGGGCTTCGAGGGGGAAAGCATTGCGGAGCTGTTTGCCCTGGCGGGGGTGCCCCTGACCCCGGCGGACAATTCCCGGGTGGCGGGCTGGCAGCGGGTGCGGGGATATCTGGCCGACGCCGCCGACGGCCGGCCCCGCTGGCAATGCTTCCCCTGCTGCGAAAACCTGATCCGCACCCTGCCCCTTTTGATATTCGACCGGCATGATCGGGAGGACGCGGCAGACGGGGAGGACCATGCGCCGGAATCCCTGCGCTATGCCCTCATGTCCCGGCCGGCGCCCGGCCAGGCGCCCATCCTCCCCAAGCCCAAGCCCTATGACCCTTTGTCCCTGGAACCGCAACAGCCCCCGTCATTTTTAAGCATATAAGGAGGAAACGTCCGTGAATCGCAATCAGCAGACCCAGGAGGTCTATGCCCTGTTCGACCAATTCCGCCAGGCCTACGCAGGCGAATGGCAACGCCTGGCCCGGTGCGAACGCATCTATCATGGGAACCATTGGCAGGATGTCCCCGAGACCCATTCGGGAGAGCCCCGGCCTGTGACCCCCATCATCCAGTCCACGGTGGAAAACCTGCGGGCAGACCTGATGGATAGCTTCCCGGAGGCCATCATCACCGCCGACGACCCCGCCTATAGCCAGCTTGCAGAGCTGCTCACCGCCACCATAAAGGAAAACCATGTCCGGGCAGGCTATAGCCAGGAATATGGCCGCCTGACCCACGATCTGTTGGTGGGGGGCTATATGATCCAGGAAACCGGCTATGATCCGGAGCTCAACGGGGGCATGGGCGGCGCGTTTATCCGCCACGTGGACCCCAGAAGCATCCTGTTCGATCCCCTGGTGGAGGATTTTCAGGAGGGCCGGGCGGTATTTAAGTTTGTCCCCTATCCCAGGGCCTGGTTCCAGAGCCACTATCCAAAGGAAGTCCCTGCCATGCAGGCGGATACCCTGGGCCTGCGCCCCATGCGGGACGAGCTGCTCCAGGTGCGGGAGGAGGATACCATCCTGCTGCTGGAATGCTGGCAGCGGGAGTACGATGCAAAATCCGGCCAATACCGGGTGCATATGCAAAAGCTGGCCGGCGGCGTTCTGCTGGAGGATAGCCGCCGCCAGAAGCCGGAGGGCTATTTTGCCCATGGCCAATACCCCTTTGTGGTGACCCCCCTATTCCCCCGCAAGGGCACCTGCCTGGGCTTTGGCTTTGTGGATATGTTTGAAAAGGCCCAGCTATATTCCGACAAGCTGGACCAGATCCTGTTGAAAAACGCTCTCATGGCCTCCCATAACAAGCTCCTGGTCACCGGGGCCAGCGGCTTTGACATAGACGACCTGCGGGATTGGAGCAAGGAGGTCCATAAGGGGGAAAACCTCAACGGGGTCACCTGGTTCCCCACGCCGCCGCTGCCTGCCTATTTGGTATCCTACATCCAGGCCATCCGGGAAAGCATCAAAGAGGAAAGCGGCTCCAACGACTTCTCCCGGGGCATGACCGCCGGCGGCGTCACCGCCGCATCCGCCATCGCCGCCCTGCAGGAGATGAGCAGCAAGCGCAGCCGTATGGCCGTGCGGGCGGTACACGACGCCTTCGCCTGCGCGGTGCGCCAGGAGCTGGAGGTGGAGCGGGAGTTTTGCCTGCTGCCCCGGCGGGTGGCCCTGCCCAGCGCGGACCAACGCCAGGCAGTGCTGACGGCGGATATGCTTTCCCAGGAGACCAAGCTGGGCAACCGGGTCCCCCTGGAATTCAACGTGAGCATAAAGGTACAGCGGGAAAATCAGTTTACCGTGGCCGCCCACAACGAATTGATCCTCAGCATGACCAACATGGGGATGCTGACCCCGGATGTGGCCATGGAGCTGATGCTCTTTGACGGCAAGGAACAGGCCCTATCTTTGATGGCAAAGAAACGGGCCGCCTTGGAGGCGGCCCAGCCGGCGGAAGCCTCTGCAGCCCAGGGGCCCATCGCCCAGGAGCTTTTAGCGGCCGAGGTATAAGTCCGGGCTCCCCGGGGAAACCTGAACCAAAACAGGAAAGGAGTCCCGGAATGGAACCGAAAAAACCCATGGATCCCGCCATATTGGCGGCCACCATGCGCAAGCTGAACCAACGCGGCATCAAAAGCGACGTGGAGGGCAGCTACACCGGCACGGGCCGGGAAGGGGAGCCGCCGGTCCAGGACGCAGACGACCTCTAATCCCGCTTGCTCCGGCCGTCCCGCAAATCCGCGGGGGGGGCGGCGGCGTTTGGCGGCCGGGGGCCCACAGGGCCCCCGGCCTGCCAAACAAACGCGCAGGGGCGGGGGCCAAAGGCCCCGCCCC
>UQOG01000149.1 GCA_900542615.1 uncultured Eubacteriales bacterium | reverse complement strand
CGCGGCCCCGGCCCTCCCGGAAGGGAAGGGGCAGCCGCGGAAGCCTAATTGGGCGGTGGGCCGCCCGCTTTTTTTATTTGAAGGCAGGTTAGGGCTTTTCCAAGGTCAATATGGCCTTGAATAGATCCCCGTCGATGACCAGCTCCAGCTTGCCGCCGTTCAGCTCCGCCAGGCTCTTTGCAATGGACAGGCCCAAGCCGCTGCCCTCGGCGCTGCGGCTGCTATCCCCCCGGACAAACCGCTCCATCAGGGCTTCCGGGGTCACGTTGAGCACCTCCCGGGAAATGTTCTTCACCTGCACCCGTACCTGTTCCTGGGCCGGCTCCACGGCCATATATACCCGGGTGCCGGGCTGGCTGTATTTGCAGGCGTTGCCCAGCAGGTTGTCGAATACCCGCCACAGCAGCCGCCCATCCGCCAGCGCTTGGACGCCGGCTGGGCAATCCGTTACCAGTTCCAGGTTGGCGGCTGATAGCCGCTCTGCGTATTCGGCGCTGCATTGGGAAAGCAGCTCCCCAAGATCCATAGGGATCCGGTTGACCGCCATGGCCCCGCTGGAGGCCTTGGAGGCTTCCACCAGGTCCTCTGTGAGCTTTTTAAGGCGCTGGGCCTGGCGGCGCAGCACCGCTACATATTCCGCTGCTCGGGGGTTATCCAGCTGTTCCTTCCCCAGCAGGTCCACATAGTTGACAATGCTGGTAAGAGGGGTTTTCAGGTCGTGGGAAACGTTGGTGATCAGCTCGGTTTTGAACCGCTCGCTTTTGAGCTGCTCCGCCACCGCCTTGTGGATGCCCTTGCCGATCCGGTTCACCGCTTCCCCATGCCGCCGGAAGGGCGGCAGGAGCTTTTCCGTATGGACTTTGGCTTCCAGCTTGCCTTCGGCCAGCTGCTCGGTCACCTTTTGAATGGCGCCAAACTGAATGGCCCCATAGCAGCATAACAGGAAGATCCCGCCACAGATGCCCAGCCACAATAGTACCCCCAGGCCGCTATACAGGCCCGTGGCGCCCATTAAAAAGGCGGCGAACAGGAAGATCCCAGACAATAGCGCCACCGGCCATATGGCAGGCAAGGCGTCGAACAGCCCCCGAATACTCCGAAAGAGCCAGCGGAGGGCCCGCAGGCATAGGCCCAGGATCCAATAGATGACGGTATTGCGCCACCAGCCCCCCAGCTTGAGCCGGGTAGCCAGGGTCATGAGCAGGGCCAAGGCCAGCAGGGCGGCGGCCCCAAGCAGGGGCAGAACCACCAACAGGCTGCCCTCCGAATAGATCCAATTGGGCAGGTTCTGGACCAGGGGCGTGAGGATGGCGCAAAGGGCGGAGATCGACAGGAGGAGGTATAGATCCAGGGGGATCTTCTCCTGCCAGCCGGGGAAAAATCCTTCCGCCTCCGGCCGGCGGCCCGCCCCCCGCATAAGGTAGGTCAGCGTGGCCAGCAGGCCCAGGCAGCAGAACCCCAGCCCCAGGGTCAGCAGCCCCGTATGGTCCGACAGGGCCGCCGGTAGGTTCGCCGGCGAGGCGTAGCTTAGCAGCAGGTATATCACGCAATAGCCGATTCCCATGGCAAAGATGCTGTGAAGGAATACGGCTGCGGCCTTGTATAAAAAGCGATAGGGTCCTTTCATCTAGCCTCCCCCTTTTCCATTTTATAGCCCTGGCCCCATACCACCTTCAGGTACCGGGGTTCCCCAGGATCGATCTCCAGCTTTTCCCGCAAATGGCGGATATGCACCGCCACCGTCCCTTCCGCCCCAAAGGCGCTGTCCTTCCAGACCAGCTCATAGATGCGGCTGGAGCTGAACACCTTGCCCGGGTTGGACATGAGCAGCCGCAGGATGCTGTATTCGATGGGGGTCAGGGATACCGGGTCCCCGTCCAGGGTCACGGCCTTGGCCTCGTCGTCCAGCCGGATGCCCCCGATTTGCAGGGCCGTGGGCTTTTGCTCCATGCCTCCCAGCTGGGCGTACCGCCTGAGCTGGCTGCGCACCCGGGCCATCACCTCCACCGGGTTGAAAGGCTTGGTAATGTAATCGTCCGCCCCCAGGTTCAACCCCAGCACCTTGTCCGTATCCTCGCTTTTTGCCGTGATGAGGATCACCGGCACATTGCTGGCCCGCCGCAGCTGGATGGTGGCGGATATGCCGTCCAGCCCCGGCATCATAATATCCATCAGCACCAGGTGGATCTCTTCCTTTTCCATACAGGCCAGGGCTTCTTGGCCGTTGTATGCCTTTTCCACCTGGTAGCCCTCCGCCTTGAGGTAGATCTCCAACGCGGATACGATATCCCTGTCATCATCGCAAACCAGTATTTTATACATGCTTCCCTCCTGCCGTTGCTCCGGCCAGCTTCATACTACCACGTTCTCCTTTAATTTCGTAGGGGGAAACCCATTAAGATCTTTTTAATATGCCTCTTTGCGCCTTCTTACAACCTTTCCACTTTGGGGTTCCCCAGGGCCGGTTTTGCTGATAAAATGTAAAGAAAAGGGAAAAAATACCCCGTCGTATTGAAAGACGCCGGGGATGCGATTATAATCTTTCCATCCCCTTGATGTGGGCCTTTCCCCCGATCTGAATCACACAGGAGGTGTTTGCATATGAATAACCGTCACGTCCCTAGGATCACCGGCGAGCTCCGGGCGCATATCCTCGAGATGCCGGACGAAATCTACCAGGCCAGCGGCATGGTGGTATTGGGCAAACGGCTCAAATCCGTGGTGTTCTCCACGGATATTGCCATTATCCGGAACTGTAATGCGGACGCGGTGCTGGCCGTCTATCCCTTTACCCCCCAGCAGGCCATTTCCCATCCCATCATCTCCGCCAGCTATATCCCCGTGTTCTGCGGGGTGGGGGGCGGCACCACCACCGGCAAACGCACCGTGACCCTGGCCAAGGATGCGGAAGCCCAGGGCGCCATCGGCGTGGTGGTGAACGCGCCCCTGCCCAATGAAACCGTCCGCATGATCGCGGATGTGGTGGACATCCCTATCGTGGCCACCGTGCTCAACGAACATACCGACATCGAAGCCCGCCTGGAGGCCGGCGTGGATATCCTGAATATCTCCGCCGCCGACCGCACCCCCCAGGTGGTCCGTTCCATCCGCTCCCGCTACCCCACGGTGCCCATCATCGCCACCGGCGGTCCCACCGGGGAAAGCATCCTGCGCACCATCGACGCGGGGGCCAATACCATCAGCTATACCCCTCCCAGCACCAAGATCCTCTTTACCTCCATGATGGACCGCTACCGCAAAGCCGGCTATTGATCCGGCCGGCAGCCCGCCGCTGCCATCGTATCTGCAACGCGCCCTTCATCTGCAAGGGAGACGATAACAAAATACAAAGGAGTCATGGTTTATGAAGTTTTATCAATGCGCCCATTGCGGCAACATCATCGCCTATGTGGAAAATAAGGGCGTACCCGTCATGTGCTGCGGCGAAACGATGCAGGAGATCGTCCCCGGCAGCGTGGACGCGGCCGCGGAAAAACACGTGCCCCTGCTGGAGCAGACCGGCGTCTACGTCACCGTAAAGGTGGGCAGCGTGGACCATCCCATGCTGCCGGAACACCATATCGGCTGGATCGCCCTGGAGACTAAGGCCGGCAACCAGCGCAAGCTGCTTGCCCCCGGGGAGGCGCCCCAGGTATGCTTTGCCCTATGCCCCGGCGACGAACCCATCGCCGCCTATGCCTGGTGCAACCTCCACGGCCTGTGGAAGACCGTTGCCTGACGGGAGGGCTGTAACATGGACGTCCAGGAACAGGAACAACAGCGCCCGGAATCCCAGCAGGACGAGCTGGAAAACGAATATCTAAGCAGCCTGGACCGGCTGGTCTCCAACCTTTCCCCGGAAAAATGGAAGCTGTGGCAAACCATGGTCGGGGTGGCGCTGGGCATTGCCGGCGGGTTGTGCCTGTTTTATCTGGGGGGGACGGAAACCTTTGGTTCCGTAGGGCTGGTGTTTGCGGTGGTGATCCTGCTGCTGATTCCCAATATCTTGCAGCGCAACATTGCCCGTAGCTTTACCCGGGGCCGGATGGCGTCCATCATCGCCTTCACAGCGGTGCTTTTGGTGCATCTGCTTCTGTTCTCCTTGGGATAAGGCAAACAAAAAAGCGGCCGGCCGGCCGCTTTTTTGTTTGCCTGCCCGGCTGCGGCTCCCGGCCGTTATCCCCCGGGGGG
>UQOG01000148.1 GCA_900542615.1 uncultured Eubacteriales bacterium | reverse complement strand
GAAAACCTCGAAAAAGTGGCGTAAGCCACTTTTTCGACAGCAGCGGGGCCGGGGGCCAAAGGCCCCTGGCCCCGCTATTTCAGGGCGCTTCGCGCCCCGCCGCCGCCCCCCCCGCCGCCGGGATTTTTACCGTCCTTTCGGGAGGGCCGCTGAAACCTGGCTACAGGCTGCGGGGCGTCATCCCCGCCTGGGGACGATGCGGATCCAGTAGCCGCTGCCGTCGGCGGCCCGGAGGAAGCGGCCGAAGCCGGGTTGGCGGGAAACGGGGGAATAGGCTCCGGGCAGGGCGTAGACGGTATATGCGCCACCCCGACCCATGCCTTCCCCCACCAGATAGTGGCCGGGCCGGCCGGGATATTCCACCCGCTTCCAGGCGCTTTGGGGAAAGGCCCGGGGGAAGGGGTTGGAGATGGGCTTGGGGGCCGGGGTTTGGGAGGAAGCCGGGGCGGCCTGGGATTCCTGGGGGGCGAATAGGGCTTGGGCCCGCTGTAGGATATCCAAAAGGGCCGGGCTTTGCTGCCGGCTGGGAGCGGGTTCCGCCTGGGAGGGCTGTTCCGGGGGCGCGTCCGCAGGGGATGCGGCTTGATCCGGGGGGGCGTCCGCCTGGGCGGCTGAGGATAGCGGCGCCGCCGGGGCATCGGCAGGAGGGCGTATGGGTTGGGAGGCCGGCGCTTCCTCCGCCGGGCAGGGCGCAGCCGGTTCCGGGGCGGGGCCGGCGGCAGCGTCGGGGGGAGCAGGCTGGGCCGCGGCGGAGGCTGGGGCGGGTTCCTGGGGCAATGGCCCGGCGTCTAAGGAAGGGGCTGGGTCCGGCTGCCGGGCTGGGACGCAGGGCGGCGCTATGGGCTGGGGAAGGCCCTGGAGGCGGATGGCCACCTGGACCTGTTCCAGGAGGGCCTGTCGGCCGGCGAAGCCGCCGGAGAGGGGGAAGGCGGTTCCGTCGTATACCAGGGCGCCCAGGGGGATAAAATCCAGGGCAAGGGAAGCGGAACCATCCGGCGCAAGGGGGATGGGTTGGACTTGGCCGGCTTCCCCGGCCAGGAACAGGCAGCCGGAAGCAAGGGGCGGGTCCAGGGAAATATGGCAGGCTTGGGGGTCCTGGCCATGAAGGCGCAGCAGGGCCCTATGGTCGCCCCGAAGGGGGATGGTTTTTTGCAGCATGGGCAACGCACCTCAATAGGCCGGGCGGCCTAGGGAACAGGCCGGCCGGGAAATGGATGGGGGCCCGGCGGGGGAATTCTTGTGCCGGGGGCCCCATTTGTTACTAAACTATGATATAATACCCCAAAGAATACCCATAGAAAGGCGGAAGGAAAGATGGAAGAGCTGCGCAATGCCAAGGGCCAGACCCTGGCGGAATTTTTGGCGGCCTATGATGTAAATAAATATCCCCACCCCTCGGTCACGGCGGATACGGCGGTGTTCACCCTGCAAGAGGTGGCGGGAGAGCTATGCCTGAGCGTGGCCCTGGTGCGGCGGGGGAACCATCCGGACCTGGGGCGGTACGCTTTGCCCGGGGGATTTTTGAATATGGATGAGACCAGCCTGGAGGGCGCGGCCCGGGAGCTGGAGGAGGAGACCGGGGTAACCGGGGTGGCCCTGCGGCGGTTTGGGGTTTTTGACGCCCTGGACCGGGACCCCCGCACCCGGGTGATCACCATTGGGCATTTGGGCTTGGCCCCCATGGGCAGCCTACAGCCCAAGGGCGGGGACGATGCGGCGGAAGCGGGGCTGTTTACCGTGGACGTGGCATTGGAAAGCTGGTGCCCCCGGGCGGAGACGTATCGGATCTATTTATCCGGGGAGCAGGTGGAGCTCACGGCCCGGGCCCAGCTGCGCTATGACCAGATGGGCAGCTATACGGCGGCCCTGCCAAAAAGCGACGTGGGTCTGGCCAGCGACCATGACCATGTGCTCTTTGCGGCCCTGGTGGCCCTCAACGCCCTGCCCCGCCGCCGGGCGGCCCGGCTTTTGACCCTGGGGAAGCCCCATTTGGAGCAGGACGCCATGCGGGCGTTGGATTGGGCCTTGGGCGCGCTGCCGGGAGAGGCGTGATATGGATAAGGCAAAGGCGTTGCTGGTGGTGCCCTTGTGGCTGCTGGCCATCCTGGGGCTATTGATGGGGGCTTTGCGGCTGACCATCAACCGGCCCGGGTATTTTTCCAATATATATGAAGAAATGGATACCCAAAGCCGGATCGGGATCTCCCCGGCGGATTGCACCGACGCCATGATGGCCATGATCGGCTATATGGAAGGCAGCCGGGACAGCATCCAGCTCACGGTGACGGAGTATGGCCGGCAGGTCCAGATGTTCAACCAGCAGGAGATCGACCATATGGTGGATGTGCGGGCGCTGTATCAGACCTTCCGGGACCTGGGGGATGTGGGGCTGGCCAGCCTGGGCCTGTTCCTGATCGGGATGGCCGCCTGGAGCCGTTGGCCTGGGCTTTCCCGGCAAATACGCCGGGGCTGGTGGGTGGCTTTGGGGATCTTTGCCGGGGTGCTGGTTGTGCTGGGGGTATATGCGGCGGTGGATTTTTCGGATTTTTGGACCCGTTTCCATTATGTGTTTTTCACCAATGATCTGTGGCTCATGGATTATGCTACCTGTAGGATGATCCGCATTTGTCCCCTGGAGCTGTTTTCCGGGATCATCGCCGCCTTTACCGGCCTGTCCCTGCTGGGGCTCGCCGGGGTGAGCCTGGTGGTGGGCCTGGTGGGCCGGCGGGCCGGAAAGGAGGGCGCGGCAGCTTGATTTCCTATGAAGAACAGGCGGCGGCAGGGCTGGCCGCTTATGGGGAGGACCCCAAAGCGCTGCTGCTGGCCATAGAAAGCTCCTGCGACGAAACCGCCGCCGCAGTGCTGCAAGGCGGGCGGCGGGTGCTGTCCATGGCGGTCCATACCCAGATCCCCCTCCACCGGCAATACGGCGGGGTGGTGCCGGAGCTGGCTTCCCGCAGCCACGTGGAGCGGATCGGCCCTGTGGTGGAGGAAGCCCTGCGCCGGGCGGAGGTATCCCTTCCCGAGATCGACGCCCTGGCGGTCACCTGCGGCCCCGGGCTGGTGGGCGCCCTGCTGGTGGGGGTCAGCTACGCCAAGGGTTTGGCCCTGGCCCTGGGCCTGCCCCTGGTGGGTGTAAACCATCTGGCCGGCCACATCGCCGCCAACTATTTGACCTTTCCCAAGCTGCGGCCCCCCTTTACCTGCCTAGTGGCCAGCGGCGGCCACAGCCACATTGTGGCGGTGGAGGATTATGAGCGCTTCCGCTTGCTGGGCTGCACCCGGGACGACGCGGCGGGGGAAGCCTTTGACAAGGTGGCCCGGGCGTTGGGCCTGCCCTATCCCGGCGGGCCGGAGCTGGAAAAGCTGGCCCTGGAGGGGAACGCCTACGCCTATCCCCTGCGGGCCGGGTTCAACGAAGGCCCGGGGCTGGATATGAGCTTTTCCGGGTTAAAGACTGCGGCTGTGAACCTGCTGCACAACGCCGCCCAGCGCCAGGCGCCCCTTTGCAAGGCGGATCTGGCCGCCTCCTTCCAGCGGGCGGTGTGCCATACCCTTACGGAAAAGGCCGTCCATGCCGCCCAGGCCCAGGGCAGCCAGGCCCTGGCTTTGGCCGGGGGCGTTTCCGCCAACATGTATTTGCGCGCCATGCTCCAGGAAGCCTGCCAGGCGGCCGGGCTGCGCTTTTACTGCCCGGATTTCCGCTTCTGCACGGACAATGCCGCCATGATCGGCTGCGCGGGCCACTACGCCCTGCTGGCAGGCCGGCGCTCCAGCCTGGCCCTCAATGGGATGCCCGCCCTGGCCCTGGACGCCCACCCGGCTTAATAGGGGTAGAAACCCCCGCCGGCCACAGCATATGGTATGCGGCGGGGGCAAAGGCAAAATCCCACGGACGAAGTATGAAAAATGCGGGAAAACAAAGCCCTTTGTGGTTGACAAAAATGTCCTGCTGTACTAGAATAATGATGCTGTACTCTACGGAGGTCTGCTGTAGGACGGAGCAACCGCCCGAATACGCTGTGGCTACGCGGGTGTAGCTCAGTGGCAGAGCGTCGGCTTCCCAAGCCGATAATGTGGGTTCGATTCCCATCACCCGCTCCAAATGCCGGCCTTTTATGGCCGGCGCCACCCGTTTTCATGCGGGCAGAGGGCAGGTCCCCCGAAAAGACAAGCACAAAACATTTTGGAGGAAGAAGTTTCAATGGCAAAGGCAAAATTTGAACGCACGAAGCCCCA
>UQOG01000147.1 GCA_900542615.1 uncultured Eubacteriales bacterium | reverse complement strand
CCCTGGCCGCGCCGTAGGCGCAAGGGAGTTATGAACACCTCGAAAAAGTGGCGCAAGCCCCTTTTTCGACAGCCGAAAGGCCCTGTTCCCGCTGGGAACAGGGCCTTTTTTCCGCGAGAGAGCGGCTCAATAGGTATCGATGGGGGGCTCTACGGAATCCGGCAAGGGGCAAACATACTTGCCGCCGTTGCGCTTGACCACCTCCGCCTTGGCCGCAGCCATTACTTCGGGCTGCTCCATGGTGCGCACGGCGGATAGAGCCAGGATCTTGGCGGCGGTCAACAGGCCCTTATGGGCCAGGGGGCTACAGGATTGGGCGGTCATCTGCCAGGTGTGGCCCACGTTGCCCACGCAGCAGGTGGCCACGTTGATGTTCAGCGTGGGGACCGCATAGCCCACGTCCCCCACGTCCGTGGAGCCTGCCACCAGGCGCATGTTTTGGGGGGCAAAGGGATGGATCTGGCTGTCCAGGGGCTTGGCCAGGATCGCCTCCACCCGGTCCTCCCCGTAGATCCGGGCGATTTCAGAGCGGATGTTGGCTTGCACCTCCGGGTTATAGGTGTCCAGGAAGCCCTTTGCCAGCCGATAATCCGCCTCGTCCCAAGGGGGCGCGCCGATCTCCTCCATGCATTGGTTGGCCACCTGGGCCAGGGCCTGGTTGGGCAGGTATTCGGTAAAGGCCATGGCCAGTTCGCATTCCACCCGGGTATCCGTCATCATAGCCGCCCCTTGGGCCACCCGTTCCACCCGGGCGAACAGCTCCTTCACCTGGGATACATAGGGTGCCCGCACCTCATAGCGCACCACCGCCCGGTCCTGCACCACGTTGGGGGCGGTTCCGCCTGCATCGATGTAGGCGTAATGGATGCGGGCCTCCGGGATCACATGCTCCCGCAAATAGTTGCAGCCCACGCTCATCAGTTCGCAAGCGTCCAGGGCGCTGCGGCCCAGATAGGGGGTGGAGCCCGCATGGGAGGTCAGGCCGTAGAAGCGGAAATTGGCGCCCATGATGGCGTTATAGTGGACTGCCTCCACGCTGTTGGCGGTGGAGGGGTGCCAGGTATAAACGAAATCCACCCCGTCGAACAGGCCGGCCCGGGCCATAAACTGCTTGGAGCCCGCCCCTTCCTCCGCCGGGCAGCCAAAGTAGATCACCGTGCCGCTTTTGCCGGTGGCGTCCAGATAGTCCTTCAGGGCGATGGCCGCCCCCAGGGCGCCGGCCCCCAGGGCGCAGTGGCCGCAGCCATGGCCGTTGCCACCCGGGGTCACGGGGGCCTTGACGGGTTGGCCCGGGGCCTGGCTCAAGCCGGACAGGGCGTCGTATTCCCCCAGGAAGCCCACCACCGGCCCGCCGCTTCCGGCCGTATAGGCGCCGGTAAAACAGGTGGGGATGCCTGCCAGGCCGCTTTTTACAGCAAAGCCGCTTTCCTGTAGACGCTGCATTAGCAAGGCCGCGGAGCGGGTCTCCTGGAAGGGCAGCTCCGCATATTCCCAAATGGCGTCGCTGACCTTGATCAGCATATCCGCGTTTTTCTCAACCGACTGTTGGATCCATTCCCGGTCTGTCATGGCGAAACTCCTTTTTCTGGCGACTTGTTTTTATAGTACTTTGCTTAAAAATTCCCGGGTCCGGGGGTTCTGGGGTTGTGTGAATAGGGCTTCCGGCGTGCCGGATTCCTGTACCAGCCCCCCGTCGATAAACAGCACCCGGTCGCTCACCTCCCGGGCAAAGCCCATCTCGTGGGTGACGATCACCGTGGTCATGCCGGAGCTGACCAGGTCCTGTATCACGTTGAGCACCTCTTTTACCATCTCCGGGTCCAGGGCGGAGGTGGGCTCGTCGAACAGCAAAATCTCCGGCTCCATGGCCAGGGCCCGTACGATAGCCAGCCGTTGCTTCTGGCCGCCGGACAGCTTTACCGGGTGTACGTCCCGCTTATCCAGCAAACCCACCCGCTCCAGCAGGGCGCAGGCCTTTTCCTCTGCCTCCGCCTTGGGGAGCTTCTTTTCCAGTATGGGGGCCAGGGTGATGTTTTCCAGGGCGGTCATGTGGGGGAATACGTTGAAATTCTGAAACACCATGCCGATCTTTTGCCGGTATCGGTCGATGTTGTTCCGCTTATCCATCACGTTGACGCCCCGGAAGTATATATTCCCCGCCGTGGGGGTTTCCAACAGGTTCAGGCACCGTAGAAAGGTGCTCTTTCCCCCGCCGCTGGGGCCGATGATGGATACCGCCTCCCCTTCCCGGATCTGCTCGTCGATGCCCCGCAGCACCTCCAGCTTGCCAAAGCTCTTTTTCAGGCCCTCCACCTGTAGGATGGGCATTCCCTTTTCAGCACCGTTCATTTTTGCGCATCCTCCATTCGGCCAATTCTACGATTTGGGAGAGCACCGTGGTCACCAGCAGATAGATCATGCCCGCGATCACGATGGCTTCAATGGGGCGATAGGTGGCCGCCAACACCGTGCGGTAGGAGGTGGTCAGCTCGTTGATAAAGAACACCGAAGCCAGGGACACCTGCTTGATCATATTGATAAATTCGTTTCCCAGGGCAGGCAGGATGTTCTTCACCGCCTGGGGCAGCACCACCTTGGACATGGTGTGGCCCGCGGTAAGGCCCAGGCTGCGGGCCGCCTCGGTTTGGCCCTTATCCACCGCCTGGATGCCCGCCCGGATGATCTCCGCCACATAGGAACTGGCGTTGATGATCAGGGCCACGATGATGCAGGCCGTATCCGAAAGGGAGAAGGGCATCACCTTGGGCAAAAAGATCCAGAAGAAATACAACTGCAATAGGATGGGCGTACCCCGCAAAACCCACACATAGGCCTTGACGAACCATTGAAAGACCCGCACCCGGGACAGCCGCAGCACCGCCAGCAGGGTGCCCACCGCCGTGCCCAGCACCACGGTGATGGCCGCCAGCCACAGGGTGCCCGCCAGGCCCTGCATATAAACCGTCCCATACCGCTCCAGTATTTTGATGATGGTATCCATCATAGCTCCATCGCCCCCTATCGAAATTCGCCGGCTTGAAATGGACCGGCGCCCCTTTCAAATGAGAAGCCGGGCTTGCCGGGGCGGTTTGATCCGCCCTTCGCGCCCGGCCTATAATACGTGGATATGCTGTAGCTTAGTTGATGCCCAGGCTGGCGGCATATTCGGAATAGGCATTATACCATTCCATATAGGTGCCGTCCTCTACCACCTGATCCACCACCTGATTGATGACCTCCAGCAGCTCGGTCTCCCCCTTGGGTACGCCGATGCGGGCGCCCTGGGTCTCCTCGTCCACCACAAAGGCGAAGTCCGGCACGATGGCCATGCCGCATTCCGGATTGGCCTCCAGATACAGCTCCGCCGTGGCAATGGCGGTAATGCAAGCATCCGCTTTGTTCTCCTGCACCATCAGGAAGCCGTCCGTGGTGGCGGATACCCGCTTGAGCTCCTGATACGCGGGCACCTGCTCATAGGCGAAGAGCTCCTGCAGGGAACCGCTCTGCACCACCACCGTCTTATCCGCCAGGTCGTCCGCGTCCCCGATGACCCCAAGATCCTCGGTGCGCACCAGCAGGCCGTATTGGATCTCTTCCTGGCTGTAATAGTAGCCCTTGGACATATCCATGGCCTCGGCCCGGGCAGGCGTATAGGCCAGGGCGGAAATGGCCATATCGTATTTTCCCTCGGTGACGCTGCTCAATACCGCCGTGAACTCCAAGGGTACGATGCGGCACTCTACCCCCAGGGTCTCCGCGATCAGCTTGGCCAGCTCAATGTCCGCGCCCACGTATTTTTCGTCCCCTTCCTTGGCGGGGTCGATGAACTCGCAGGGAGCAAAGTAGGGCTCCGTGGCCACCTCGATATACCCCCGGGCCTGGATCTGCTCCAGCCGGTTGGCGCCGGGCGTCTGGGTCCCCGCCGGGGTCTGCAAGCCGCCTGCGCTGCGCACCGCCGCCTCCGCCGCCAGCACGCCGCTCTGGGCGCCGGCGATGGGCTGGGTCTGCCCCAGGGCCGAACAGGCCGATAACGCGCATACGCTTACCAACGCGGTTACCACGAGGATCGCTTTGACGAGGCTGCTGTTTTTCATGTGGATGCCCTCCTGCTCTGGCGGCCGGCCGGTTGCTTGCCGAAACCCGCTCGCTCTGTCGCTTTATTACTTTAGCATTATAAAGTGGTAGAGCGATTTTGTCAATGGGTTTTTTTCCTTTTTTTCATTTTCCCTTCCTGGGGGCCTGGAGACCGAAACGCAGGGCGGGCGTTTCCCCCCCCGAGGGGGCGGAGGGCATCCGGCGGCGCGG
>UQOG01000146.1 GCA_900542615.1 uncultured Eubacteriales bacterium | reverse complement strand
GGCCAAGGGCCCCCGCCCATGCTTTGTGCGCGCTGTGCGCGCCCGCCGCCCCCCCCTGGGACGCTGGTTGTTTTCCGTCCTTTCGGGCAAGGCGCCTGTTCTTTCGCTCCAACTTCCTGCAAACAAAACAAGCCCGCCGCTCCCGATGAGCGGCGGGCCAGCATATTCCGTTGGAAATCAGAAGAAGTTTTCCAGCTGGTTTTCCCCCGCTTTTTTCAAAAGCGGGCCGGGGGGTGTGGGGGGCTGGCAGCCCCCCACATGAGCCCCCAACGAGGTCAAGGGAGAACCTCCGTTAGAGCTTTTCCAAGCCGAAGCGGAGGCGGTCCAGCGCCTCCTCCCGGCCCAGGAGGAAAGCGATCTCAATGGCGCCGCCGGGGGTCACCTGTTTGCCGGCCAGGGCGATACGCACGGGCCATAGCAGGGTGCCGTTTTTCATGCCCTGTTGGGCGGCATAGCCCAGCAGGGTATCGTGGAGGGCGGTTTCCGTCCACTGGGGCAGGGCCTCCAGCAGGGGGATCACCGCCTGGAGGACGGCTTTGCTGACCTCCGGGTTGGTTTTGGACTTTTTGTTGGTAAACAGGTCCACGCTGTAATCCCGGGGCAGGGCGGCCAGGAAATCCACCATATCGGGGATCTGGGAAAAGATCTCCACCCGAGGCTGTAGGATGCGGCAAAGCACCGCCGTATCCATGTGGCCGATGCCGGCCTGCTGATACCAGGGGGCTGCATGGGTGGTAAAGTCCTGTGGGGAAAGATCCCGGATGTATTGGCCGTTGAGCCAGGTGAGCTTGGCCGGGTCAAAGATGGCGGGGCTTTTGCTCATCCGGTCCACGTCGAATGCTTCGCATAGCTCCGCCAGGGTAAAGCGTTCCCGCTCATCCCCGGGATTCCAGCCCAATAGGGCGATGTAGTTGATGATGGCCTCCTTGAGATAGCCCTTGTTGATGAAATCCTCATAAGAGGCGTCCCCATCCCGCTTGGAGAGCTTATGCTGAGCGTCCCGCATGATGGGGGGCATGTGGATATACTGGGGGATCTCCCAGCCAAAGGCTTTGTAAAGCAGGTTGTATTTGGGGGTGCTGGAAAGGTATTCCATGCCCCGCATCACATGGGAGATGGCCATAAGATGGTCGTCCACCACGTTGGCAAAGTTGTAGGTAGGCATCCCGTCCGCCTTGATGAGGATGTTATCGTCCAGGTCCTCGTTGTTGACGGTGATGTCCCCGAACACCAGGTCGGAAAAGCTGGTGGTGCCGGTGGTGGGCACGTTTTGCCGGATCACATACGGTATGCCGGCATCCAGCTTGGCCTGGATCTCCCCAGGGGTCAGATGGAGGCAATGCTTGTCGTATTTGAAGGTTTCCCCCCGGGCCTGGGCAGCCTGACGGCGCGCCTCCAATTCCTCCTTGGTACAGAAGCAGCGATAGGCGTGGCCCGAGGCAATGAGCTGCTCCGCATAGGGCAGGTACAGGGATTTACGCTGGCTTTGGATATAGGGGCCGTAATCCCCGCCGATATCCGGGCCTTCGTCCCAATCCATGCCCACGTCCTTGAGGGTGCGGTAGATCAGCTCCGTGGCGCCTTCCACAAAGCGGCCCTGGTCCGTGTCCTCGATGCGCAATAGGAACTTGCCCCCATGCTTGCGGGCAAACAGATAGGCATACAGGCCGCTGCGCAGGTTGCCGATATGCATATACCCCGTGGGAGAGGGGGCAAAACGGGTACGTACTTGGCTCATGGTTCTCCTCAATTCATCTTAAAGCTATCCTTTAGCCCTACGATCCGGTTGAATACGGGCTTTTCCGGGGTATGGTCCAGGTCGGAACAGAAATACCCCACCCGCATGAATTGATACCGGCTGCCAGGGGCGCAAGCGGCCAGGGCAGGCTCCACAAAGCCCTGCTTTTTCACCATGGAATCCGGGTTCAGCCGCTGGGTGAAATCCAGCTGGGCGTTTTCCGGGGTCTCGGGCAGGAGCAGATCCTCGTAAAGCCGGAATTCGGCGGGCACGGCGTCCTCCTTGGACAGCCAATGGAGGGTGCCCTTTACCTTGCGTTGGCCCTCGCCGCTATGGCTTTCCGGGTCATAGGTGCAGTACACGGTGGTCACATTCCCGGCTTCGTCGGTCTCATAGCGGGTGCACTTGACGATATAGGCGCCCTTGAGCCGCACCTCCCCATCGGGCTTGAGCCGGAAATACTTCTTAGGCGGGTCATAGCTGAAATCCTCCCGCTGGATGTACAGTTCCCGGCCGAAGGTAAGGGTACGGACGCCGGCGGCTTCGTCCCCGGGCAGATTCTCCATGGCTACTGCCTCGGTTTTGCCTTCGGGCCAGTTTTCCACCACCAGCCGGATGGGGTCCAGCACCGCCATCATCCGATGGGCATGGGCATTCAGATCCTCCCGGACGCAATGCTCCAGCATGGCGGTCTCCACCACGCTGTCCGCCTTGGCGACCCCCACCCGGGTCAGGAAATCCCGGATGGATTCCGCCGTATAGCCCCGGCGCCGCAGGCCGCACAGGGTGGGCATACGGGGATCGTCCCAACCGGCTACATGCCCTTCCTCCACCAAGCGCCTTAGATACCGCTTGCTCATCATGGTATTGGTCAGGTTCAACCGGGCAAACTCGATCTGACGGGGCTTGTGTTCAAATTCGCATTGCTCCACCACCCAGTCATATAGGGGCCGGTGGTCCTCATATTCCAGGGAGCAGAGGGAATGGGTGACCCCTTCGATGGCGTCCTGGATGGGATGGGCAAAATCGTACATGGGATAGATACACCATTTATCCCCCGTGTGATGGTGGCGCATGTGGATGATCCGGTACATGGCCGGGTCCCGCATATTCATATTGGGGGAAGCCATATCGATCTTGGCCCGCAGGGTCCGGCTGCCATCGGGGAATTCCCCGTTTTTCATCCGCTCGAACAGATCCAGGTTTTCCTCCACGCTCCGGTCCCGCCAGGGGCTGTTCCGCCCGGGCTCCGTGAGGGTGCCCCGGTATTCCCGCATTTCGTCCTTGCTCAGGTCGCAGACATAGGCTACGCCCTTTTTGATCAGCTTGACCGCCAATTCATAGCAGGTATCAAAATAGTCGGAACCGAAAAATACATGATCCCAATGGAAGCCCATCCACCGGATATCCTCCTGGATGGCGTCCACAAATTCCTCATCCTCTTTGGTTGGGTTGGTGTCGTCAAAGCGTAAATTGCAGCTGCCGCCAAACTTTTCCGCCATGGAAAAATCGATGAACAACGCCTTGGCATGGCCAATATGCAAATACCCATTGGGCTCCGGTGGGAAACGGGTTTGGATATGGGAAAGCCCCTTTTCCTGGATATCCTGCTGGATAAATTCCTCAATAAAATTCTTTGGGGTCAACCGTTCTTCCATGGTATCACGTCCTTTCCCTTTTATTCTTCCCCGCCGTCATCCGCAGCGGTAATGTAACGATAATCATGGCCGCAGGCCTTGATAAAGCGCAACAGCCCCATCCGGGACACGGCGACGCTGGCCGTGGAGACCAACGGATGCATACACAGCATGGCATGGGCCATGATATCCCGGTCGATGGCCACCTGTACCCGGTGGCCCGGGTCGTTCATCAGCGCCAAAGGGGTCACCGCCCCGGGCTGCAGCCCCAGTAATTCTTCCAGCTGCTCCGGCGTCCCAAAGCTGAGCCGCTCTACCCCCAGCTGCCGGCTGACCGCGCCGGTATGAAATTTCTTATCCGCCCGGATCAGCACCAGATAAAAGGCAGTGCCCGCCCGGTTGGCCAGAAATAAATTCTTGAAATGCGCCGCCCCCACATCCTTGCCGATGCCTTCGCAATCCTCCATGGTGCGGGCCGCCGGATGCTCGTATAGGGTGTAAGGAATGTCCAGCTCCTCCAGCCGCTTCAATGCCGGGAGGGCTCGTGGATCCAACATGGAATACTACCTCCAAATCCCATTCATTTTCACTATATCATACCATATCTACCTGCCCTGGAAAAGGGTAAAGTGCCCCTTCTTTTTGGCTATTTGCAGGGCTCTCCGCCGTGGCTTCTCCCTTGGATCTTGCCGGGGCTCTGCCCCTGGACCCCGTTGGGGGCTCCGCCCCCAAACCCCTGGCCCGCTTTTGAAAAAGCGGGGGAAAACCAGCTGGTAAACTTTTTCGGTTTTCCAGCGGAATGTGCCGGCCCGCCGCTCATCGGGAGCGGCGGGCTCGTTTGGTTTGCGGGAAGGCAGGGCGGGAAAGGGGTGGTGGATGGATTGTTTGGACGGTGAAAAATTCCAGCGTTCCCGGGGGGGCGGCGGGCGCGCACAGCGCGCACAACGCAGGGGCGGGGGCCCTTGGCCC
>UQOG01000145.1 GCA_900542615.1 uncultured Eubacteriales bacterium | reverse complement strand
CCTGTGTGGAATTGTAAAGACGGCCGCGCCCTTTTTCACAGAATATTTGCATCTTCCGCCGGCTTTTCCCGCCGGTAAAAGGCGGGGTTCGCCTCACCGCACCTCCAGCCCGACCGCCGCGCCAACAGGCTTCCCGCCCAGCAGAGCAGCAGGGATACCAGCATGGCCGCGCAGGCGAAGTGGGGACCCAGATCCACCAGCTTCCCCAGGCCGGGCAGCGCCGCTTCAGGGAACAACAGCTTGCAGACCACCGGCGGCAGCGCCGTGATGAAGCCGCCCACCATCCCGGCCCATCCGCCACCCCGGTTGAGGCCCTTCCAATATAGGGCCAGCAGATAGGGGGCTAAGAAGCTGCCGGAAATAACCCCCCAGGAGTAGGACATCATATCCAGAATGGGGGTGTTGGTATTGGCAATGAGGTAGGACAGCAGGATAAAGACGAAGCAGATGGCCTTGGTGACCACCGCCCCCTTCATCTCGTCCATTTTGGGCCGCAGCTTGGGGCGGATGAAATCCATGGTGAGGGTGGAGGAGGCAGTGATGGTGATGGAGGCCAGGGTGGACACCGACGCCGCAATCAGCAGCACCAGCACCAGCCCCACCAGCACGGTGGGAAGGCCCGCATCCGCCAGCATATTGGGCACCAGGTAATCCTTCTGTCCCGCGCCGCTGCCGGGCAATTGGTTCAGGTCGCTGTAGAACAGCCGGGAGAGGGAGCCGATGAAATAGCCGCCTCCCGCCACCACCAGGGCGAAGAGGGTGGAGATGACGGTGCCGCTGTCGATGGCCTTCTCGTTGCGGATGGCGTAGAACTTCTGGACCATCTGGGGCAGGCCCATCGTGCCGAGGCTCGTCAGGATGACGACGCCGAGCAGCCCGAGCGCGTCCGGTCCGAAGAACGAGGCGTAAGCACCCTGCATGGTCGCCGCGATGCCGGTCCCCTCAGACGGAACCTGAGAGAGGGAAGCGAGCGCCTGAGTGAACCCGCCCTTGCCGCTGAGAACGGCGCCGATGACGGCGCAGATGCCGAAGATCATGATAATGCCCTGGATAAAATCGTTGATCACCGTGGCCATGTAGCCGCCGGCCACCACATAGATGGCGGTGAGTAGGGTCATGATGAGGATGCACAGGGAGTAGTCGATGGAAAAGGCCATGGCAAAAAGCCGGGATAGGCCGTTGTACAAGGACGCAGCATAGGGAATAAGAAACACGAATACGATCAGCGCGGCGCCAATGCCCAGGTTCCGGTTATTATAACGCTTTTCAAAGAAATCGGGCATGGTTTTGCTCTGCAGGTGCTGGGTCATGACCCGGGTGCGGCGGCCCAAAATGGTCCAGGCCAGGTAGGAGCCGATGATGGCGTTGCCCAGGCCGATCCAGGTGGAAGAGATGCCGTACTTCCAGCCGAACTGGCCGGAGTACCCTACTAGAATGACCGCGGAAAAATAGGAGGTGCCGTAAGCAAAGGCGGTAAACCAGGCACCCACCGAGCGGCCGCCCAGCACAAATCCATCCACGCTGCCCGCATGGCGGCGGCAATACAGGCCGATCAGAATCATCAAGCCAAAGAATACCACCAGCATAATCAGCTTAATCGCCATATCCATAATGCAAATCCTCCATTTATAATATTCGGCGCCTACGCCGGGCGTCCACCCAGCTAGGCGCCGCCGTCGTTAATTGGTCGTCTGGGCCTCCACCAAGCGGCTGCGGCCATAACGCTCCCGCAGCACCGGCTTTTCGATCTTGCCGGTGGCATTGCGGGGAACTGGGGCAAAGATGATGCGGCGGGGCCGCTTATACCGGGGCAGCTCCTTGCAGAACTGGTTGATCTCCTCGGCGGTGCATTCCATGCCCTCCTTGATCTCGATGATGGCGGCTGCGATCTCCCCCAGCCGCTTATCCGGCAGGCCGATCACCGCTGCATCCTTGATCTTATCGTGTTTGCGTAAAAAGTCCTCGATCTGGACTGGATACAGGTTTTCCCCGCCGGAGATGATCACGTCCTTCTTCCGGTCCACCAGATAGATGAATCCATCATCGTCCATGCGGGCCATATCCCCGGTATACAGCCAGCCGTTTTTCAACACTTCTGCAGTGGCCTCCGGGTTCTTGTAATAGCAGCGCATCACCCCGGGGCCCCGGACGATCAGCTCGCCCACCTGGCCTTGGACCACCTCGTTGCCCTGCTCATCCACGATCTTGGCCGCCCACAGATAGCCGGGCTTGCCGATGGCCCCCACCTTTTCGATGTTCTCTACCCCCAGATGCACGCAGCCCGGCCCAATGGATTCGCTTAGGCCATAGTTGGTATCGTACTGGTGATGGGGAAATACCTTTTGCCAACGGTGGATCAGGCTGGGGGGCACCGGCTGGGCGCCGATGTGCATCAGCCGCCACTGCTCCAGGTAATAATGGGATAGATCCATCTTGCCGGATTCAATGGCGTCCAGAATATCCTGGGCCCAGGGTACCAGCAGCCATACAATGGTGCACTTTTCCTCGGTGATGGCCCGCAAGATCCATTCGGGCTTTACCCCCCGCAGCAGCACCGCCCGGCTGCCGGATAACAGGCTGCCAAACCAGTGCATCTTGGCCCCGGTATGATATAGGGGCGGGATGCACAGGAATACATCCTCTCGGGTCTGGCCGTGGTGCTTTTGCTCGGTTTGGCAGGCGCACATCAGGGCCAAATGGCTGTGGAGAATGGCCTTGGGAAAGCCGGTGGTGCCGGAGGAGAAATAGATGGCCGCCAGGTCGTCCTCGGTGAAGCTCACCGGCGGGGCCTCCCGGGAGCAATAGCTCATCAGCTCCCACAGGGGCTCCCCATAGGCGGGCAGGTCCTTACCCAGGTAGAAGCGGGTATGCACCTTTGGGATCTGATCGATGATGGGATCCAGCCGGCTGACGAATTCCGGCCCGAACACCAGCACTTCCACATCCGCTAGATCCAGGCAATACTGGATCTCCTCGCTGGTATAGCGGAAGTTTAAGGGTACCGCCAGGCAGCCAGCCTTCAGGATGCCGAAATAGATGGGCAGCCACTCCAGGCAATTCATCAGCAAAATGCCCACCTTGGCGCCCTTTTTCACCCGCCGGCTCAAAAGCAGGTTGGCAAACCGATTGGCGTTTTTATCAAACTGGGACCAGGTCATCTCCCGGCGATAGGGGGCGTCCGGCCGGTTGCTTTCGATTAGGCTGTAATCCCGCCAGGTGACCGCCTGGTCCCGTTCCTCCGAGGGGTTGATTTCCACCAGGCTGATTTCGCTCCCATAGAGCCGCGCGTTCTTTTCCAAGAGATCTGTGATGACCATGGCTTTCTCCTTCCCAGACATTCTTTAGGTTGCGGGATAAAAAAACGTCCTCTGCAACATTGCAGAGGACGAGTAAAATCCCGTGGTACCACCTCAATTTACCGTAAGCATACGGCCTCAACGGATACTGACATATCCCGGTGCTATAACGGGCACACCCGTCGTTGCCTACTCAAGGTTCAGCAAGCCGCTCCGAAAGGTATTCAGCGAAGGTCTTCCTGCTGCCTTGCACCACCCGGCAGCTCTCTGAAGGAAGGGGCGAACGCCTACTTGATTTCTTCATCGCGTTTCACATTGGAATATACTTTAACAACATTCCCGCCGGATGTCAACCGTTTTTTTTAGGCCGGGACATAATTTATTTTTTTCATCCCGCTGGAAAGCTTTTCTTGAACGGTTGACAACAAGATAAAAATATTGTATAAAACAAGAAAGGTTATATAGATAACACAAAAAAATTATAAAAACTTTATGATTATTTACACACAATATAGCTTGTCTAACGTACCATGCTATAAGGATTTTTTACACCGGCATCTAAAAAACAGACGGGACATTTGGGAAGGGGGAAAGAATATGGAACGGAAGACCAGGTTGCTTCCTTACATCCTGGTAACCGCCCTGTGTCTGGTCATCGCCCTGGGGGCATCGGCAGGATATCGGGCGGTGGAGCGGCTGAACCGGCGGTATTATACCCTGGTCGTGTATCTTGCGGCGTTGCGGGTGGCGCTGCCGGCCCTCTTTGGCGTAGCCCTCTATTTCTGGCAGCGGGTTGGCCGCGCACTGGCGCCCGGCCAACGGCGCTGGGTAAACGGGGCGGCCTTGCTGGCGGCGTGCCTGTGCGCCTGGCTGGGATTCTCCCTTATGTGGATTGAATTCACCGGCTATGTGGGGCTGTGGCTGTTTATGGCCCTATTGCTCTGCGCCCTGTTGGGGGATATTGGAGCAGGTTAGCCGGCCTTTGCCCGGCGGCGGGGTTGGCGTTGCTGCCGTTGGCCTGGGGTCTCCCAGGGCCGGAGGCGGGGGGCGGCGGGCGCGCCCAGCGCGCACAAAGCAGGGGCCTTTGGCCCCTGCTCAGGCTGTCGAAAAAGTCCAGCAAAAGCTGGGCTTTTTCGTTCATAAGAGGTAAAATAAGTAGCAGGTGGTGAAAAAGATGCTGGAACGTGGGAAAAT
>UQOG01000144.1 GCA_900542615.1 uncultured Eubacteriales bacterium | reverse complement strand
GACTGCTTCACTAACCATGACAAAAACCATGATTAAGAAGTCACTTAGAGCATACATCTCCTGCTGACGACTGGGAAGGGAAGATCCTGCTGCTGGAAACCAGCGAAGAGCAGCCGTCTTCGGAAAAGTACGGCGCCATGCTGTATGCATTGAAGCGCACGGGGATTTTCCATAGGATAAGCGGGATTCTCGTGGGAAAACCAATGGATGAAAGGTATTATCATGCCTATCAGGCGCTTCTTTTAAGGATCGTGGATGACCCGTCTTTGCCTATTGTCTATAACGTCAACATCGGGCACGCTACGCCAAGATGTATTATTCCATTTGGCGTTACGGCAACGGTGGATACGGATGCGCAAACGATTTCGTTCGCAGCAGAATAAAGGATCCGGCTTCTCCACGGCTATCTGCCATGCGGCTGCAAGGTTTGCTTTGCGGCCGCTTTTTATGCCTGCCAAGGGGCCGCCTAAGGGCCCGCAGCCGCTGCCAAGGCTTTGCGGCCCGGCGGCCGATCGCGTCAAGGGCCCCCTTCCTTTGCTTTCGGGCGTCAGGCTGCCGGGGAACCGGCTCGCGCCGCCTTTTCGAGATTCCCGCGGCCGCCTTGCGCCACAGACGCGGTCAGGACGCCGCGCAGGGCGCCCCTTGCCGCCCGAGGCTTTGGGCGGATTTGCCCGTGCCCCTGGGGCCTTCCCCGCCCCTTCGGGGCAATGGCCTTGCGTCACCCACTCCGGGGGAAGCGGCCCGGCTAGGGCCCCTGCGTCCGCGGGCTTTTCGCCGCAAGCTTGCGTATGCGGCGTTCATCTCCCCTTCCCCTTCGGATTTCTCGCAAAAATCTCCGCACAGGCTAGCGCATAGGCATTTTCCATGGTATCGTGTTACGAGAGGCTGTTCCGTCCATACCTGCCTGCCCATCTGCCCATTGGGAAGAAAGGAGTCCCCATGAAACGCTTTCGGCTTGCGGTTAGACCCCTTATCCTTTCTTTGTTTCTCCTTTTTTCCGCCGGCTGCCGCCTCCCAAGCGCCGGGCCGACGGAGGCGGCTGCGATCCAGATAAGCACGGTGGAGGCGCTGCTGGAAAACATCGGGCCCGGCGCCAACCTCCAACTGGAACCCGGGTATTATAACCTGAGCACCTATGTGCAGCAGCTGCAGCAGGCGGGAACCCTGGAGGATTGGAACCTGGCCCACCCCCATGTGCAGCTTCAGCCGGTCGTTGACGGGGTGCAGGTGGAGATCTATAATGCGGACGGCCTGACCATTGCGGGGGCGTCCCCCTACCGGGCGGACGCCCACCTGGTCATAGACCCCCGTTATGGCAACGTGCTCACCTTTTGCGATTGTTCCGGCCTGCTGCTGGAAAACCTGACCTTGGGCCACACCGAAACGGGAACCTGTATCGGGGATGTGCTAAGCTTTTACGGGGATTGCAGCGGGCGGCTGCGCAATTTGGACCTGTATGGCTGCGGCGTGTGGGGGATAAGCATATTCGACGGCGCGGTTTCCCTTTCCCTGGAGGATACCTTGATCCGGGACTGCTATTCGGGGCCGTACTTCATCTCCGCCGTGCAGAGCGGCAAGATCGCCTTTTCGGATTGCCAATTCATCGGCTCCCAGCGGGCCGGCTTTATCAACTGGGATATATGCGGCTGCGATGTGGAATTTACCAGCTGCGCTTTTGGCGCCGGGGAATCGGCAGCGCGGCTGGACCGCCTGGCAAACTATCAAAACTGCGTCTGGACCCCCTAGGCGGGCGGCCCGTATGTTTATAAACCATCCTGTAATTTTATAGATATTTTCCTGTAAATCGCCTTAAGAAATCTAAAGAACGCCCGAAAGCAATGGACTTCCACGGGACATGGGGTATAATTTGGTTAAAGATCCTAGGCACAAGGAGTGGAGAGCATGGCAAAGCAGAGAATCCTCATTGCGGATGACGATCCGGCGATCCGGGAAGTGGTGCGTCTGTTGCTGGAAGGGGCAGGCTATGATGTGGATGAGGCGGTGGACGGCCCCAGCGCGGTAAAGGCTGCCTCCGACGCCTTTGACCTGATCATATTGGATGTGATGATGCCCGGGTGTTCCGGCATATCCGCCTGCCAGCAGATCCGCAAGAAGACCATGACCCCGATTCTGTTCCTCACCGCCAAATCCCAGGATGCAGACAAGGTATTGGGGTTTTCCGCCGGCGGGGACGACTATTTGGTGAAGCCCTTTTCCTACAGCGAGCTCACGGCCCGGGTACGGGCCATGGTGCGCCGGTATCGGGAGTACGGCGCGGCGGAGGCTACCGCTCCCGCTTCCCAGCGGCTGGAATTCGGCCAGGTATCCATCCTGCCGGAGACGGGCGAGGTACGCCTGTGCGACGAGAGCCTGGCCCTGACGGATATCGAGTACCGAATCCTGCTGCTGCTGGCTTCCAACCCCAAAAAGATCTTCTCCGCCCAGAATATCTATGAAAGCGTCTGGGGGGAGCCCTACTTTTACGCTTCCAACAACACGGTCATGGTGCATATGCGAAACCTGCGCCGCAAGCTGAGCCAGGACGGCGCTTACCCGGACCTGATCAAAACCGTGTGGGGCAGGGGGTATCATATTGGCTAGGGAACGCCGGCTTCGGTACAATAAGCTGGGTACCCAGCTTACCATCAGCGCCCTGGTCTGCATGGGTGCCGCCCTTTTCGTTTTTTACCTAATGCAAGGGGCCGCCAACTTTGCCCTGACCCACTGGATCTCGGATTCGGACTTTTACCAGGCCATGAGCAGCCGCTTTGCCACCCGCGTCCAGCAATATGTCACAGAAAATCATATTTCCCTTTCCAACCTGGAGGCCCTGGACAACATGCAGGGGGATATCCTGATCTCCGTATACCAGGATGGCGAGCTGCTCTACGATTCCCTGGGGGCCGATCCGGCCACGGAACCCCTCCCGGGCGCAGTATATCCCCTTTCCCTGGCAGACGGGGAAGCTTGGGTCTACATTTGGGACTATGGGTTCTATACGATCTATTTCCGGGTGTTCGATATGATCAGCGCCCTGTTTGCCTTTTTCTCCTTTGTGGTGCTGTTCGTTTTCCTGATCCACAAAAAGCTGAATTATATCCTGCGGCTGGAAAGCGATTTGGCCATCCTGGAAGGGGGCAACCTGGAATATCCCATCACCATCCAGGGCAACGACGAGCTGACCTGTTTGGCCCAGGGCATCGACGACATGCGGCGTTCCTTCATTGAGCGTCAAAAGGGGGAGGCGGAAGCCATCCGGGCCAACCATGCCCTGATCACCGCCATGTCCCATGACCTGCGCACCCCTCTCACCTCCCTGACCGGCTACATCGAGCTGCTGCAAAACCAGCAGTACGCCTCGGAGGCGCAGCGGCAATACTTCATCCAGGCCAGCCGGGAAAAGGTCTTTCGCATCAAGGAGATGACCGATGCCCTGTTCGAATATGCCCTATGTTCCGGCGACGATTCCCCCGCCCAATTGGAGCCCATGGACGCCTATGAGCTTTTATCCCAGTTCGTAGAGGAATACGGCTTTGAGCTGGAGGGCGCCGGGTTCCGAATCGAGCGGGCGATCCCGCCCTTTCAAGCCCAGGTGCTGGCGGACCCCAGCCGCTTGTCCCGGGTCTGCGACAACTTGACCTCCAACCTGAAAAAATACGCGGATCCCGCCTACCCCATCCAGATCGGCCTGTCGCTTCAGGAGGACCGGGTGGATATGACCGTATCCAATCGCGTCCGGGCCTATGACGCGGTGGAAAGCACCCGCATCGGCCTTAAAACCTGCCAATACATCCTACAACAGCACAGCGGCGGGTTCCAGGCGGGCATGGAGGGCAACCGGTTCATTGCCAGGCTGTATCTACCCATTGCCCCGGGGGAATAGCCCCCAGGCGCCCCGCGCCATCCCGAACCGTTCCATAACCAGCTTGTCCTTTGCAGCCCCTACGGGCGTCCAGGCTGCGGAAAAGCCCGGGGGTCCGGGGGCCGCAGCGCAGTTTGCGATGGTCGCGCTACGTCGGCCCGCAGGGCCTTCCCGGCGCCCCCGTGCTCGCCGGGCTTCCGCTGCGCCGCATCTGCCTTTGGCAGCGCCTACCGTCCGCAGTTGGCAAAGGCGGCTGCGCGTCGCCGCAAAAGCGGCCCTCGCCAATCGTTCCACAAGCAGACCGCCCTTCGGGGCGATGGCATAGGAAACCATCGCCCGGAAGGGAGCATATTTTGGCAGCCGCATTATTACCATCGGGAGGAATGCCACAGCGGGTATGCCTCCCTTCTCTTTTGCGCATCTGCCGCAAATCTGTCCCCCTGCAAGGGCGCAGCGTCCATTTCCGTCCCATTGGATCCGGCGCGAGGCGGGCGGCCGCAGGCAGGGTGAGCCCCCTTCCAAGGCCGGCCAACGAAGCGCCGGGGAGAATGGGGCCGATGGGTTCCTATGTCACAGCCCCTTTCGGGGCTCAGGCTGTCGAAAAAGTGGCTTGCGCCACTTTTTCGAGGTGTTCATAGCTC
>UQOG01000143.1 GCA_900542615.1 uncultured Eubacteriales bacterium | reverse complement strand
GGAGCTATGAAAACCTCGAAAAAGTGGCGCAAGCCACTTTTTCGACAGCCTGAGGAAAAGCGGCCGAAAGGCCGCTTTTCCTTTTTGCTGAAAGTGCGCAAACATCCCATGAAGATTTCTGCGGAGCAGGTGCGGATTTGCAAAAATCCCCACACCAATGCACCATGGTTTTGCCACAATTCCTGGATATACTGTCAAAGGCATTAAGAATCCCAGCAAGAGAACAAGGAGGCGCCCATGGAATTTCGCCATGAATATAAGTTTCAGATCAGCCCCCTGGACCGGCAGCTCCTTTTATCCCGGCTGCGGCCCTTGGGCTTGGAGGACCCCCATGCCCGGGGCGGGGAATATCAGGTATGCAGCCTGTACTTCGACGACCTACAGGACACGGCCCTGCGGCAGAAGCTGGACGGGGTGGAAAACCGGGATAAATTCCGGCTGCGGTATTATAACGGGGATCTGTCCTTTATCCGGTTGGAAAAGAAGAGCAAGCGAGGCGGCCTATGCCAAAAGCGCAGCGCCCCGCTAACCCAAGGCCAGGCGGAGGCCATCCTGGCAGGCAGGGGGGAGGTCCTCCGGCAAAGGGCGGACCCGCTGCTCACGGAGTTTTACGCCAGGCTTTGCCGAGGCTTGCGGCCGGCGGCCCTTACCGCCTACCGGCGGGAACCCTTTGTTTATGCCCCGGGCAACGTCCGGATCACCATCGACCGGGATATCCGCACCGGCATCTATGCCCGTTGCTTGGACGCCGCCCAAGCAACTCTGGTACCTGCGGCAGCCCCAGAAAATGGGGAGCCCCTTGTGCTGGAGGTGTAATACGACGCATTTTTGCCGGATCTGATCCGGCAGGCGATCCACTTGGAGGGGCGGCCCTGGACTGCCTTTTCCAAATACGCCCAGTGCCGTAGGTTTGGATAAGACCATCAAATTAGAGAGGAGCAAAATATGACCTTTCAGGATGTATTCAAAAGCAGCTTTTTGGAGAACGTGACCGCCGTTTCCCTGCTGGATATGGCCATTGCCCTGGCCCTGGCCTTTGCGGTGGGGGTGTTCATTTTCTTCGTGTATAAGAAGACCTATAAAGGGGTGATGTATTCCTCCACCTTTGGGGTGACCCTTATCGCCCTGACCATGATCGCCACCCTGGTGATCCTGGCGGTCACCAGCAACGTGGTGCTGAGCCTGGGCATGGTGGGCGCTTTGTCCATCGTCCGGTTCCGGTCCGCCATTAAGGACCCCCTGGATATCGCTTTCCTGTTCTGGGCCATCGGCGCGGGCATCGTGCTGGCTGCGGGGCTGATTCCCTTGGGGATGATCGGCAGCCTGCTCATTGGGGCGGTGCTGCTGCTCTTCGTCAACCATAAGAGCAACGACCAGCCCTATGTGGCGGTGATCGGCCTATCCGCCCAGGCGGAGGACACGGTGTTGGAAACCCTGGCAAAGGGTACGAAAAAACAGGTGGTAAAGACCAAAAGCGTCTCCCCGGAAGGCATGGAGCTTACCGTGGAGGTGCGGTTGCAGGAAAACAGCACGGCATTTATGAACAGCTTGGCAGCCATCCCCGGTGTATCCAGGGCAACGCTGGTGAGCTATAACGGGGACTATATGGGTTAGCGCCCCGACAAGGAGGTGACTCCCTTTTGATACGAAGTAAATTTACGGACCGGGTCTGCATAGGAATCGTTGTATTAGCCCTGGTGTTCACCATCCTGTTTTGCTATACGGACGCATTGGGCGTCCAGGCCGCAGAGGTG
Source organism: uncultured Eubacteriales bacterium (assembly GCA_900542615.1). Lineage (GTDB taxonomy): Bacteria > Bacillota > Clostridia > Christensenellales > CAG-138 > Pelethousia. Next base: position 2,756 of record UQOG01000143.1, on the reverse strand, counting down.
GAGCTGGGGTACGAAACCCGCTTGTTTGACGATACCCGGATGCATACCCTGGATATCCAGGTGGATGCGGAAGATTGGGAGCAAATGCTGTCCGAGGCCGCCAGCAAGACCTACATCCCCTGCACCCTGGTCATCGACGGGGAAACCATCGGCAACGCGGCCATCCGGCCCAAGGGGAATACCTCCCTTTCCAGCGTTTCCAGCATGGGCAGCCAGCGCTACAGCTTCAAGGTGGAATTTGACCACTATGTATCCGGCCAGACCTATCATGGCTTGGATAAGCTCAGCTTGTCGAAAAACCTCTGGCGAATGGAAGATCGCGGCCCTTTTAGGCTTTAATCGGATTTGGCGGCATGTACGGCAAATCCGCAAAAAGCCTTGCGTAGCAAGGGTTTCCCTGCATAGCTCCCTGGCCGCGCCGTAGGCGCAAGGGAGCTATGAAAACCTCGAAAAAGTGGCGCAAGCCACTTTTTCGACAGCCTGAAGCTATCCCTGAACAACCTGATTTACGATACCACGTACCTGAAGGATTACCTGGTATACGACATGATGAACTACATCGGCGCGGACGCGCCCCTTTCCAGCTTCGTCAACATCACGGTGAACGGGGAGGCCTGGGGCCTATACCTGGCGGTGGAAGGCATTGAGGAGGCCTTCCTCCAGCGAAACTATGGCAGCGATTATGGGGAGCTGTATAAGCCGGATTCCATGCAGCTGCGCAATGACATGCAGGATATGCGCCTCCAATTCCAGGAAGGGGATGGGGCGCAGGCGGCAGCGGAGGGCGAACAGCCCGCTGCCGCTCCGGATGCAACGCCGGAGGCGGGCAGGGACTTCGGGGATTTCGAACCCCCGGCGGACTTTGATCCGGGCGGCAGGGATTTCGGAGACTTCGAGCCCCCGGCGGACTTTGATCCAGAGGACATGGGCGCTCCGCCGGAGGGCATGGAGTTTGGCGGCGGCAAGGGCGGCGGCTTTGGCGGCGGGCCGGGGCGCTCGGGCAGCAGCGACGTGGCGCTCCAGTACATCGACGATGACCCGGATAGCTATTCCAACATCTTCGATTCCGCCAAAACCGACATTACCCCTGCGGACCAAACCCGGCTTATCGCCTCCCTCAAGCAGCTCTCCACCGGGGAAAACCTGGAGGAGGTGGTGGATATCGACGAAGTGCTTCGCTACTTTGTGGCCCACAATTTCGTGGTGAGCTTCGATAGCTACACCGGCACCATGACCCATAATTACTACCTCTACGAGGAGGATGGCCGCCTATCCATGATCGCTTGGGACTATAACCTGGCCTTCGGCACCTTCAGCGGCGGGGGAAGCGGGGACGCTGCATCCTCGGCGGTGAATTATCCCATCGACACCCCGGTTTCCGGCACCACCCTGGAGGATCGGCCCCTCCTGGGCCAGCTGCTGGCCAACGAGACCTACCTGGAACAGTACCACGCCATCTTTGACGAATTCATCAGCGGGTACTTTGAAAGCGGCCACTTCGAACAGGTGCTGGAGCAGGCGATAAGCCTCATCAGCCCCTATGTGGAGCAGGACCCCAGCGCCTTCTATTCCTATGAGGAATTTCAGACGGGCGTAGAGGCCCTCCGCACCTTCTGCCAGCTGCGGGCCCAAAGCGTCCGGGGCCAGCTGGACGGAACCATCCCCGCCACGGAGGCGGGCCAGCAAGCGGATTCCTCCGCCCTTGTCGATACGGGAAGCCTCAGCCTCAGCGACCTGGGCTCCATGAACATGGGCGGCCGGGGCGGCGGCTTTGGCGGCGACCGGGGGGGCCAGATGCCCGGGGACAGGCCGGAACGCAGCCAGGCCCCGGACGGCGCTACGGAGGACGCCGGCAATGCGCCGGCAGAACAGGCTCCGCCGGAGGGCCAGCCATCCGACGCCCCCGCCCAAGGGGCGGCGGACGGGCCGCCGGAGGCAGCCCCGCAAGAACCGGCTTAACGGCAAGCCTTGGTCCACAGCTGGGATCAGGGCGTTTTCTTTTTTGGATTTTGAAAAATGCGTTGACAAGGATATAGCATGGTGATATTATAATGATATCAAATCAATCGGAGGCTACGGCTATGAATGAAAGAATTCTCACCAATAAAAACCATGGTATGCGGGCGCTGGTCCTGTGGATCCTGGCCTTTGTGGCAAGCATTTTTCTCTGCGTGATCGGTTCCAGCCTGGTGGATACCTTTGGCGGCTCCCATGTGGAAGGGGCCCTGGGGGTATTCCTTCTGGTGCTGGGGATCCTGTGGGTCAGCTTCAGCTGGATTTTCCTATGCGGCCTGAAGGTGCTTAAGCCCCAGGAGGCCCTGGTGCTGACCCTGTTCGGCAAATACGTGGGCACCCTTAAGGGGGAGGGCTTCTATTACGTCAATCCCTTCTGCGTGGCGGTAAACCCGGCGGCCAAGACCCGGCTCAAACAGAGCGGGGACGTGGACGGGGGCCAGAACCGTCTGACCTTGTCGGTGCATAGCGGAGGGAACGGCGCTACGGTGACGGGGGATGCGGCGGGAAAGAAGATCTCCCTGAAGATCATGACCCTCAACAACAACCGCCAGAAGATCAACGACTGTCTCGGGAACCCCGTGGAAATCGGCATCGCGGTGACGTGGAAAGTGGTGGATACGGCAAAGGCAGTATTCAACGTGGACAACTATAAGGAATATCTCTCTTTGCAGTGCGACAGCGCGCTGAGAAACATCGTGCGCATTTACCCGTACGACGTGGCGCCCAACGTGGATACGACG
>UQOG01000142.1 GCA_900542615.1 uncultured Eubacteriales bacterium | reverse complement strand
CAGGCCCGGGGGCCCGCAGGGCCCCCGGGCCTGCCAAACGACGCCGCCCCCCCCTCGGGGCGCTGCGGCCTCCCCATACGCAGGAATCCGCCAGCAAACAAAAAAAACGCCCCTGAAGGGGCGGTGACATAGCGAAAGCGGGGGGATCAGCCGGGCAAGGCATAAGCGTAGATAGCCCAGAACTGGAACCCGCTGCCCAGCAGCACAAACACATGGAAGGCGCTGTGGTAGTAGCGTTTTTTCGCGCCGACGCCATAGAGGATGGCGCCCAGGGTATAGGATAGGCCGCCGATGAGCAGCAACCAGAACCCGGCCGTGGTCATGACCTGGATGATGGGCCGGATAAAGAAGATCACGCACCAGCCCATGAGGATATAGCACACCATGGAAAGGCCGGCGTATTGCTTCAGGTCGATGGCGGTGAAGGTGACCGCCAGGGCGGTAAGGGCCCATTGCAGGCCGAAGACGGTCCAGGCGAGGCCGGGATACAGGGGCCGCAGGGCGCAGAGCATGATGGGCATATAGGTGCCGGCGATCATGAAATAGATGGCGCAGTGATCCAGGATCTGAAGGACCTTTTTGCCGGTGGAGGGCGCGAGGCCGTGGTATACGCTGGAGAGGCAATACAGGAGGATCATACAGGCGCCGTAAATGGCGCTGGAGACCACGCCGTAGCCGCTATGGGCCAGGGCGCTTTTGATCACGCAAAGCACCAGGGCGGCGATGGAAAGCCCGCCCCCCACAATGTGGGTGACCATGTTGAAGATCTCTTCGCCCCGGGTATAATCCGGCAGCTTACGATCGGCCAGCTTGATGCGCATGGGCGTTCCTCCTTGGGCGCAGGTCAGCGGCGCTTGCCCATGATGGGGCAATTCCAGTAGGTTAGGCTGCCGCCATATTGGGCGGCCAAGCGGATGATGCAGGTGGTCAGCTGGTCGATTGTGGCCTTCTCCAGGGGGGCGATCCGCAAAAGGCTGATGCCATAGCTCAGTTCCTGTTCGGGGGCGAATTCGCTATCCCCCACGGCAAAGCCGTTTTGCCGTGCCTCCTCCATAAAGCGTAGGGCCAGGGGCTCCGAGGCAAAAAACACATGGAAGGCGATTCGCCGGGTGGGCGTAAGGGCGTCCCCATGCTTTTTCAGCAGGTCGATCTGCTGGCGGTTCTGCTGGGTAAACAGCCGCGCCGCATCCGGATAGAGCAGCTTGTGGTAGGTATCCCCGGCAGGGTCGTCCCGCAGGCCGGCGGCGCAGTCCAGGGCCTTTTCCTGGGCGGCCAAGGCCTTGGCCGCATCTCCCTGATCCGGGTCGTCGGTATAGAAGAAGAATACCTGCCGGTCCGCAGCGTGGATGCTGCCCACAAACAGGGCGTCCAGGGTTTTGCAGGCCTTTTTGAAGAAGGGAGCAAGACGCCGTTCCTCCCAGGGCGTCAGGGCCGCCTTGCGGCTTTTGCCCTGGATGTATAGCATATAGGGCCGGCAGGAGAGCACCTCCGCCGGCACGGCCATGTCCACCTGGAAGGTGGCGGGGGCGTCATCCATATGCCAATCATATGTGAAAAGCTCCTGTGCCATGACAGCTCCTTTCATGGGGATGGGCCAGGGAACCAAGCGGGCGGGGCCGCAGCGCCGCCCGGGCCTGGCTAAAAATCGAAGGGCCGGGGAACCCGGCCCTTAGGTGGGGTCTTTTTAGTCCAGGATGGCCTTGATCCGCCGCACGCCGGCGCTGCTGGCCTCCTCCTTCTTGATCTTGAAGTGGTGCAGGTCCCCGGTGTTTTCCGCATGGGGGCCGCCGCAGATCTCCTTGGAGAATTCACCCATGGTATATACCTTGACCCGCTCGCCATACTTATCCCCAAACAGGCCGATGGCGCCCTGGGCTTTAGCCTCCTCCACGGTCATCTCCTGGCAGGTGATGGGCACCGCCGCCTGGATGTAGCGGTTCACCTCGTCCTCCACCGCCTTGAGCTCTTCGGGGGTCACCTTGCGGCCGAAGCTGAAGTCAAAGCGCAGCCGCTCCGCGGTGATGTTGGAGCCCCGCTGGCTGATGGTATCGTCCTGCAACACCCGCCGCAGGGCCGCCTGCAACAGGTGGGTGGCGCTGTGGAGCCGGGCAGTCTGCTCGCTGGTATCCGCCAGGCCGCCCTTGAAGCGCTGCTCCGCGCCGGCCTTGGATTTCTCCTGGTGTTGGTCAAAGGCCTTCTTAAAGCCCTCCAGATCCACCTGCAAGCCGTTTTCCTTGGCCATCTCCTGGGTGAATTCCACCGGGAACCCAAAGGTATCGTACAGGTGGAAGGCGGTCAAGCCGTCGATCACGCCGTTTTCCGCCTTGTCCTTCACCCGGTCGAATTCCTTCATGCCGTTCTTAAGGGTGCGCTGGAACCGCTGCTCTTCCTTGGACAGCTCGGATACGATCTTCTCATGGTTTTCCACCAGCTCGGGATAAGGCTCCCCATATTGGGCGATGACCGCCTCCGCCACCTGGGCCAGGCTATTGTCCGGCATTCCCAGCTGCATGGCGTAGCGAATGGCCCGGCGGATCAGCCGGCGCAGGATATAGCCCTGGTCCACGTTGGAGGGGGTCACGCCCCGGGGATCCCCCAGCATGAAGGTGGCGCAACGGATGTGATCCGCCACGATGCGGAAGGCCCGGGTGGTCTCCTCATCCTGGCCGTAGGCTTTGCCGCTGGCCTTGGCGATGGCGGCGATGATGCGGGTAAAAGCGTCGGTATCGTATACGCTCTCCACCCCCTGCAGGGTGGCGATGGTGCGGTCCAGGCCCATGCCCGTATCCACATTCTTCTGGGACAGGGGCTCAAAGGTGCCGTCCGCCTTTTTGTTGTATTCCATGAACACGTTGTTCCAGATCTCCAGGTATTTGCCGCAGGAGCAGGAAGGATCGCAATCCGGGCCGCACTTGGGCTTCCCGGTATCGTAGAAGATCTCCGTATCCGGGCCGCAGGGGCCGGTAACGCCCGCGGGGCCCCACCAGTTGTGCTTTTTATCCAGATAGAAGATGTGGGAAGGATCCACCCCCATATTCACCCAGCAATCGTGGGAATAGGTATCCTGGGGCGCGTCCGCATCCCCCTTGAAGCAGGTAAAATACAGCCGGTCCTTGTCGATGCCCAGCCATTTTTCATCGGTGAGAAACTCCCAGGAAAAGGCGATGGATTCCTTTTTGAAATAGTCACCCAGGGACCAGTTCCCCAGCATTTCAAAGAAGGTGCAGTGGGAGGCGTCCCCCACCTCGTCGATATCCCCGGTGCGCACGCACTTTTGCACGTCCGCCAAGCGCACCCCCGCCGGATGCTTGGCGCCCATCAGATAGGGCACCAAAGGATGCATACCCGCCGTGGTAAACAGCACCGTGGGATCGTTTTCAGGGATCAAGGATGCGGAAGGAATGATGGCATGGCCCTTTTCCCGGAAAAAGTCCAGATACAGCTTGCGCAGTTCATAGGATTTGAGCAGTTTCATAATTTCATTTTCCTCTCTATCTTCAGTATCCACAAGGCTCTGGCGCCGGGGTCCACGGCGGCCGCCGTCCCCTGCCGCGCCTAACTATCCACTTTAACCCTCTGATTATACCTTGCAATTTGTTTACTTGTCAACGCAAGGCAGGCTGGCTATAATCAAAGTATGAAAAAATTTGATTGGCGCAAGCGTTTGCGCCGGCTGGAGTTCAATTTCCGCCGGCATCCCATCACCCTGGTGGGGGACGAGGGCAGGCCCTATCGCAAGGCCCTGCTGATCTTCTGCGGGCTTTTGCTGGTGCTGCTCCTTGCCCTGTTCAGCCGGGAGGAACCCCAGCTCATGGCCAGCCCGGAGGTGGCCGGCATCCAGGACCGGGCGGTGCTGCGGGTGGGCATCCGCAGCGACATCCCCGACCTGGGGGGCCTGGAACAGGCCCTGGCCCAGGCGATGGCCCAAAAGCTTTTGCCCGATGCGGACGCCGCCACCCGGCTTTCCCTGGTGGAGGTCAATCCCATGACCGCCTTCCCAAAGCTGGACGACGGCAGCGTGGACGTGGTCATCGCCATGACGTCCTCCTCCATGGCCAGCCAATACTATTACTCCATCCCCTATTATTCCGACCCCTGCCTGCTGGTGACCCTGGAGGAAGGCCCTGCTTTCCAGCTGCTGAACATGGAGCTGGGGGTGGTCCAGTCCAACAATATACGAAAAAGCCCGGAATATCTTCTGCTGGAAGCCTATGGCGCCGCCCATGCTGAGCTGGGCCTTAAGGCCAAGACCTACGCTTCCTATCCGGATATGCTGGACGCCTTGGTGCGGGGAGAGATCCGCGCCGTCCTGCTGCCGGAAACCTATGTGGGGCTATATGAGGATACCTATCCCATCGCCGCCTCCACCTTCTCCTTTGGCACCATCGATTATGCCATCTGCGCCCCCTCGGACGCTTCCTCCCTGGCAAGCATCGCCACCCTGGTGCTGGAGGAGCTCATGGCCGACGGCCAGCTAACCGCCCTGTACCGGGCCAACGGCCTGGATCTTTCCTGCATCCCGGTCCAGGAGTCCTAATGCCTGCCGCTGCGGCCGGCCAGGGGGCGCGGGGGGGCGGCGGGCG
>UQOG01000141.1 GCA_900542615.1 uncultured Eubacteriales bacterium | reverse complement strand
AGGTATGAAAACCTCGAAAAAGTGGCGCAAGCCACTTTTTCGACAGCCTGAGGGCATACCCCATGGGGTATGCCCGAAAACGATAGGGGTCAGGGCTCCACCAGGATGTATTCGTCCTCCGCCCCACAGACCTCCCCGATGAGGCGGGCGTCCTGGACCCCCTGCTGTCCCAGGGCGTCCAGCAGCCGCTCCGCGTCCTGGGGCGCCACGCTGATCAACAGCCCGCCGGCGGTCTGGGGATCGAACATGATGTCCGCCACGTCCAGGGGCACGGCGGCATGGAAGGAAACCTTGCCCTCCAGATGCTCCCGGTTCCGGTAGGCGCCGGCGGGGATGATCCCCTCCTGGGCCAACTCCCGGGCCTGGGGCAAAAGGGGCAGGGTGCCGGCCATGAGCCGCAGGCTCAGGTTGCTGCCCTGGGCCATTTCCGCGGCGTGGCCCAGGAGGCCGAAGCCGGTGATATCCGTGCAGCCGTGCACCGATAGCCCTTCCATGGCCCGTTGGGCCCCGGCGTTGAGGGTGGTCATGGTGCGGATCAGGGCCTGATAGGCGTCGTCGGGCAGGATATCCGCCTTGGCAGCGGTGGTAAGGATGCCGCTGCCCAGGGCCTTGGTGAGGATCAGAAGGTCCCCCTCCCGGGCGCCGCTGTTGGCCATGATCCGGTCAGGGTGGACAAAGCCGGTGACGGAGAGGCCGTATTTTGGCTCCTTATCTTCGATGGTATGGCCGCCGCACAGGCAGGCCCCGGCCTCTGCCACCTTGTCCGCGCCTCCCTCCAGGATGGCCCGCACGTGCTGGGGGGGCAGCTTGTCCGAGGGGAAGCAGAGCAGGTTCAGGGCCAGCTTTGGGGTGCCGCCCATGGCGTAGATATCGCTCAGGGCATTGGAGGCAGCCACCTGGCCGAATGTATAGGGATCATCCACCATGGGCGGAAAAAAATCCACGGTCTGTATGATGGCAAGCTGGTCGCTCACCCGGTATACGGCTGCATCGTCGCTGGTTTCCATCCCCACCAATAGGTTGGGGTCCGCCATGCGGGGCAAGCCGGTCAACATATCCTCCAGGACGCCCGGCCCTATTTTGGCCGCTCAGCCTCCGCAGGAGGTCATTTTGGAAAGGTAAATCTTTTCCCCTTCAGACATGAAGCCGCTCCTTTCTATGCTGGTTCCATGCTTCATTGTAGCATCTTCCCCAGCCGGGCACAAGGCCCGCCGGGGCCAAAGGGAAGGGACATGCCCGCCCTGGGACATGTCCCCTTTATGATGGCCATATCGCCGCCCCATCTCGGGGCAGACGGCAGCCAGCTCGGCAACCCGGGAAGGGGGCAAGGGCCCTCTCAGCCCTCCTGGGCCCAGATCCGGGTGAACCCTGTAGGCGCCTGAAGATAGACCGCTTCCGTATCCTCCACCAGCAGGGGCACAAAGTCCCCCGCCCATTCGAAGGATACGCAGCTGCCGCAGGAGGCGCTTACAGACCGGGGCGTGGGCATCATCTTGCCGGGGATGCCCTGCTTTTTCAAGCGGCGGGCAAAGGCCTGGGCGGCAAAATGAGTGTAAAAGGTTGCCAGATATTGCATAGGGCCCTTACTTTTGAATGGTCAGGGTAAATACGCCGTCCTTGTCCGCCACGCCGACCTGATAGCCGGCGTTCTGGGCAAAGCGGGAGATGTTGGCCACAGCCACCTGGTTGTCCACCAGGACCTGCACCCCGGCGGGCTCCGCCTTAAGGGCCTGCTTGGTCATGAGGACGGGTTCGGGACAAGCCCGGCCGCAAGCATCGATTTGTTTCATAATCCGGATACTCCTTCCTTATCAGCTAAGATCATACCCCAAAAGGGGGCAAATGGGAACCCCCTTTTGGGCGGGATGGGACGAGGGACTTAGTCCTTCTGCTTCTGGATGTTGGCCAGGCCGATGATGGCGACCACCACCAGGCAGATGATCACGGCGATCTTGCCGTTAGCGGTGGGGCCGTCGGCAGAGGAGGCCAGGCCGAAGTTGTGGCAGAAAGCCGCGCCCACGGTCATGCCCAGCACGGCGATGCCGCTATCCCCATTGCCGCTGCCGGCCAGGATCAGCTGCCGCAGGGGGCAGCCGCCCAGCAGTACGCTGCCGAAGCCGGTGAGCACCATACCCAGGGCATTCCACAGGCCGTCGGTATGGGCGACAGGCTGGCCGTCGAAGGCGAAGTTTACGCCGGCGCCGCTGATCAGGTTACCCAGCAGCACGGCGACAAAGATGGCGATAAAGCCATAGAGCAGGTGGCCGTCCTTGAACATGACCGCATCCCGGATGCCGCCCACCATGCACAGGCGGGACTTCTGGGCCAGGGCGCCGACGATCAGGCCGGCGATGAGGGCGATGGCGATAGGGGCCCGCATGGAGCCGGGGCCGCTTTCGCTGAAGAAGAGCAGGCCGGCGCCCAGGGTGAGCACCAGCAGCAGGCCCAGGGAAATGGCGCTGGGCAGATAGCCTTCCAGCTTGGGCAGGTCATAGGCCCGGCGCAGGGTAAAGCCCTTGTTGAGGAACAGGATGCCCAGCAGGATGCCCACCACAAAGCCTACCAAGCCCACGATGGCGTTCAGGTCGCCGCCGCCGATGCGAATGACCATGCGCAGGGGGCAGCCCAGGAACATCAGAGCGCCAACCATGACGGTGAAGCCCAGCACAAACCGGGTCAGAGGCGCGCTGCCGCCCTTGGGGGCGAATTCCTTGCCCACCAGGCTCATGATGAGGGCGCCCAGCACCAGGCCGATAATCTCAGGCCGGACATACTGGACGATCTCCGCCCGGTGCATACCTACGCCGCCGGCGATATCCCGCAGGAAGCAGGCGATGCAGAAGCCCATGTTTTTCGGGTTGCCAAAGGCCACCAGCGCCACGGCGATGATGCCCACCACCAGCCCGGACAAAATGACCAGGCCATGCTTTTTGATGAAGTTCATGCGTATGATACCTCCATAAAAAATAATGATGAATAATTGTGCGTGCCTTTTTTAGGCAATTTCATCATAGCGGCGGCTGTAAATAAAAACAAATAGAAAATCCGACAAAATCCGAAAATAGAATAGATAAAATCTATGGACGCGCATTTCAAATAGGCGCTTTTGACTTTGCATTATTTACATATAAGTTGAAAAAATGCCTAAATAGCAAGGGTTTATCGTCCCCGGCAGCCGCAGGGAAGAAGATGCGGATCATGGGCCAAAGCGTTGCGCAGAAAAATTACATCTATAAAGTACAAGAAATAATTCGGGACAAACCCGCGGGGATGCGATATACTATAGCAGGAGAAACACCCCCAGGAGGCAATGCGCGATGATCTATTTTGACAATGGCAGCACATCCTTTCCCAAAGCGCCGGGCGTAGGCGCGGCTATGGCGGCCCTGTTGGAAAACGCGGGCTTTAACATCAACCGGGGCGGCTATGAGGGCGCCTACCAGGTGGCGGATATGGTGTTGGATACCCGGGAGCTGTTGTGCAAGCTCTTCGACTGGCAGGATGCAAAAGGCGTATGCTTTACCGGTAACGTGACCCAGTCGTTGAACCTGATCCTCAAGGGGTTCCTCAAGCCGGGGGACCATGTGGTGGTTAGCTCCATGGAGCACAATGCGGTCATGCGGCCCATCAACCAATTGGCCGCCCAAGGGGTCGCCTTTGACGCGGCCCAGGCCGATTCGGACGGCGCCCTGCCGGTGGAGCGGGTGGAAGCCCTATTCCGGCCCGAGACCCGCCTGGTGGTCATGACCCATGCCTCCAACATCTGCGGCACCATCCTGCCCATCCAGGCGGTGGGCGACCTGTGCCAGGCAAAGGGCATTCCCTTTGTGGTGGACGCCGCCCAAACCGCAGGCATCCTCCCCCTTTCCATGGAAACCCTTCACGCCGCCGCCATCGCCTTCACCGGCCATAAGGGCCTGCTGGGCCCCCAGGGCATCGGCGGCATGGTGATCCGGGAGGAATTTGCCCAGCAGATCGAGCCCCTGCTCAGCGGCGGCACCGGCAGCGTTTCCGATACGGAGTTCATGCCCCATTTCCTGCCCGACCGGTTTGAAAGCGGCACCATGAACCTGCCGGGCATTGCCGGGCTGAACGCCTCCTTAAAATACATTCAGAACATCGGGCTGGATAAGATCTATCAGACGGAGATGGCCCTTTGCGGCCGGTTCCTGGCCGGGGCCCGCACCCTGAAAAACGTCCGCATCGCCGGCATAGACGGTCTGGAGGGCCGGGTGGCCACGGTTTCCCTGGATTTTACCCCGGCGGGGCTGGACAACGCCATGGTCTCCTTCCAGCTGGACAGCGAATATGGGATCATGACCCGCTGCGGTATGCATTGCGCCCCCAGGGCCCACAAGACCCTGGGCACCTTTCCCCAGGGCACGGTGCGCTTCGCTTTTGGCCACCGGAACACCCCCCAGGAGGTGGATACCTGCCTGGAGGCCCTGGAGACCATCTTGGCAGGCTAGGGGCCTTTGCGGTGGGGCGTTTCCGCGGGGCTTTGCCCCGCACCCCACCCGCTTTTTGAAAAAGCGGGGGAAAACCGACTTTAGGCTTTTTTCGGTTTTGATCGGGAAAGTGCTGGCGCGCCGCCCA
>UQOG01000140.1 GCA_900542615.1 uncultured Eubacteriales bacterium | reverse complement strand
CCAGGGGCATGGGGGCCGGGGGCCCCCATGCCCCCGGGAAAAACGCCGCCGCCCCCCCCGGGCCGCTGGGATTTTCGCCGCCGCCAAAAGGCAGGAAAAAGCCCGGCCCCACGCTCTATGGGGCCGGGCGCACGAAACGCTGTCAGAAAGGGGCGCGGCAACGGTTTCGCCCCCAGGGCAAAGCCCGGGCCCATGGCCTACGGGCCCGGGCGGCTAAAACCGCCCGCCGCGGGCTGCTGCCCCAGGGCGTCCGCAGCCACTGTTACGCGCCTACCAACCTGCGCGCAGCACCTAAAGGACTTGCTCGGTGCGGGCGATGATGTCGTCCTGGGTCTGGCGGGAAAGCACGTTGAAGAAGGCGGAATAGCCTGCCACCCGGACGATCAGATCCCGGTGCTTTTCCGGATGGACCTGGGCGTCCAATAGGGTCTCCCGGGAAACCACGTTATACTGCACGTGGAAGCCATGGAGCACATCGAAGAAGGTGCGCAGGAGCAGCAGCAGCTTTTCCCGGTCCCTGGGCTTCTCCAGCATGGCAGGGGCCACCTTCTGGTTCAGCAGCACGCCGCCGGTGATCTTATCCGTAGGCAGCTTGGCCACGGACTGGAACACGCTGGTGGGGCCGTTCACGTCCGCCGCGTGGGTGGGAGAGCAGCCCTCCGCCAAGGGGTCTCCCTTGTGCCGGCCGTCCGGGGTGGCACAGGTGCCTGCCCCCTGGGGCACGTTGGCGGAAATGGAGGAGGTGCCCGCATAATACCGGCCGCCGATGGGGCCCCGGCCATACCGGGTATTACGGTACTTGGCGATCTCGTCGATGTAGCTGTTGTAGCCCTGCACCGTCAGGCTATCCACATAATCGTTGTCGTTGCCGTATTTGGGGGCGGCCAGGAGCAGCTTGCGGATCCGTTCCCCTTCCGGGCCGGCGAAGTCCTCCATCAGGGCCTTCCACAGCGCTTCCCGGGTCACGCTATGATCCTCGTAGACGCACTTTTTAATGGCCGCCAGGGAATCCCCCAGGTTGGCGATGCCCACCTGCAGATCGCTGATGAAGTCGTAGATGGCGCCGCCTTCCTTCAGGTGTTTGCCCCGGCCGATGCAATCCTCGGTGAGGGCGGAGCAGAGCACATCCGGCACCTCCTGCTCCAACACCATATCCGCCGCGGAATCCAGGATCACCGCCTGGCGGCAGAATTCCCGGATGAAGGTATCCCAGGCGTGCATCACCTGGTCAAAGGACTCCATCTGAAGGAAATGGCCGCAGCCAGGATATATCTTTTTGCCGCTGTCCACATCCACCCCGTCGTTGAGGGCGATCATCAGGGTCTTGGGGAAGTTGACAAAGCTCATGCCGGTGCAGCGATAGCCCCATTTGCCTGGGACCGCCACCTCTACGCAGCCGATGGCGCTGTAATTGTATGCGTCCTCCTTTTTGACCCCCAGGGCCAGGAAGGACGGGATGATGATTTCATCGTTGTTGAAGGCGGGCATACCAAAGCCGCAGCGGATCACCTGGATACAGGCTGCCATAAAGTCGTCGGACAGGCCCTTATGATAGCGGACGGTCAGGTTAGGCTGGGGCAAATGGCACCGGGCCACGGTCTTGAGGATGAGATAGCTCAGGGGATTCACCGCATCCTTGCCATCTGGGGTCTGGCCGCCTATGGTGACGTTTTGATAAAGGGGGCTGCCGGCGCTGAAGCGGGTATGGGACCAGCTGCGGATCTTGTTTACCGAATAGGTGCGCAGCCACAGGTTTTCCAGCAGCTCGCAAGCCTGCTCCTCGGTCATGCCGGCCTGGCGGCTCCTTTCATAATAGGGGAAGCAATATTGGTCCAGCCGGCCATAGGACAGGGAGTGGCCGTTGGATTCGATTTGCAGGATCACATGGAGAAACCAGACGCTTTGCAGGGCCTCATGGAAGGTCTCCGCCGGTTCCATGGGCACCTTGCGGCAGATCCTGGCGATCTCCAAAAGCTCCTTTGCCCGCTCCGGGGTGGCGGAAGCGGCCTGGGCCTGGGCAAGCTCCGCAAAGCGCAGGGCATAAGCCTCCACCGCGTCCAACACGATTAGAATGGCCTGATAAAAATAGCTTTTTTTCAGATCCTGGAAGTCGGTTAGATCCAGCTTTTCCTGAGCTTCCAAGGTCCTGGCCCGGTAGCCCTTCAGCCCTTCCCGAAGCACCCGGCCGTAATCCACGGCGATGTGGGCGTCCCCGGAGGTGATATTCCCCTCGGTCTTGATGATCCCCAGGTCGTAAAACAGCCTGGCCCGCTGGGGGAATGCGGCATAGCCCTTATCCTGTAGGGTGCGGCCCTTCCAATAGGGATAGATGTCCCGTAGAACCTGCTTATTTTCCTCCGTGATGGTAAAGCGGTCGCCATCCCGCTGGTCAAATTGGTCCAATTCGTTGATGACCCAATCCATGGCATATTCCGGAAAAATCGGGGCGGCCCGGTCCGCGCTGGCCTGGTTGCCCACCAGCAGAGCTTCCGGATCGATGTAAATGGACATGCCTCGCAGCACCGCGTCCAGGGTATAGGCCCGGCGCAGGATCACCTGCTCCTGCTCATGGGCCCGATAGGCCTTGGTGGTAAGAATGGCGCGCTCCGTGCACACCGTAGGCTGGGTATCCAGGATCCGCTCCCGCATACTGGCTGTCCTGGGGTTCAACGGGCCAAATGTATCCATCATGGTTTTCTCCTTTCGCGGCCAAATGCCGCTCTATTCTTTGACCAGCTCTGCGGCGCCGATGATGCCGAAATCCTGCTCCAGCGCGGCAAAGCGAAAATCCACAGGTTGGGGGATGTGATTATACCGGTCGAAGATCTCCCGCATGGGGCCAAACAGCACATCCCCAAAGTTGACCAGCCCCCCGCCAAATACGAACAGGTTGATGTTGAGCAGCTGGTAGATGTTGAATATGCACACCGCCATATATTGAGCCATCTGGTCTACCAGCTCCTTGGCCATGGCGTCTCCCTTATGATAGGCGTTCAAGATGTCCCGGGCGCTCAGCTCCTCCGTTTCCCCCAGGATGCTGTCCGCCCCGGCCGCCAGCCTGGCTTTGGCGTGCTGGGCGATATACCGGCCGGAGGCGTAGGACATGACGCATCCCCGGTTCCGGCAGCCGCATTCCAGCCCTGCCTCCGGGGTGGCCAGCATATGGCCGCATTCCCCCGCCCAGCCGTAGCTGCCGTGAAACACCTTGCCGTCGATGATGATGCCGCTGCCAATGCCGGTGCTGGCCGCAATATAGACCATATGCCGGCTGCCTTTGCCCGCCCCGTGGCGATGCTCCGCCAGGGCGGCCACGTTTCCATCGTTATCCAGCACCACCCGGGTGGGCAGCCGGGCGGAAATGTAATCCCGCATGGGAAAATCCCGGATGTTGGTCATGGCCGAAGTGAGATAGATATAACCCTGGTCATATAGGATAAAGGAGGGCATACATACCCCGATCCCTTCCAGATCCTCCGGCCCGATCCGCTCCGCTTCCAGCATATGGTAGGCCGTATCCACCAATTGATCGGTAAAGGCCGGCCCATCCGCCTGGGCGTCCGTGGGATGCTCAAACCGGCGCAGCAGCTTGCCCGCTGCATCGAACAGGCCATAGGCCACCTTGGTGCCCCCTGCGTCAATGCCCATGGTATATCGTGCCATTTTTCGCCCTCCTCTGGAATACCCCTATGGGTTCCTATTTATTATAAAAAATCATCCTTTCATTGTCAATGGATTTACTTTATATCGCAATAGATTTTATTTTCATTCGTAAGTATTTATTCTTGCTTTTGCCATTTACACCGGCGGAGAGATGGTTTATAATGTACCAAAATACCCGAGGAGCGTGTGGCGCATGGAAGGTATCCTTTTCAACATACAAAAGTTTTCCCTGCACGATGGGGCCGGCATTCGCACCACCCTGTTTTTCAAGGGCTGCAACCTCCGCTGCCCCTGGTGCGCCAACCCGGAATCCCAGCGGATGGAGCCCGAGCAGCTGGGAGCCGAAACCACCGGCCGGGCCTATTCCCTGGAGGAGGTGGTGGCCGAGGCCATGCGGGATAAGCCCTTTTACGACCGAAGCGGCGGCGGCGTGACCCTCTCCGGTGGGGAGCCCCTCCTGCAGCCGGATTTTGTGGCGGCACTCTGCCGGCAGCTGCGGGAGCGGGGGGTGAATATCAGCATGGAGACCGCCGCCTGCGTACCCCTTGCCACCTTTCAAAAGGTATTCCCCCTGCTGGATTCCGCCCACATAGACCTGAAGCATTACGATTCCGCCAAGCACCAGGCCTATACCGGGGTGGGGAACCAGCAGATCCTACAAAACATCGCCTATGCCCTTGCGCATCCCATCCCGGTGGTGCTGCGGATCCCGGTAATTCCCGGCTTCAACGACGCGCCGACGGATATGGAGGCGTTCCGGGCTCTATTCCAGCAAATCGGGGCCAAGTCTGTCCAGCTGCTCCCCTTCCACCAGATGGGAGAGAGCAAATACACCAAGCTGGGCCTTCCCTACGCCTACGCCGGGGTGCCCCAGCTCCACGAGGAAGATCTAAACGACCTGGCCGCCATCCTGGGCCGGGATGGCCTTCCCGTCCAGATCGGCGGCTAGAGGCCCGGGCCCCCGGGGGGGCGGCGGCGTTTTTCCCGGGGCCTAGGGCCTCCGGGAAAAACCAAAGCAGGGGCGGGGCCCTTTCGGGT
>UQOG01000139.1 GCA_900542615.1 uncultured Eubacteriales bacterium | reverse complement strand
ACCAACGACACTGCGGTTAACAGCCGCATGCTCTACCGACTGAGCTAAGGAGGAATGTCACGCGAATTATAATACAACATTCCCCTGGGAAATGCAAGCCCTTTTTATGAAATTTGGCAAAAATATTTTTCCGCCAAAATAAATGAAAATAGACAAATTATGGGAAAAACAGCTGGAATAAATACCCGTATGCCGCCAGATCCAGCAGGGCGAGGGCAGGGAAGCCCAGGCGGAAGGCAAGGTGCCGGGTTTTATGGCGAAAGGCCAGCATCCCCAGGCAGCCGCCGGGGGCGCCCCCCAGCAGGGCGAAGAGGAACAGCCGCCGTTCCGGGATCCGCCAGGCACCGGTTTTGGCTCTGTGCTTATCCAGCCCCATAGCAGAAAAGGAAAGGAGGTTCCAAAGCCCGGCCCAAGCCAGCAGGCATTTAACGGCGATGGGTAAGCTGCTCATAGGCGATCCTTTCCCGTTCGGATAACGCTGCAATGTCCCGGGGCGGTAGCCGCAGCCGGTCCCACATACCGTACTTGTGGGTATCGGCAATGGCGTTCATGAAGCGTTCCTCCGGGTTGGGGACGAAGCGGGTAAAATATTGGATAACCTCCTTCATTTCCTCCCGCTTGGTATCCCCGGCGATGGGGCAATTGGGTTTGCAAATGGGCAATTCCAGGCGGCGGGCCGTAGATAGGGCGTATTTTTCCGGCAGGAAAATTAAGGGCCGGATCACCGTCACGTCCTTGCGGCTCAGATGGGTCACTGGGCCAAAGGTGTTTAGCCGGCTTTCGTAGATGAGGCTCAGGAAAAAGGTCTCCAATACGTCGTCCCGGTTATGGCCCAGAGCCACCAGGTTGCAGCCCCGCTCCTTTGCCGCGTCGTTGAGGGCGCCCCGGCGAAACTTGGCGCACAGGGCGCAGGGATGGCTTTCCCGCCGCACGTTGAATACGATCTCCCCGATATCGGTCTTGATGATCTCCAGGGGCACGCCGATCTCCTCGGCCCAGGCTTGCACCGGGCCATAGTCCTGGCCGGAGATCCCCAGGTCCAGCAATACACCCATGAGTTCGTAGGGGGTCTTGGAAAAGCGCTGGTATAGCTTGAGCCCATAGAGCAGCAGCAGGCTGTCCTTGCCGCCGGAGACCCCGACGCATACCCGGTCCCCGGGGCGCAGCATATGGTAGCGTTCATCCGCCCGGCGGATGCAGCCTAAGATTCGTTTCATGCGCGTCCACGCCCTTCTTAAAAAATGCGGTATTTTCAATTATAGCGTAGCCTTCTGCTTGACGCAACGGATAATTCATGCTAGGATAATGCCAAGAAACCAAATAGCGTCTTATCAAGAGCGGCGGAGGGACCGGCCCTATGAAGCCCGGCAACCTGCAAGATTTCGCAAGGTGCCAATTCCGGCAGCGCATCGCGCTGAAAGATGAGATAAGGACCTCCTTGCCTCATCTGCGCATGAGGTTTTATTTTTGTCAAAAAAAGGAGGAACAACACATGAACAAACGGCTTTTCACCTCAGAATCCGTAACCGAAGGGCATCCCGATAAGGTGTGCGACTGCATTTCGGACTCCGTATTGGACGCCATGCTGGGGGCGGACCCCACGGCCAGGGTGGCCTGCGAATGCGCGGCCACCACGGGCATGGTGCTGGTGATGGGGGAGGTGACCACGGACTGCTATGTGGACATCCCCCGGCTGGTGCGGGAGGTAGCGGCCAAGATCGGCTATGACAAGCAGGACCTGGGGTTCGATAGCCATACCCTGGCGGTGATCACCGCCATCAACGGCCAGTCCCCGGATATTGCCATGGGGGTAGACCGCTCCCTGGAGGCCAAGCTGGGGAACCAGGAAGCGGCCTTTGCGCTGGGGGCTGGGGACCAGGGGATGATGTTCGGCTACGCCTGCGACGAGACCCCGGAAAAGATGCCGTTGCCCATTTCCCTGGCCCACGCCCTTTGCCGGCGGCTGGCCCAGGTGCGCAAGAATGGGACGCTGCCCTATCTGCGGCCGGACGGCAAGAGCCAGGTTACGGTAGAATATGAGGGGGATAGGCCCGTGGGGGTGGATACGGTGGTGATCTCCGCCCAGCATGATCCGGATGTGGATATGGAGCAGCTGCGGGCGGATATCCTGCAGCAGGTGATCCTGCCGGTGATCCCCCAGGACTATTGGCGGGAAGATACCCGGGTATTCGTGAATCCCACCGGCCGCTTTGTCATCGGCGGCCCCCATGGGGACAGCGGCCTTACGGGCCGCAAGATCATCGTGGATACCTACGGCGGCTATGCCCGCCACGGCGGCGGGTGCTTCTCCGGCAAGGATCCCACCAAGGTGGACCGGAGCGCCGCCTATGCCGCCCGACATGTGGCCAAGAACCTGGTGGCGGCGGGCCTGGCCCGCCGGTGCGAGATCCAGCTGGCCTATGCCATCGGCGTGGCGGAGCCTGTGAGCATCCTGGTGGATACCCAGGGCACGGGCAAGCTGGAGGATAGCGCCATCGAAAAGCTGGTGCGGCAGCATTTCGACCTGCGGCCCGAGGCCATCATCGAGCGGCTGGGCCTGCGCCGGCCCATCTATCGGGATACGGCCGCCTATGGCCATTTCGGCCGGGCGGACCTGGCTTTGCCCTGGGAGGCGCTGGATATGGTGGACAGGCTGGGCTGACCCGGCGGAAGGCTTTTTGCCCGCCCAGGGAATTTTGGCATTGCCCTTTCCCGGCCTAAGCGGGTATAATGAATATATCCCCATACGGGGAAAGCACTTCACAGCAGGGAGGGGTTTATTTTGATACAGGTAATTCTCGGTGAGAAAGGCGCGGGTAAAACAAAGCTCATTCTGGATATGGCCAATGCCTGTACGGAAACGGCAAAGGGTACCATCGCGTTTGTGGCGGATGACGATCAGTATATGTTCGGCCTCAAGCGGGATGTCCGGTTTGTAGACGCCTCAGGCTTCCATATCGACGGGCCCAAAATGTTCTACGGCTTCCTTTGCGGCATGGCTGCCCAGGATTTTGACTTGGAATACGTCTATGTGGATGGCTTCCTCAAGATCGTCCGGCACCCCCTAGAGACCTTGGAAAACATGTTCAAAGAGTTGGAAGACTTCTCCACCCGTAGCGGCATCCACATTGTTCTCAGCATCAATGGCGATGTCAATGCCATCCCCGAGTACCTGAAACAGTACCTGCAAAGTTGATCCATGGTTTTCCAAAGCGGCCTGCACGGCCGCTTTTTTTAATGCTGCGCGGCTGCGGGAGCAGGGCTGGGCTCTCTCTTTTTTCAAAGGGATGGGCTATCCAAAGGGAAAATAGACGATTCTATAGAATGCGGTCGAATTTCATACATGTTTCCCGGCGAATGGGATTGTTGAATTTGACGGGGGAAAATAAAATTGGTAAAATAGGCATAATATATGATTGCAACCTGCGGCGCAGGATCATTTGGAAATCAAGCGGAGGTAAATATATGAAGTCCTTGTGGAGGACCATAGCATATGCGGTTGCCGGCGCGCTGATCGTGGCGTTGCTGTCGTCTGCCGCCACGGTGTTGGTTATGAACCGGCAGGCGGAGGATATCATTACCATGACGGCGGAGGAATATGTGGACATCAGCAATCTGCTGGCCCTCAACGAGCTGGCGGAGGATATGGAGCAGATGGCCTACGGCGGCGCGCCCAGCCGGGATATATTGTTCCAGGGCGCGGCCCAGGGCATGGTGGATACCCTGGAGGACCCCTATGCCAAATATTATACCGCAGAGGAGTATGAAGCGTATCTGGCCTCCATCAACGGGGAATATTTCGGCATTGGCCTGTTGATCGGCCAGCCGGATGAAACCGGCTGCATGGTGCTGGAGGTATACGAGGGCGGGCCCGGGGAAGCGGCGGGCATCCAGGCGGGGGATAAGATCACCGCCGTCAACGGGGAGCCGGTGGGCGGCCTTTCCCTGGAGGAGGTCAGCGCCAAGATCAACGGCCCCACCGGCCAATCGGAACTGACCCTGCAACGGGGTGAGGAGACCCTGACCATCCAGGTGACCGGGGATACGGTGAACATCAAGCGGGTGAGCAGCGCCCTGTTCAACGAGCGCACCGGCTACATTCAGATCGACATGTTTACAGGCAGCTGCGCGGATGAGTTTACGGAGGCCCTCAAGGATCTCAAGAGCCGGAATATGCGCTCCCTGGTGATCGACCTTCGGAACAACCCGGGCGGCTCCCTGGACGAGGTGGTGAAGATCTGCAGCGCCATTTTGGGCAAGGGGCAGGTTATCGTCAGCGTGGGGGAAGAAGGAGACCCGGATAACGAGGTGTATAAGGCGTCGGGAAGCCCGGTGGGGGTGCCCCTGGCTATCCTGGTAAACGAGCATTCCGCCTCCGCCAGCGAGATCATGGCCGGGGCGGTGCAGGATAACCAGGCCGGCGTTATCGTGGGCACCAAGACCTTTGGCAAGGGCGTGGTGCAGACCACCATCCGGGTGGAAAAGAGCGGCGGCTGGCTCAAGCTGACCACGGACGCCTATTTTACCCCCAACGGCCGCAACATCCATGGGGAAGGCATCACCCCGGATATCCAGTGCGACCTGCCGGATTCCCTCAAGGGCCAGGCGCTATCCACCGTGGATCAATCCGAGGACGCCCAGCTTTGGGCGGCGCTGGACTACGTGCGGGAGCAGGCCAACGCGGCGGAGTAGGCAAGCGGAAGCGAAAATATAAACCTTTAGAAAAAGTGGCCAAAGGCCACTTTTCAGCCTGTCGAAAAACCCTTGGGGGTTCGGGGGCCGCAATGCAGTTCGCAAAG
>UQOG01000138.1 GCA_900542615.1 uncultured Eubacteriales bacterium | reverse complement strand
TTTGGCCCCGGCCGCCAAATGCCGCCGCCCCCCCGCGACCCCAGGGATACCCCTTCCCCCTGGGCCAAGGAGGGACTGGGAGGCTGGGCCGTCTGGCCCTTGTTCCGCTGTAAAAAGGGGGCCCGTGGCCCCCGAAGGGGCTCCGAAGGGACGGCGGAACCGCCCCAACGCCCAGGGCGCCTATGGGGCCGCTCTCCCTTCCAAAACAAAGGGGGAGATCAAAAAAGCCTGGTTTCCCAGGCTTTTTTTGCATTTCTACCGCAGGTTGCAGCATCTGCCGCCCTTAGAAAAAGCATTTTACTCGTAAACCGTTTCATCCCCATAGAGGATGGGCGCCTGATGGACCTTGCGGAAGAGAAGCTGCTGGCCGCTGACGGTCAGCAGAAACGAGCGGTGGCTGTAAACGATGCTTTGATCCGGAATGGTCGCTTTATCCGCTATACTGTCGCATGAGACAGCATAGACGTTTTCGCCTTTTTTCTCAAAAGCGCCTTTTATATAAAGGTTATTTTGACTGTCCGCATAGTAGAAGGCATTTCCATCTCTGGAATCCATGGCGATGACCTTGGTATAGACAGCAGCATCGCAAGAATCGGTTCCGTGGATCTGGCCATCCAGGGGCTCGGGTAGATTTGCCAATATGCCACAGCCCGCAAGAATGCCTACAGCCAAAACGGCCGCCAAAGCTGCTCTCTGTTTCATTGCGAAACCCTCCTACGATTTGGCATGATGAAGGGCGCGGGATATTATGAAATTGCGCCGCGCCCTCCATGGGATTTTGGTGATTTGGGGCAAAGGGCCTATCCTGCCTGCGCTTCCCAATAGAGGCTTGTTGCAGCATATCCCATACGTATAGCCGCTGTTCCATGGCCCACGCCTCCATTCCCGCGTCCAAGGAACAGCCTCGCCTGTTAGGGATAGTATAATCCTAGCGGGCAAAGCCGGGCAACCACGATTGAAATAATTTTCAAAATAGGGTTAAACTCGCCGCCCCCCGCTGGGAAACGAAAAAGCCCTGCATACGCAGGGCAAAGGGTAAGCGATAGAAGGGGAAGTTATTTGACTTCCATCTCGGCGCCAACTTCTTTGAAAGCGGCAACGATCTTGTCGGCTTCTTCCTTGGAGACGCCTTCCTTGACGGGCTTGGGGGCGTTGTCCACCAGCTCCTTGGCCTCCTTGAGGCCCAGGCCGGTGAGCTCGCGGACGGTCTTGATGACCTTGATCTTCTCGGAACCGACGTTCTTGAGGATGACGTCGAACTCGGTCTTCTCCTCGGCAGCCTCAGCGGCGCCACCAGCGGCGGGGGCAGCCACGGCCACGGCGGTAGCGGCGGCGGATACGCCGAACTCTTCCTCAACGGCCTTGACCAACTCGGCCAGCTCCAGAACGGTCATGTTCTTGATATCTTCGATGAATTGCTCTTTATTGATAGCCATTGTCATATCCTCCTATGAAAATTTGGTCAGTGATTACGCTTCGGCGGCAGCCTCGGTGGCTTCGCCGTTCTTCTTGGCGATCTGGTCCAGCACGATAGCCAGGCCGGAGATGGGGGACATCATGCTGCCCAGCAGCCGGGCGATGAGCACATCCCGCGGGGGCAGGTCGGCCAGGGTATTCATAGCCTCGGCGTCGGAAACTACGCCGTTGATGACGCCGCCCTTGATCTCGCACTTCTTATACTTCTTGATGGCGTCCTTGAGGATCTTGGCAGGGGCCACGGCATCCTCATAGCCGAACGCGAAGGCGGAGGGGCCCTTCAGGTAATCGAAGATCTGGGCGTCCAGACCCGCGCCCTGGGCAGCGCGCTCCACGATGGCGTTCTTAAGGACCACATACTCCACGCCCGCCTTGCGCATTTCCACGCGCAGGGCCGTGACTTCCTCCACGGTGAGGCCGCGGTAGTCAAAGACCACAACGGATTGGGCTTTCTGGAGTTTTTCCTGAACTTGCGCAACCTGTTCGGCCTTCATCTCGATGTTCTTGATGTTTGCCATATTGGTTGTTTCACCTCCTTGCGAAAAATAAACAGCCCTTTGCGCAAAGACAAAGGGCCGGATGCGATCCAGAGGAAGGATGTACATACCGTACCTCGGCAGGAATTACGCCCCAGGGGGCAACCGGCTGTCTTTGGCACAAGTTTGGTTCCGGGGGATAGTGTAACAAACCTACCCCCGGATGTCAATGGGCAATTTTTAGAACTTCAGGGCGTTGAACTTCACGCCGGGGCCCATGGTGGTGGAAACCACCAAGGACTTGATGTAGGTGCCCTTGGCGGCGGCGGGCTTGGCCTTGATGATGGCGTCCATCAGGGTGTTGAGGTTCTCTTCCAGCTTATCCACGCCAAAGGAAACCTTGCCCACGGGTACGTGCACGATGGAGGTCTTGTCCACGCGGTACTCCACCTTACCGGCTTTGATGTCCGCGATGGCCTTGGAAACGTCCATGGTCACGGTGCCGCTCTTGGGGTTGGGCATGAGGCCCTTGGGGCCCAATACCCGGGCGATACGGCCCACCAGGCCCATCATATCGGGGGTGGCCACCGCCACGTCGAAGCCAAACCAGTTTTCGGTCTGGATCTTCTTGATCAGATCCTCATCGCCTACGAAATCCGCGCCGGCTTCCTTGGCCTCGGTGGCCTTTTCGCCCTTGGCGAAGACCAACACCCGAACCTTTTTACCGGTGCCGTGGGGCAGCACCACCGCGCCGCGCACCTGCTGGTCCGCGTGCCGGGGGTCAACGCCCAGGCGGGCGGAAACCTCTACGGTCTCGTCAAACTTGGCCTTGGCGGTGGACAGCACCACTTCCAGGCCTTCCCGGGGATCATACAGCTTTTGCTTGTCGAAGGATTTTACGCTATCCTGATATTTCTTGCCGTGTTTCATTCTGAATAGCCCTCCTTCTTAGTCTACCACCGTGATGCCCATGGAACGGGCGGTACCGGCGATCATGCGCATGGCGGCTTCCACGCTGGCCGCGTTCAGATCCGGCATCTTCAGCTCGGCGATCTCCCGGACCTGGGCCTGGGTGATGCTGGCCACCTTCTGGGTGTTGGGCCGGCCGCTGGCGGTCTCGATGCCGCAAGCCTTCTTGATCAGCACAGGGGCGGGCGGCGTCTTGGTGATAAAGGTGAAGGTACGATCCTGGTACACGGTGATGACCACCGGGATGACCAGGCCCGCCTGCTTGGCGGTGCGCTCGTTGAACTCTTTGCAGAAGCCCATGATGTTGACGCCGTGCTGGCCCAGGGCAGGACCTACGGGCGGCGCCGGCGTTGCCTTGCCGGCAGGGATCTGCAGCTTGATGTAGCCTGTGATCTTCTTTGCCATTGGTTTTGGTTTCTCCTTTTATAAAGTGGTGCGAGCGGCCGGAGACCGGCCTCCCACATATATGCAGCGCCGGGCAAAACCCTTCGCAACATAATTCTGCATTTGCAGGGCGCAGAAGCCTTAGATCTTCTGCACTTCGATGTAATCCAGCTCCACCGGGGTATCCCGGCCGAACATGGAAACCGTGAGCTTGACCTTCTGGGCCTCGGGGTCCAGGGCCTCCACCGTGCCGATGAAGTTTTCCAAGGGCCCGGATACCACCCGGACGCTTTCCCCTACCTCGATATCCAGCTCGATGGGGATCCGCTCCACGCCCATGGCCGTGACCTCCTCATCGGAAAGGGGGATGGGCTTGGAGCCCGGCCCCACAAAGCCCGTTACGCCACGGGTGTTGCGTACCACATACCAGGTCTTATCGTTCATGATCATCTTGACCATGACATAGCCCGGAAATACCTTGCGCTGGTATACCTTGCGCTTGCCGTCCTTGATCTCCACCACTTCCTCGGTGGGATACTTGACCTCCAGGATCATATCCTGCAGGTTCCGGTTCTCCACGGCCTTGATAAGGTCTTCCTTTACCTTGTTCTCATAACCTGAATAGGTATGGACAACATACCACTTGGCCTCTTCCATGGGGGCGCTCCCTTACAGCTTGGCCAGCAGGCTGACCCCTTCGCTGAAGGCCAGATCCAACACATAGATCACGATGGCCATCACAGCGATGAAAGCGATTACGGTCAGGGTATAGGATACCATATCCTTCTTGGAAGGCCAGGACAGCTTCTTCAGCTCGCCCATGACCTCTTTGAAGAATTGCTTGATCCGGCCGCTCTTGCGTTCCTTCTTGGGCTTTTTTACTTTGTTGTCTGCCATGGTAGTGCCCCCGCTTATTTGGCTTCCCGATGCAGGGTGTGCTTGCGGCAGAAGCGGCAGTATTTCTGGAACTCGATGCGATCGGGGTCGTTCTTCTTGTTCTTAAAGGTGTTGTAATTCCTCTGCTTGCACTCGGTGCAGGCCAACGTGACTTTTACGCGCATTTTTCCTTCCTCCTGAGCATGTAAGCATGACGCCCGGCCGCTGATCTGGCGGATCACCGCCCGGCCGGCGGTATTCGCATACCTAAATAAACCCCCGCGAGGGGGATACCTGTACTAATCTACCACAGAAACACCGGCCTGTCAATCAGGAAAATGCCCATATTTTCTCTATATCCAGGGCTTTTTTTGACGCCTTGTGGCAGCGCCCTCCCCCGCCCCGTATATATTGTGGCCCAGGGGGGCAAACCGCCGGTTACCGGCCGAAAAAACAGCGCCGGCCTTCTGGGATTTCGCCCAGCGAAAGGGCTGCGCGGCGGGCCTGCCCCATCTTCCTGGCGGGCTGTGGCGGCAAAGGCCGGGCAGGGCGGGCGGGGACCGCTTTGCCTTGGCGAAAAATCCCGGCGGCGGGGGGCGGCGGCGTTTGGCGGCCGGGCGGCCCCCAGGGCCGCCCGGCCTGCCAAACAAACAGCCTGTCGAAAAACCCCCGGGGGTTCGG
>UQOG01000137.1 GCA_900542615.1 uncultured Eubacteriales bacterium | reverse complement strand
GGGCCGAGCGGATGGAGTCCGCGGCGACGAGGGCAGCGGCGGCTTCATCCGCCCCGCCGCGGGCTGCTGCCGCAGGGCAGCCTCACCCCCTGTTGCGCGACGCTCACTGCCCGCGTAGGGCCCGCGTAGGGCGGAGGGAATTAGGAGGTGGCGGTACAGGGCATGAGCTGGATGCCGGTATAGTAGTGGGTGAGGATCTGTTGGAAGTCGGCCCCTTCCAGGGCCATGGCTCTGGCGCCGTATTGGCTCATGCCCACCCCGTGGCCGTAGCCGCAGGTGGTGATCGAGACCTGGTCCTGGGAAATGTCCAGGGTGAAATTGGCGCTGCGCAGATCCAGGGCCTTTCGGAACGCCTTGCCGGATATGGTCGTATCCCCCAGCCGCAGGGTTTGTACCTGGCCGCTGTCATAGCGGGCCTGGATCTCCAGCTGGCGGTCCAGCTTGGAGGCGGAGAGGTTTGCTTTTGGAAAGGCTTTGTTCAGGGTGCGGGCCAGCTCCTTGGGGGAAAAGGATACGGTCTCCTGGTAGTGGGCGGCGTCCTGTTCCCCGGGGCTTTCCACCCCCACAAGATAGGGCAGGGCATGGGAAAATACGTTTTGCGCGTCCTCAGTATGTCCCCCGGCGGCGCTGTGATACAGCGCTTCGATGGGCTCCCCGTCGTATACGGCGATGAGGCCGTGGGTATCGGCCACCGCCTGGCGGAGCTTATCCGCATATTGCTTGGCCTGGCTGCCCCAGTTTTCCGCCAGGGCTTCGGGGCTGCGGTAGCTTTGGCAGCAGCTGCTGTCGGTACAGATGTCCGCCCCGTCCCGGCCGCAAGGGTTCCCGCCCTGGCTGGCCATGCGCCGCACCGTATAGGTGCGGGCGGCGACTGCCTGGGCTTTTAAGGCTTCCAGGGGAAAGGACGCGGGCATCTCGCCCCCCAATACGCCGTACAAATATTCATCCAGGCTCATTTTTACGGTTTTATCCTGGTCATGGAGGTAGACCGTTAGGGTAAGGTCATCATCGTCGGCAGGCGCAGGCGCGGGGTCGGCGGCAAGCCGGCAGCCCCGGATCGCGGCCACCAGCAGGGTGAAGCATACAATAAGCAAAAGTCCCCTCACCAGGGCCCGGGGCGGGATCCATCCACTTCTCATATTGCAAGGGTATGATGGGAACCCATGGGAAATGCATTGCAGGGCCGGGGATTTTGTTTTATACTGAAGGTGTATATGGTATTGGTTTCGCCGGGCAGCAGGGAAACAGCGCAGGCGGACAAAGCAGGAATATGATGATAGAAATCAGACAGGAGGAAGGTTCATGGCGCCGGACGCAGAAGCCCTTCGGGCCATACTCAAGCAATACATAGGGCCGTCCTATGACCGGGCCCTGCGGAATACGGGGGATCCGGCTGCGGCCAAGGAAGCCACCCGCCGGGTGATGGAGCTATTGAAGCGGGCGTGCATGGATGGGGTAGAGCCCACCAAGGCATTGGTGCTGCGGATCACGGATGATTGCTGCAACGAAAAGGCCTTTTTCAACCGGCAGGTGGAGGTAGAGCGGCAAAAGCTCCAGGCCGGGGAACCGGGGGCGGAGGCTGGTATGCAGGCGCCGGCGGAAGGGGAAACAAAGCCGGTTCTGCGGGTGCTGCCGGCCAAGGAAGCGGCGCCGGTAAAGGCGCAAAAGCCGCGGGCCGAGAAAAAGCCGAAGCCCCAGGCGATCAGGCAAGAGGCCCCGGCGGCGAAGAAAGCAAGGCCGGAGGAGGCGGCGCCCGCCCAAGGCAAGGCCGGCGGCGCGCAGCGGGGAACAAAGCCCCGGGCGCGGGCCAACCTGGAGGAGCCGGAGGTGCCGGATTTTGTATTGGCCCCCAGCCAGAGGAAGCGGGAAACCAAAGACCAGGCTTCTGCGGGCACGGTGCTGCTGGTGATGTTCCTATCGCTGGTGATTGTGCTGTCGGTGATTTGCCTGGTGCTGGCCTTGGCCGGAAGCGGCCGATTGCCGGACGCCGGCGGGGTGCTGGAGCGAATCTCAACTTGGTTCAATACCCATATTTTCCCCATGTTTTGACCTGGCGGGCCCCTCCGAAATGGGGCGGCGGCCGGTTATGGATATTCACCCAAATTTTACATCCTTTTTTTTCGGTTCTGCTATAATGATAATAGGTGTATGGATCCTTGGTTCCCCTTTGAAAGGAGGCTGGTACAATGAGCGTTGCGGAATATTTGTTGGGATGGAATCTGGCGGCGATCCTGTGTTTGGTCCTGGGCCTGGCCTGCATGATCTATGAAATGTTTACCCCCGGCATGGGCATCCCCGGCTTGCTGGGCATCATTTTCCTGACTGCCGCGGTGGTGCTGCGGGCGGATTCCCTCTTGACCGCCGGCATTACCATCCTGTTGATCCTCATCCCTTTGATCATCGCGGCGATCATCATCTTCCGCTCCTTCTCCAAGGGCGCCTTGTCCCGTTCGCCCCTGGTGCTCAAGGACCAGATCCAGGGGGATTCCACCGGCCTGGGCGTGGAGGATATGCAGAAGCTGGTAGGCCGGGAAGGCGTTTCCCTGACCCCCTTACGGCCCAGCGGCAACGGGGATTTTGACGGGGAAAAGCTGGACGTGGTCAGCGACGGCGCCTTCATCCCCCAGGGCGCCCGCATCCGCATCGTGCGGGTGGAGGGCCTTCGCATCCTGGTGAAGGCTTGCTGATATGAAAATGAAGTTTTGTAAGGTGTGCGGCACCATCTATGATCCCGCCGTAGGGCCTTGCCCCCGCTGCGCGGAACGGGAGCTGATGGAGCAGCAGGCGGAAAGCCTGGCCTATGACGAGCACATGCCCCCCGATGCGCAGGCGAAAGCCCGGCGCCGGGCCTGGATTCAGATCGTTATCGGGGTGCCCGCCATGATCGGTTTGTTTTACCTGGTGTTTTCTTTGGCAAAAATTCTAATGAAATAACCATAAGGAGGAAATCATGCCTGAACTCATTTTAACCCTGGTGCTGATCGTTGCCATTATCGTGGTGCTGGCGCTGTTCTTCAGCTTCGTGCCCATCGGCCTGTGGATCTCCGCCACCGCGTCCGATGTGAAGATCGGCTTGTTCCAGCTGGTGGCCATGCGCATCCGCAAGGTGGTGCCCAGCCGCATCGTCAACCCCATGATCAAAGCCACCAAGGCGGGCTTGACCATCAGCCATAATAAGCTGGAAGCCCACTACCTGGCCGGCGGTAATGTGGACCGGGTGGTCAATGCCCTGATCGCTGCCCAGCGGGCAGGCATTCCCCTGGATTTTGAACGGGCCTGCGCCATCGACCTGGCCGGCCGGGACGTGCTCAACGCCGTTCAGATGAGCGTAAACCCCAAGGTCATCGAGACCCCCATCGTGGCGGCCATCGCCAAGGACGGCATCGAATTGCGGGCCAAGGCCCGGGTCACCGTGCGGGCCAACATCGACCGCTTGGTGGGCGGCTCCGGCGAGGAGACCATCATCGCCCGGATCGGCGAAGGCATCGTGACCACGGTGGGTTCCTCCACCAGCCATAAGGATGTGCTGGAAAACCCCGATCGGATCTCCCAGACCGTGCTGAGCAAGGGCTTGGATGCGGGTACTGCCTTTGAGATCCTTTCCATCGACATCGCGGATGTGGACGTGGGCCGCAACGTAGGCGCCCAGCTCCAGATCGACCAGGCGGAAGCCGATAAGCGCATCGCCCAGGCCAAGGCCGAAGAGCGCCGCGCCATGGCCGTGGCCCAGGAGCAGGAAAACAAGGCGGAAGTCCAAGGTATGCGGGCGCGGGTTATCGAGGCCGAGGCGGAAGTGCCCCGGGCCATTGCCGCTGCATTCCGGGACGGCAAGCTGGGGGTCATGGATTATTACAACATGCAGAACATCCTTTCCGACACCCGGATGCGGGACGCCATTGCCGGCACCGAGGCCGAGCACAAGGAGCAATAACCCCGCTCCCATAAGGAGAGCCTATGGATACACTCGTCGTTTTGTTTGTGATCATTGCGGTGATCTCAAATTTGACCAAAAAGAGCAAGAAAAAGGCTGAAAAGAAAAATACCTGGCGGCCTGGCGGACAGCAGGCGCAGGCCCAGCCCCGACAGGCGCAGGCCCAGCCTCACCGTCCTGCCGCGCAGCAGACCACCATGGGGGAGGACATCTTCCCCTGGGTCACTCCCGAGCCGCCTAAGGCAACGCCTAAGCCTGCCCAGCCGACAGCCCGGCAGCAGGCCCGGCCCGCAGAGGGTCAAAGCGTTGGCGGCAGCTTGGGCGGCCCCTTTACCGAGGGCCGATCCACCCAGGGCAGCATGGCCGCCAGCTCCACGGAAGGCTTGGGCACGGCGGAAGGCACGGCTTCCGGAGAGGGGGTCGGCATGGGCGGCAGCCTGGGCGGCGCCCGGCCGAGGCAGGCTGCAAACCGCCGCAGCCGCCATGTGGTGCAGCCCTTTACCGAGGGCAACCACCAGCACACGGAAAGCAGCATGACCGGCGCTATGGCCTGTCCCCCCGTACGGGAGAGCAGGCGCTCCGAGGCAAAGGCCGCGGCGACCGTTCCCGCCTATTCCCAAACCGTTGGGCAATATAACCTTTCCTTTGACCGGAATAGCTTGATCGCCGGCTTCCTCTACGGGGAGATCCTGGGCAAGCCCCGGAGTTTGGCGCCCCACCATGGGTACCGCCGGTAAAGGAACCCTGTTCGTCTATTTGCAAGCCGCCCCCCCTCGGGGGCGGCTTGCTGGGTTTTATGTGTGGGGGGCTGCCCGCCGGGGCTCTGCCCCTGGACCCCGTTGGGGGCTTCATGCGGGGGGCTGCCCGCCCCCCCTTGGGGGCGCCGTGCGGGGGGCTGCCCGCCGGGGCTCTGCCCCTGGACCCCGTTGGGGGCTCCGCCCCCAAACCCCGGCCCGCTTTTGAAAAAAGCGGGGGAAAACCTGCTG
>UQOG01000136.1 GCA_900542615.1 uncultured Eubacteriales bacterium | reverse complement strand
CGGGGGCCGGGGCGGAATCGATCAACCCACCTCAGAGCCGCCGGAGAAGTCGGGGTCCATAGAGGTAAGGAGGGAGAGGGTCTCCCCGTCCTCGCCGGGCTGCACGGCGGAGAGAATCATGCCCTGGCTTTCGATGTTGCACATCTTGCGGGGCTTAAGGTTGATGACGGCGATAACGTTTTTGCCTACCAGGGCCTGGGGGTCCGGATACCACTTACGGATGCCGGACAGGATGGTGCGGGGGGTGCCGGAGCCATCGTCCAGGGTAAAGCGCAGGAGCTTTTCGCTCTTTTTCACGAACTGGCAATCCAGCACCCGGCAGACCCGCATCTGGACCTTTTCAAACTCCGGGAACTCGATATACTGGGGTTCCTGGGTCTCGGGTTGGGGCTCTGCGGGGGCGGCGGGGGCGGGCTCGGCCTGGGCGGCGGCCTGGGCGGCCAGGGTCTCGGCCTCCAGGGCGGCCAGCTCGGCCTTCACATCGATGCGGGGGAAGAGGGCCTCGCCCTTCTTGAGCTGGGTGCCGGCGGGCAGATCCCCGTAATGGAGGGCCAAAGCGTCGGTGAGGGAGCCGGCCGCGATGCCCAGCTGGGCAAAGATGCGGGGCGCGGTATCCGGCAGATAGGGCTGGAGCATGACCCCGGCAAAGCGCAGGCATTCCGCCAGGTTATACAGCACGGTGCCCAGGCGTTCCCGCTGGGCTTCGTCCTTGGCCAGGGCCCAGGGCATGGTCACGTCGATATACTTATTGCAGGCGCCCACCAGGCTGAAGATGGACTCCAGGGCCTCGGGCAGCAGCAGCTTCTCCATGCAGCCTTCCACCTTGGCGGGCAGCTCCCGGGCCTGCTGAACCAGGGGCTCGTCCACCGCCGGCACAGGGGCCGAAGGGGCGGGCAAGATGCCGTCAAAATATTTTTCCGTCATGGAGACCGTGCGGGACAATAGGTTCCCCAGGTCGTTGGCCAGGTCGGAATTGATGCGGTAGATCAGGGCCTCATTGGAGAACACCCCGTCGCTGCCAAAGGGCACCTCCCGCAGGAGGAAATACCGGATGGCGTCCACCCCATAGCGTTCGCACAGCTTGACGGGGTCCACCACGTTGCCCTTGGATTTGCTCATCTTGCCCCCGTCCAGCACCAGCCAGCCATGGCCGAATACCTGCTTGGGCAGGGGTTCGCCCAGGGCCATGAGCATGATGGGCCAGATGATGGTATGGAACCGAACGATCTCCTTGCCCACCAGGTGCAGGTCTGCGGGCCAATATTTTTGATACAGGCTGTCGTCGTCGGAATAGAAGCCCAGCTTGGTAATGTAGTTGGACAGGGCGTCCAGCCAAACGTATACCACGTGCTTTTCGTCAAAGGTGACGGGAATGCCCCACTTGAAGCTGGTGCGGGATACGCAAAGATCCTCCAAGCCGGGGAGCAGGAAGTTTTGCAGCATCTCGTTGGTGCGGCTCACGGGCTGGATGAATTCCGGATGGGTCTTGATGTGCTCAATGAGCCGGTCGGCATACTTGGAAAGCCGGAAGAAATAGCTTTCCTCCTGAACCTTTTCCACCGGCCGTCCGCAATCCGGGCAGCAGCCGTCCACCAGCTGGCGCTCCAGCCAGAAGCTTTCGCAGGGGGTGCAATACAGGCCCTCATAGCTGGATTTATAGATATCCCCCTGGTCGTAGAGCTTCTTGAAGATCTTCTGCACCGCCTTGACGTGATACTCGTCGGTGGTGCGCACGAAGCCGTCGTTGGAGATGTTCATCAGCTTCCACAGGGACTTGAAGGAGGCTACGATATCATCCACATACTTCTGGGGGGTCACGCCCTTTTCCTTGGCCTTGCGCTCGATCTTCTGGCCATGCTCGTCCGAGCCGGTGAGGAAATACACGTCATACCCGGTCATGCGCTTATACCGGGCGATGGCGTCCGCGGCCACGGTGCAGTAGGCATGGCCGATGTGCAGTTTATCGCTGGGGTAGTAAATGGGCGTGGTAATATAGTAGGTTTTCTTCTCAGCCATGGGTATCGGTTCCTTTTCCATTTATTTTTTTCAAGCCGCAGCCCCGGCCCAGGGCCGGCGGCCGCGCGCCTTCCGTGTGGACAGGGGCTTGGTTTTCCCAGGCAAACAGCCTGAAAAAACCTATTCCAGTGTATCAGACCCGGATGGGTTTTTCAACTGTTCTTTGAGTTCCAATGCCCTTGCATAAGCCGTGTTCCGGGGCACGTCCAGCAGGTCGCTGGCCTGGCGGGCGGCGTCCTTGGCCCGCAGCCCGCCCTGGAGCAGCCGGAGCAGGGTATCCTCCAGGCTTTCCGTGGCCGGGCCTTCCGGCGGCCTTCCCCCCACCACCAGCACGCATTCCCCCTTGGGAGGCTGGGCTTCATACAGGCGTCCCATCTCTTCCAGGCTGGCGGGCAGCACCTGCTGGTGCAGCTTGGTCAGCTCCCGGCACAGGGCCGCAGGCCGGTCCCCCCAGGCCTGGGCCAGCTCCCGGGCCGTATCCGAAAGGCGCAGGGGGCTTTCGTATAGGATCAGGCTGCCCGTCTGGCGGCCCAGCCGGGCGATCCATTCCCGCCGCTCCTTGCCGCTGCGGGGCAGAAACCCCACGAACACCGCCTCCTGGACGGGCAGGCCGCTGGCCACCAGGGCGGTCAGGCTGGCGGAGGGCCCGGGCAATACCTCGTAAGGGGCTCCCGCCGCCTGGCAGCGCCGGATCAGCCGCTCCCCCGGGTCGGAAATGCCCGGCATCCCCGCGTCGCTGGCATAGGCGATGGCCTCTCCCGCCAGCACCCGTTCCACGATCTCCTGGCCCCGCTGGGCCTCGTTATGGGCGTGGCAGCTGACCAAAGGCTTTTGGATCCCCAAATGCCGCAGCAGCTGCCCCGTGCGCCGGGTATCCTCGCAATAGATCGCCTGGCAAGCCTCCAAAGTATGGATAACCCGTAGGGTGATATCCTCCAGATTCCCAATGGGCGTGGGGCATAGATAGAGCTTTCCTTCCATAAATCCTTCCTATACAAACGGAATCATACCTGGATGGCCGGCTCCCAGCGAAGGCCCGGGCCGCCGCCCTTGCGGGCTTCCAGCAGCACAAGATAGGGGGGCTTACCCCGGGGCGCCACGGGTTGGAGGCGCTTGGGGCTTAGGCCATGGGCCATCAGCGCGGCCATACATACCGCCACGCCCCCCGCAGGATAACACAAAAATAACCGGCCCCCATGCTTCAGCAGCCCGCCGGCGCAGATCGCCACATCCTGTATGGTGGCCGTATCCTGATGGGTACATACCCGCCGGGCCGGATCCGGGCTGGGTGTGCCCCCGGCAAAATAAGGGGGATTGCATACGATGGCGTCAAAGGGCCGCTGGCCCGGCGCCAGGGTAAGGATGCGAAGATCCTGCTCCAGCACATGGATCGCCTGGCCGTTCAGCCGGGCGGATTCCCGGGTCAGGGCGCAAGCCTCCGGCCGCAGGTCCACCGCATAGGTCTCCGCCCCGGTGCGCCGCTCCAGCAATACCGCCAGAATGCCGCAGCCACACCCCAGATCCAACAGCTTGTCCTGCTTTTTGATCCGGGCGAAGCCTGCCAGCAGCACCGCGTCATGGCCATAGGTGAACCCCGGCTTTTCCACCGCGATCCGCAGCCCCGATTCCCTTAGATCCTCAATGCAATACATAGTTTCAGTATAGCATACCCCCTTTTCGGAAAAAAGACCTTTGCCCCCTTCCCAGCCAAAAGTGCACCTTCTTCTTTCCGCCCTTGCCCCGGGGTTGCATAAACTTCAATCCCATTTGTCCCCTATGCAGCACCCTGTAACCCTGTTGATAATGTGGGATAAGCTCGCGGCATATAGGCAATTATGGCGCTTTTTTGTCGCCCCCGAATGTTGATAACTATGTTGGAAATGTGGATATGTCCCTGCTTATACAATGTATATGCATCATCTGTATGCAGGTGGAGGTGCAGGGAAATTGCATGAAATGGTCTAAATTTAGCGGAAAAGTGGGGGATGCTTCCCTCATAAGCCAAGGTTTTAACGAATATAGTCACTATGAGGTGATTTTATTGCGCAGGTTGACAACGCCGGCCCTCCGGCATGTGACAGATACCCTTTTCGTCCTGGCCTTGGTCATTGGCCTGGCCCTGGCTGCCCGGCCCTTATACGCCTCCGCCGCCCTACCCGCACCGTCCGCCCTGCCCGCCTCCGAGCCCGGAGGCCAGGTGCCCGGCTTTACCATCGTGGTGGATCCGGGCCACGGCGGCAAGGACGGCGGCGCTACCGGCGCCCGTACCGGCATCCCCGAGGCCGGGCTGAATTTGACCGTTTCCCAGCTGGTACAGGCCGGCCTGGAAGCCGCCGGCTATCAGGTGATCCTCACCCGGACCGGCCCGGACGCCCTGGGCCCGGATAAACAAGCGGATATGGCCGCCCGCAAGGCCATCATGAACCAGCCGGGGGTGGATCTGGTGGTGAGCATCCATATGAATAAATTTTCAGACCCCTCGGTCAGCGGGCCCATGGCCTTCTACATGCAGGGCAGCCAGCCTGGCGAGGCCCTGGCCACCCAGGTGATCCAGGCCCTTTGCGCCGCCCTGGACCGGCCTCTGCGCAAGGCCAACCCCGGGGATTATTTCGTCATACGGGAATCCACGCCCCCCAGCGTATTGGTGGAATGCGGCTTCCTATCCAACGCCCAGGACGAAGCCCTCCTGCAGGACCCCGCCCACCAGCAAACGCTGGCGGATGGCATCGTAGCGGGCATCCGGGCCTATCTGGAAGCCAGCCCTACCCCCGCGCCTTCCCCTAGCTCGTCTCCTGCTGCTTAGCTTCCTGGCGGGATGCTGTCCCGCCAGGGGCTCTGCCCCGGACCCCGCCAGGGGCTCTGCCCCTGGACCCCGTTGGGGGCTCCGCCCCCAAACCCCTGGCCCGCT
>UQOG01000135.1 GCA_900542615.1 uncultured Eubacteriales bacterium | reverse complement strand
AGATGCACTTCATGAGCACGGTTTTGCCGCTGCCGTTGTTGCCCACGATGCCGTGAATTTTCCCCCGTTCAAAGTCCCGGGTCACCCCGTGGAGCACCCGCTCCGGACCGAAGTCCTTGGATAGGTTTTTCACTGAAATTGCCCACTGCAACAACGCGGCACACCTCTCACTTCATAATAGTCGCGGCGCGTCGCACTTGCGTGCTTCCTTCCGCTCCTTGATTCAGTGGGCTTCCGCCTCGCTGTATCGTCCACTGGACGCGCTCGGCCTCAGCCCTCCGTTCCCGTAAAGTTGAAGTTATAGTTTCGCACCCCTCTGAGGGACAGGTAAAAGCACAGGGCGATGAGGATTGCGAATATAAGATACGTCTGCCACAGCCGGGGCAGCAGGTCGTAGCCGAAGTTATGCATGTGATACGTGGCGTGGTTCAATGGGGACAGCCAGCCCACGGCCACATTGGCCTTATACATCAGCTCGTCCGGGAGCTGGAAGATGGCCTTAATGGTTTGGGGGTTGAGCAAAAACCCATACAGGGAAAACCCCACCGCCCCGGCCACGCCGCCCAGCTGGCCCTTATGGATGTTGCAGGCCAGCATGACGAAGGCCAGCAGCAGGGCGTACAGGAGCATGAGCAGGAAGATGGCGGCCATACACTGGTAGGGCCGGCTCATCTCCAGGGTTTTGACCAGGGCGGGCAGGGCCACGGCCTGGCCTGCTCCGGAATAGCCCAGGATGGCTGCGGTCTCCGACCACATGTTTCCGGCGAAGGATTGGCGCATACAAACAAGGGCGGTGGAAACCAGCACGAACAGCAGGTACAGGAAGGTGGACAGGGCCACATAGATGGCCTGGCCCAGGAGCCAGGTAGCCCGGTCCATGCGGCACAGGAAGAAGGGGGTGCCGGGGGAAAGGCCGGGCATGTCCGCGAAGAGCAATAGAAGAAGCAAGGAGGACAGCAGGATGGAATTGCTGTCCCCAAAGGTCCAGACAAAGGCCTCCACGATCTGCATGGTGGTTTCGTATTCCTGGGCGAACTTCACGGCCTTATCCGAGAGGAGGAAGCACAGCACAAAGGCCAGGGCAAAGGTGAGATAGATGCGGGGGTTGCGGCCCCAGCCCCGAAAATGGCTTTGGGCCACGATGCAGGCTTGACGGAATCGTTTCATATCTGACGAAGCCTCCTTTTCGCCGCCCAGGCAAAGAGCAGGGCCATGAGGGCGCTCAATTCCAGCAGCAGCACCGCCACCCCGATCCGGCCAAACACCCAGCGGTCCGAGGGCTCTAACCATTCCCGGGGATAGAGGACATACAGCTTATCGAAGTAGCGTTCATACAGGATCACCAGCAGGTAAAAGAGGACGAAGGGGGAGGCGTAGGCCATATACCGGCTGTTGGTGAGGGTGGCGAAGGTGAGGCCCACCAGCGCCCAGAAGGCCCCGGAGGCGAAGAACATGAGGAGCGTTTCCAAAAGCTGGCGAAAGTATCCGGGTGGCTCCAGCAGATAATCCCGCATGGCCTCCAGGGGCAAAAGCAGCAGGGCGGCAAGGCCGTATGCGGCCAGGATGCCCAGCGAAAGGGCCAGGCCGCCGGATACGGCGCAGGCCAGGGCCCGGCTGGTGATATATCCTGCAACCGTGGTGCGGGGCAGGTATGCCTTGATAAAGCCGCTTTTCACATCGTCCAGGAAGGCGGCGGTATAGGGCAGGGCGCAGAGGATGGGCAGGGCCAGGGCCATGCCCTCTGCGGACAGGGCGGAGAGGATCAGGGTATGGTGATATCCATATGCCAGCAGCTGCTCCGAGCGGAACGCGCCGAGAAACCCCTCAAACGCCGCCAGCAGCACCACCAGGGCCGCGCCAAGGAAGGCCAGGAAAAATCCCCGGCCTTGGAGGGCTTGCTTGAGGCTGGCGCAGAGGGTGTGGGACATGGGAACCTCCTTTGCAGCGGCAATGATGCATATCTATCTATGACCGGCCCCAGCCTGCCGCTATGAAGCGGAGGGCATTACGCTGGGGTCGATCATCACTCTGGGTTCGATATAGCTGCCGTCCCTGGCATCCAGGCACAAGACATATGACATGCTGTATTCTGAGCCGTCTTTTCTTATGCTGCGCAGCTCGTACAGGAAATCCCATGCGGGGATATACTGGGCTACATCCGTCCGATTTGGCACGTTGACCATTACGCTCGCAAGGCGTATTTTGTAAATATGGGCATATTCTTCCACTATCCCAGCTTCTTTGGCGGCATTCCGGAGCAAAAGCTGCTGCTCTGCCCGCTCCAGTATCTGGTCAAAGGGGAGCAGGACCGCATCATCCTCCAGGATGGCGGTCTGCTTGGTTGCGCCCTGCCAATTGAAGCCGCAAACCCCATCCGCATCTACCGTAATAAACAAAGCCTCTTCTACCCAACGCCCAGCAAGCTTTGGCATTTGCTCTTTCCATATCCTTCCACCGCCAATATAATAACTGGGTAACCCAGCGACCTCCTTGGTGAACACATATTGCCAGCCTTTGCTTGTCAGGACAAGGTTGTCCCGGTATATGCAGGCTTTTTCCCCCAAAAAACAGACCATATCTTCCAAGCCAAGGTCATCCACCGTCTGCTGAGCTACCGCCAATCCTTCCTCATAGGAGATGGGAAAAGCCCTTTCAAAATCCTCTTGCTGAGGACTCGTTTCGTCAATATGGGATTCGCAGACGATATTGGTGGAATAATCTCGATAATATATAAACGCATTGCTGCCCTGTTCTATTCGGAATAAGCTATATGTATCATATTGGACATTTGGAGAAAATACCCAGTATATGCCTCCTTCCGAGGCATCCTCGATGGAAAAGGGCTGGCGCAGGGCCTGCACGTCCGCTGGTTCCGGCGCGGTTTCTAGAACCTCTTGGTAGTGCTCCAGAATAGGGGCTATGTCCTGCTCTTCCTGGACTTCCAGCTGTTCCAGCGCCAGAAGGCGTTCCGCGATTTGCCGCTTGTCCAAAACCGCTTCTTCATACAGTTGCGCATCGGGGACAAAATAATGCACCAAAAAGGACAGATAGTCGGCGGAAAATGCCTGCTTTTTCACCTCCGTTACTCCGTAGCCGGGAAGGTTCGGCACTTGTACTGGAGCATCCACCTCTACGCGCAGACCGTACAGGTTCACTTCCTCCGCCACATGGGCGGGGGCCTGGTAATGGTTGCCTGGTTCATTTGGAATCATGCCCGAAGCGCTTTGCCCTTTGTAGACAACGATATCTGCCTCCGGGGTGGGCTGACATCCAGCGCCCCCCGCGCACAGCAGTATCCCCAGCAACCCTGCAACGATCCGTTTCATCAGCGCTCCCCCCGCTTCCCCTTTTTTCTATTGTTACATACTTTACACCGGGATTTGTTGCTAAAGTGTAAATTAGTTGTTATGGTCGGGCTGGGTTTGGCCGGGGAGCGTGGATGGGGCGTTTCTCCTTTGCCGGGATCGGGCTCAATACATATTCCCTCGATCCACAATACTGCCATCCAGGGCGTTGATGGTAATGAAGCAAATCGCAGCCCCCGCATCGTCGGCCTGGGAAGGGACGGCTCCATCATAGCCTAGAAAACTCCAGGTGGGGATCAATTTATAGGATTCGCTGTTGGGCATAAGGAGCTTGGTCAGGCCCAATTCGATCCGATTAATATGGATGGCATTGGGCTCCCCGGTAGCAGAAAAGGAGACGGGGGTAAGCATACGGTCCAGTTGCTCTTTACATCGCTGCTCTATAGTATCCCAGGGGAGGAGCTTTGCGTTCTCGTTGTCTATTTGGACGATCTCCGAGGGGTTCTGCCATTTCAGGCTGACCAGCTTCCCGGCTTGCACCACCGCCTCCACATATTCCTGGGTCCATAGGTTCATAACGGGATAGCCGTCCGCACCCAGCGCCTGGGTTCCGAAATAGGTCTTTACATAGGTTTCGGGAAAGCCGTTGACTTCCCGAACAAAATAGTAGGCATTGCAGCTTTCTCCCAAGTTGGCTGAGGCAGGCGCCATATAATCGATGCCTATGCTCTCCAAGCGCTGCTGCACCATCGCCAGCTCCTGGGTCC
The DNA here is from genome assembly GCA_900542615.1 of uncultured Eubacteriales bacterium. GTDB lineage: Bacteria > Bacillota > Clostridia > Christensenellales > CAG-138 > Pelethousia. Next base: position 913 of record UQOG01000135.1, on the reverse strand, counting down.
GATTTTCATCCAGCGCCTGAGGCAGCTGGTAGGTTGCCGTAAACTGAGGGACGCTTTGGTCGTATTCCGAAAGGCTCATATAGAAATTCGACCCTACTTCCCAATTCACAAAGTCGATGGCGGCAATGACGCTGCCGTCTACAACCCGCAGGTTCAGTTGATCGGAGCTGCCTACATCCTTCAAAACATAATCCGTCTGGGGCAAGTCGCTGTCCGCAGGCGCAATTTTATATTCCTCCTCATATTTTTCTATGGTCGCTTGCAGCCGGTCGCGGGTGGATGCCTCAGAGTCGCCGGATAATTCCATGGCCGGCCCTTCATCCCCTGGGGCAACAGGCTCTCCCGTCACTGGGTCTAAACCGTTTTCTTCCCGAAACAGCAGCTCTTTGTAGAAAATAATCTCCTTTTCAATATCCGTTTTTGTCAGCATAGTATGCTCATATACGGTGGCGTTGGGATAGAAGGCCCGCACCATTTGTTCCAGCCCATCCCCGTTTGCAAACGGCTTCGCCTGCACCGAGACCACCGGCGCCTGTCTGGATGCAGGGTGCAGGATGGGGGCGTCTATAAAAACCGAATTGCCGGAATCGTAGGTTTTTTCAAATTGCAGCCGGGCCTCGCCGGGGAGACTCGTATCTATTTCAGATTCCGCCTGTTTTTCGATGTGTTCGCTCAGATCCCCTTTTTCAATTACGATGGGCGATTCTGGGGTTGGTTGGCAGGCTGAGGAAATGAATATACATAGAATTAAACAGGGAAAAATAAAGAAAGATGTTAGCTTCATTTACATTAAACCTCAATTTGCAAGTTATTTATAAATTTAGGATGCTATATCGAGAGACAATTTAAAGTTATATCGGAGCCTGTGAAAAAATCTCTGTAAATACAGATCTTCTATGATAATTGCTGGGCT
>UQOG01000134.1 GCA_900542615.1 uncultured Eubacteriales bacterium | reverse complement strand
GGAGCTATGAAAACCTCGAAAAAGTGGCGCAAGCCACTTTTTCGACAGCCTGAGGCCGGGGGGCCGAAGGCCCCCTGGCGCCAAACGCCGCCGCCCCCGGGGCCGCAGCGGCCTTCTCCATCCCCGGGGATACCGTATCCCCAGGGATGGAGAGCCGCCGCTTCCCCGGGCTTTCCCCGATTCTCGGGCGGGCAGGGGGGTGATCCCCCTGGCCGCGGGCATTCCTAAAAATCATGCAACCTGATTTGATCATGATGAAAGCTATCGTTTTCCCACGGGGAAAATTGACGAATATTGGAAAAAACTGGGCGGGTGCGGCGGACAAAAAATATTCATGCAAAGTTCATTTGCAGTTTACAGGCCGGCGTAGTACACTGGCAGTGGGAATAAAATGAAACCAATGGAGGAAGGGATGGAGCAAAAACCCATCATAACCCTGCGGGATGTGACCAAGGTCTACCATGTTGGAAGCGTGGACGTGCATGCGCTTCGCGGGGTAGACCTTACCGTTGCGCCGGGGGAGCTGTGCTGCATCATTGGGCGCAGCGGCAGCGGTAAAAGCACCCTGCTGAACTTGCTGGCCGGTTTGGAACCCGCCACCAGCGGGGAGATCATCATCGCCAACAAGCATTTGGAGCGGATGAACCAAAGCGAATTGATCCTATTTCGCCAGAAACATGTGGGGTTTATCTTTCAATCCTTTAACCTGATGCCCTATTACACGGCCCTGGAAAACGTGGCCTTTCCCCTGTCCTTTCGGGGGGTGCCCAAGGCGGTGCGGCTGCGCCGGGCCAAGGAGGCTTTGAAAACCGTGGGCTTGGAATCCCATATGAAGCATAAGCCCTCCCAGATGAGCGGCGGCCAGCAGCAACGGGTGGGCATCGCCCGGGCCCTGGTCACGGACCCGGAGATCATCTTTGCCGACGAGCCCACCGGCAACCTGGATTCCAATACCAGCGATGAAGTGATGCACGCCATCTGCAAAACCGTGCGGGAAAAGGGTAAGACCCTCATTATGGTCACCCATGACCCCAATATGGCCGAGTTTGCGGATAAGATCATCAACATCCTGGACGGGAAAATCATTGACATCCGATATCATTCCAAAGCAAAAGCATAATTATTTCACAATGGGGGATTTACCATGAAACACATTCGGCGTATATTTGCCCTGCTGCTGTCCATGAGTATGCTGTTGGGGTTTGTAAGTGTGGCTAGGGCAGAAGAAAACGTAGCAGCTACGCCAGGTAGTACACAATATACTGAGGTAAATGGCCAGGTCATCCTTCAAGTTAAGTTGGACAATAATAGCAGTGAAGCTATATTAGTTACAGGCGCAACGCCCAATGCAAGAAGCGTATTCGCCTTTTTAGAGGTATTGCCAGAGGCTGGTTCAACCGGCGTTACTGTTCTAGAGGATACGGAAAAATGGGTAACTGTAAAAGGAACAATTAAGCAAGCTCTTCCAGAGTCTATCAATGAAGGGTTTAACTTAAATTATTCAGGGACAAACACCGCCAGTAGCGTACAAGTCAAAGGGTATACTGTCAATGTTGAAAGCATAGGGGCTGGAAGTTCTGGCGGAGATGTGGACACTGGCGCTGGCGAAGGGCAAACCCCCGAATCCACCCCAGACCCGGAGGCGAAGCTGCGGTTGAGCCCGGTGGACGCCAATGGGCTATTGGTGCCTGCGCCGGAGGGGGATTATGGGGAGGCCATTTCCGTGCGGATCCCCTTATTGTGCCAGCGCAGCAGCGTTTACGATCTAAAGATCACGCCGGCGCTTTCCAACGACATAGAGAAATTCCCCTTTGACATCGAGGCGGTGGACTATATGCTCACCTACCCCAACTCTTTGCAGCCGGGGAACATCGTGGAGTTCACCTATAATTTCCGCCTGAGCAAAAAGGCCACCACCGGGGTCAAGCAGGTGGATTTCAACCTGAGCTACCGCACCGGCGGGGATACCTGGAGCGGCGGCGCCAACGCGGGCAAGCTGGAGACCGCCACCATCAGCATCTTTGTCAATGTGAAGAAGGGGTTGGCCCCTTCCGCCGGGGACGGGGAGGGCGCCGGTTCCACTCCCAAGCTGATCGTGGAGAGCTACTCCATCAGCTCGGATAAGATCTATGCCGGCGAGACCTTTGACGTGACCGTTACCCTACGGAATACCTCCTCCAGTGAGGATATCCAAAACCTGCAGATCGGTTTCAAAGATACTCAGGAGGTGGCCAAGCTGGTGCCAGCCAGCGGCGGCAGCAATACCCTGTATATCAAGAAGATCGCCAAAGGGGACAGCGTCACCGAGGTGATATCCTTGCAGACCGCCCCGGATACCGAGGCCAAGGCCTATACCCTGGGTCTGGACTTCAGCTACGAAGGCGCATCGGACAACAAGGCCTATACTGCCGGGGAGACCATTGCCATCCCCATTTTGCAGAAGATCCGGGTGAAGTTTGACGATCCCACCATCTATGATTCCGAAGCCTGGGTGGGCCAGAGCTGCGGCATGTATGTGCGCATGTATAACATGGGTAAATCCTCCCTTTACAATTGCATGATCGAGGTGGAGGGGGAAGGCCTGGAGATGGAAGAAACCTACTTCGGCGGCAACATCAGCAGCGGCAGCACCATGTCGGCGGATTTCTCCGTGATCCCCTCCGTGGCTGGGGAGATCCAGGGGGAAGTGGTCATCACCTACGAGGACGTTTATGGCGAACCCAGCGAAGAACGCTTGCCCTTCACCCTGATGGTCAACGAGGAAGTCACCTTTGACGATCCCATGATGGGCATGGAGGGCATGGACGGTATGGAGGTCTATGGCCCGGGCATGGAGGAATCCGGCGGCGGTATGCCCTGGTGGGGCTGGGTGCTGTGCGGCCTGGGGGTGGTGGCCCTGGGCGCAGGCGGCCTGATCATTTACCGTAAGAAGCGGGCCCGGCATTTGGAGGATGTATGAAGCTAAAGGATATGCTCGGCACGGCGTTCATGAACCTATGGCGCCGTAAGCTGCGGGCGATCCTGACGGTGCTGGGCATGGTGATCGGCACCAGCTCCATCGTGGTGATGGTGAGCCTGGGCATCGGAATCCGCAGCTCCATCGTGGAAAGCTATGCCAGCATGGGCAGCCTTACCAATATCACCGTCAGTTCCTGGCGGTGGGTGGAAAGCCCGGACGGCATGGGCGGTACCAGCACGGAAAAAAAGCTGGATAAAAAAAGCGTGGAAACCTTTAAGACCATTCCCGGCGTGGTGGCGGTCATGCCCCGGATCGAGACCTGGGGCTCGCTGAAAAGCGGGAAATGGGTATCGGACTGCTCCATCATGGGTATCGATAAGGATGTGGCCGCCCAATTTGGCATCGAGCTGTCCGAAGGCCGGTATCCCGCCTACAAGCGGGGCAGCAGCACCTATGAGATCGTCATGAGCCAGGACGTGCTCAATTGGTTTTACGATCCCAATACCGGCAAGCAGGCCACCAACCAAGACGGTACTTCCAAGATCGACATGGATTCCCGGTTCCAGCTGACCTTCGACCACCGGAATATTTACCAAAACATGGGCAATACGGTAGGGGAAGGGGAACAGCCCCTTGGTAAGATGTACCGGCTGGATCCGGTGGGGATGGTATCCCCCAACAACAATGAGTTCTCCTGGTATTGCCTGATGGACCTGGAAGCCCTCAAAAAGCTGGCCAAGGAAAACCCGGATATGAACCTGGATACCTCCGTATACCAGCAGGTGCTGGTAAAATGTGTGGATACCAAGGCCGTGTCCTCCGTCAAGGCGGCCATCGACGAGATGGGCTTTGGCACCAGCTCCTTGCAGGACGCGGTGGAGCAGGCGGAAAAGCAGATGCAGCAGATTCAGTATCTGTTGGGGGCTATCGGCGGGGTATCCCTGCTGGTGGCGGCCATCGGCATCATGAATACCATGATGATGAGCATCTATGAGCGCACCCGCGAGATCGGCATCATCAAGGTGCTGGGGTGCAGGATGAGCAACATCGCGGGCCTGTTCCTGTGCGAGGCAGCCTATATCGGCTTCTTCGGCGGCGCCCTGGGCCTGGGCATCAGCTACGGCCTGTCCGGCGTGATCAATATGTTCGTGGGCGCCAGCGGGTTCAAAAGCGTGATCCCCCTTTACCTGGCGGTGGGCGCTCTGGGCTTCTCCGTGCTGGTGGCCATGATCTCCGGCCTGTATCCCGCCTTGCGGGCCATGCGGTTGAGCCCCCTGACAGCCATCCGCAACGAGTAGCACACAACGTCTTTTTGCCGGCCCCCTTTTTTCGCGGGCCGGCTTTTTTATGGGCCCATAGATATTTGCATAGCTTTATGGTATGCTGATAAAAACCCAATCGCGGCCCAAGTAGGCTTATGGAGGAGGCAATCATGCTTGCTGCTGTACCCGACGAAGGACAAATGACCGCCTTGCTAGGGGAACCCTTGTATGCGGTTTGGAAGGAATTATGCGCGATCATCGACGAAAAATATGATATGGAGCGCTTGTGGGGAAGCGGCGGGAAAGCATGGACCTATGAATATAAATACCGCCGCGGCGGCAAAACCCTATGCGGCCTATACGCAAGGGAAAAATGCATGGGGTTTATGCTGATCTTGGGGAAAGATGAACGGTTGAAATTTGAAAACGATAGGGCGAGCTACGCAAAGGAAGTGCAAAGGCAATACGATGCGGCGCAAACCTATCACGATGGGAAATGGCTGATGTTCACGCCGACGGATACGTCTTTATTTGATGATTTTATCCGGCTGCTAAACATAAAAAGAAAGCCAAACAAAAAGTAGGACGGGAATACCGGCGCATTGGCCGGTGTGTATGGTAAGGCGGGCAAGCATTTGGCGCTTGCCCGCCGTTGCGTTTTGGATGGGCGCTTGACGCATCCCCCGGATGGTATGCGAAGGGGCGCGGGGGGGCGGCGGCGTATGGCCGGCCTGCGGCCGGCCATACCAAGGGCGGGGGCCTTTGGCCCCCGCCC
>UQOG01000133.1 GCA_900542615.1 uncultured Eubacteriales bacterium | reverse complement strand
CGGCAAGTCCATCGAGCTCTGCGGCGGCACGCATATGGATAACACCGCCAGCGCCAGGCATAGAATCAAGAAAAAGGGCCACCATTGGCTCTGCTTGAAGCTGCGGCGGCGGCGGATCTTGCGGGCCCGGCGGTGAAAACGATTACGGCGCATGGCATTACCTCGCTATGAAATGTGGCGAATCCGGCCAACATGGGGAATTACAATATACGTTTTTTATTATAGCATACATACGGGAAAGGGGCAAATATCGGAGCGCGCAATAATTATAAACAAAAAGTTGCGTAATACTTGACTTTTCCACAAAAAGATGGTTTAATCTTTTATGCGTGTTTAGAAAGCCTAAACACACGGTTTATATTTACCACCACCAGGCGGCTTGTCGGAAAGGAAGCGGGATCATGATAGACATCGGCGGCAAGATCAAGGGCCTCAGGCTGAAGCTGGGGCTGACGCAAGAGGAGTTGGCCGCGCGCACGGAGCTGTCCAAGGGGTTTATCTCCCAGCTGGAGCGGAACCTGACCTCCCCCAGCATCGCCACCCTCACGGATATCCTGGAGGCGCTGGGCACGGACCTTTCGGCCTTCTTTTCCGAGGCAAAGCCGGAAAAGGTGGTGTTTACCCCGGAGGATATGTTCGTCAAGGAGGAGCCGGAGCAGGGCTATTCCATCGAATGGCTGGTGCCCAACGCCCAGAAAAATCAATTGGAACCCATTCTGGTGACCCTGGCCCAGGGGGGCGAAACCTGGTCCCAGGACCCCCATGAGGGGGAGGAATTCGGCTATGTGCTTACAGGCAGCATCTATCTGCACCTGGGGGAGCGCAGGCTGAAGGTACGCCGGGGCGAGAGCTTCTGCTTTCAGCCCGCCGCCGTACATTATATCAAAAACGCAGGCAGGAGCGAGGCAAAGGTGCTGTGGGTTTCCACCCCGCCTTCCTTTTAGCCCGCCGCAGGGGAGGAGAACATGAGCAAGCATTTGATCGATCTCAAGGGGATCCGCAAGGAATTCGACGGCGTAGACGTGCTGAAAAATATCGATCTGTATATACGGGACGGGGAATTCCTAACCCTGCTGGGGCCTTCCGGCTGCGGTAAGACCACCATGCTGCGCCTGATCGCGGGCTTTGCCCTGCCCAGCAGCGGCCAGGTGATCATGGACGGCAAGGATATGAGCCGGGTGCCCCCCTATAAGCGGCGGGTCAACACGGTGTTTCAGAAATACGCCCTTTTCCCCCACCTGAACGTATACGACAACATCGCCTTCGGCCTCAAGATCCAAAAGCTCCCCAAGGCGGAGATCCAGCAGCGGGTGGAAGAAATGCTGGAGCTGGTGAACCTCAAGGGCTATGAAAAGCGCTGGATCGAGCAGCTGTCCGGCGGCCAGCAGCAGCGGGTGGCCATTGCCCGGGCCCTGGTGAACCGGCCCAAGGTATTGCTCCTGGACGAACCCCTGGGGGCCCTGGACCTGAAGCTGCGCAAGGGGATGCAGATCGAGCTGAAGCGGATGCAGCAAAAGCTGGGCATCACCTTCATCTACGTGACCCATGACCAGGAAGAAGCCCTCACCATGAGCGACACCATCGTGGTGATGAACGAGGGGGTCATCCAGCAGATCGGCACCCCGGTGGATATTTATAACGAGCCGAAGAACATCTTCGTGGCCAAGTTCATCGGGGAGAGCAACATCCTGCCCGGCACCATGCTGGAGGATTACAAGGTGCGCTTCCACGGCCGGGAATTCACCTGCGTGGACGCGGGCTTTGGCTGCCATACCCCCGTGGACGTGGTGGTGCGGCCCGAGGATATCGACCTGTATGAGGAAAGCCGCTCCAGCCTCACCGGCGTGGTGAAGAGCATCCTATTCATGGGGGTGCATTACGAATTCCGGGTGGATACCGGGGATTTTGTTTGGACCGTCCATTCCACCGACTATATCGAGCCCGGCAGCCGGGTCAGCTTGACCATCCTGCCGGACGCCATCCACATCATGCACAAGAGCGTCAACCCGGATGAACAGGAAATGCCCACCGAGGATGAGCGCTTTGAGGCGGCCCTGGCAGAGGAGGCGGAAGCATGAAGCGGACGGTCTTCGCCTATCCCTACATCGTCTGGATGCTGATCTTTATCCTGGCCCCCATGCTGCTGATCATCTGGTACGCCTTTTCCAAGGACGGCAGCTTTACCCTGGCAAACCTTACCACGGCCTTGCAGGACCCCATCTACATGCAGGTGCTGCTGCGCTCCGTGTGGATCGCCTTCAAGGCCACGGTGATCTGCCTGCTGCTGGGCTACCCCATCGCCTGGTTCCTTTCCACCATGCGCAAAAGCACCGCGGCCATCCTGTACATCCTGTTCATCGTGCCCATGTGGATGAACTTCCTCCTGCGCACCTACGCTTGGCAGGCCATCCTGGACAGCGCCGGTATCCTCAATGTGATCCTGGAATTCTTCGGCCTGCCCCCCCAGCACCTGCTGTACACGGAAGGGGCCATTATGCTGGGCACGGTGTATAACTTCCTGCCCTTTATGATCCTGCCCATCTATTCCGTGCTGGTGAAGCTGGATAAATCCCTGGTGGAGGCCGCCTATGACCTGGGCGCCAACGGGGTCACCACCTTTTTCAAGGTGATCCTGCCCCAGTCCGTCCCCGGCATCATCAGCGGCATCACCATGGTGTTCATCCCCGCCATCACCGCCTTCGCCATCTCCCGGCTCTTGGGCGGAAGCAAGTTCATGCTCTACGGCGATTTGATCGAAAACCAGTTCATCACCCTGGGCCGGGACGCCTGGCCCGTGGGCAGCGCCCTGAGCTTTATCCTGCTGGTGCTGGTGCTCATCTCCATGGCCATCATGCGCCGGGCTGAGCGGGAGGCCGGCGAGGAAGGGGGTATGCTCTGGTGAAAAAACTGCGCTCCTTTTTCAAAGGCACCTACCTGGGCCTGATGCTCCTATTCCTCTATGCCCCCATCCTGGTGCTGATGGTCTATTCCTTCAACGAGGCCAAGACCATGGGCAACTGGACCGGCTTTTCCCTTAAGTGGTACCAGGCCCTGTTCGCGGATTCCACCATCATGGACGCCCTGTGGGTGACCCTGTCCGTGGCGGTGATCTCCGCCTTGGCGGCTACCATCCTGGGCACCTTTGCGGCCATTGGCCTCCACTCCATGAAAAAACGCCGCCGGGCGGTGATCGAAAACATCTCCCAGCTGCCCATGGTGAACCCGGACCTGGTGACGGGCATCAGCTTTATGATGCTATTTGCCCTCATGGGCATTCGGGATGGCTATACCCGTATGCTCATCGCCCACATTACCTTCAACATCCCCTATGTGATCTTTTCCGTGCTGCCCAAGCTGCGCCAAAGCTCCAACCGGCTCTATGAGGCCGCCATGGACCTGGGCTGCACCCCCTGGATGGCCCTGCAAAAGGTGGTGATCCCGGACATTATGCCGGGCATCGTTTCCGGGTTCATCCTGGCCTTTACCCTGAGTTTGGACGACTTCGTGGTGAGCTGGTTCGCCACCTCGGGCATCCAGAACCTGTCCATCTATATTTACTCCATCGCCCGTCGGGGCATCAGCCCCAAGATCAACGCCCTGAGCACCCTGATGTTCGTGGCGGTGATCGCCCTGCTGCTAATCGTGAACCTGCGCAGCCTCAAGGAGGAGCGGGAAGCCGAAAAAGCAGCCGCCAAACGCCTGTAATAAGGGAACACCTTTTAATCTTAAGGAGGAAACGAAAAGAAATGAAGAAGATCGCCCTGGTCCTGGCCATCCTGCTGGTGGGCACCCTGTTCGGCTGCGCCGCCAAAGAGGATAGTAACACCCTGTATGTGTTGAATTGGGGGGATTATATCGACGAAGCCCTGCTGACCCAGTTTGAAGAGGAGACCGGCATACAGGTAAACTATACCACCATGGCCACCAACGAGGAGATGATGGTGAAGCTGGAGGAGGCGGATTGCATCTACGACGTTTGTTTCCCCTCCGACTATATCATCGAGCGGCTGATCCAAAAAGACCTGCTCCATGAGCTGAATAAGGACAACATCCCCAACCTCCAATACATTGACGAGCGGTTCCTGGATCTGGATTTCGACCCGGAAAACAAGTATTCCGTCCCCTATATGTGGGGCACGGTGGGCATCCTGTACAACACCACCATGGTACAGGAGCCGGTGACCAGCTGGGATATCCTCTGGGATGAGACCTATGCCGACCAGATCCTCATGTACGACAGCATTCGGGATACCATCGGCGTGGCCCTGATGAAGCTGGGCTATTCCATCAACACCCGGAACGAAGCGGACATCCAGGCGGCGGAAGAGGCCCTCATCGCCCAGAAGCCCATCGTGCAGGCCTACCTGGGCGACCCCATCAAGGACCGCCTGATCTCCGGCGGCGCGGCCATGGGCATCGTATACTCCGGCGATGCCATGTGGTGCATGTACGAGAACCCGGATCTGGCCTATGCGGTGCCGGAGACCGGCTCCAACCTGTGGTTCGATAACATCATCATCCCCAAGACCAGCGACAACACCGAGGCCGCGGAAGCCTTCATCAACTTCCTGTGCGACCCGGAGGTGGCGGCCCAGAACGCGGAATATATCGGCTACTCCACCCCTAACGCCGCAGCACTGGAGATCCTGGGGGAGGAATACATCAACGATCCCACCTACAACCCGCCCCAAGAGCTATTGGATAAGTGCGAGATCTTCCACGACCTGGGGGATTTCATCACCGTCTACAACGACGCCTGGAACCGGATTAAGGCCCAGTAAGCCCGTCCGGCCCTAGGCCCGTCCTTTGGCGGGAAATGCAAAAAAAGCCTTGCTTTGCAAGGCTTTTTTGCTGCCGGAAAAGCGATCTGCGCCCCATTTCGAGGTCCCCATAGCGCCCTTGCGCCAGAGAGAGAGGGGGGGCAGGCGCCATGGAAGGCTTTTTGGGCGGCCGGTTGGGCTGGGGCGCTTTGGTTTTGCGGGGCGGGGCCGGGGGGGGCGGCGGCGCTGCGGCTGCGCCGCA
>UQOG01000132.1 GCA_900542615.1 uncultured Eubacteriales bacterium | reverse complement strand
CAAAGCCTCCGGGGGCTGCGGCCCCCGAACCCCCGGGGGTTTTTCGACAGACTGAAAGCGTCCCTTCGGGGCGCTTTCATTTCTTGTTTACAATCTGGTTACCGACGGGCCATAGACCTTCCCTTCTTCTGCCATATTTCCATGGTATCCTATACCCATCAACAGAAGAAACGGAGGGTTGCCTATAAGTTCTGTACCGTCCATACCTTAGATCTTTTCTAACTCCTTTATAATGATGAGATGTGTGATTCCCCCCAATCACCGGCCGCGATAGGCCAGGGAGAAGGCCGGCCCGGCGGGCCGGTTTTTTCTTGCCCGCTCCCGCATTGGGAGGACGCCGGACAGGGGGGCGGCGGCGGGTGGGCACAGCCCACCCGCCCGGCGCAGCCGGGCTTGCTGGGGCGCAGCCCCAGCGCCGCCGCCCCCGTCCCGCTGGGTTAGGCCATACGGCGGCTTTGAAAATACGCCCGCAACAGGCTAACGCAGGTTTCCTCCTCCACCCCGCCGATGCAGCGAAGGGTCCGTTGCAGCACCCCGTCGGTCAAGTCCAGCACCGAGCCGCAGCAGCCGGCTACAGGGTCGAAGGCGCCGAATACGATGGCGTCCACCCGAGCCAGCAGGGCCGCCCCGGCGCACATGGCGCAGGGCTCCAATGTCACATATAGCGTGCAGCCGGCCAGGCGGGCTTTTCCACGGCCGGCCAGGGCGTTTTGCAGGGCCAGCAATTCTCCATGGGCCATGGGGTTGCCCTGAGCGCCGGTAACGTTATGGGCCTGGGCTAAAATGCGGCCCATTTCATCTACTACGATGGCCCCCACCGGCACCTCTCCCTCTTCCAAGGCCAAGCGGGCCTGGGCCAGGGCCAATTCCATCCCCTGCCGGTTGGTTTGCACCAAGGGCTCCCTTGTTTGCTCCATGGATCGAAATCCCTCCCAAATAGATTGGGGACATTATAGCATGGCGCCGCTTTGGGAACAAGACGGCTTAGCGCCCTTTTTGGCCATAGGCTAAGGCGGCGGCCACAAAGCCAAGGAACAGTGGGTGGGGACGGTCTGGGCGGGATTGGAATTCCGGATGGAACTGCACCCCGATGAAGAACGGGTGATCGGGCAACTCTGCGATCTCCACCAAATTTCGTTGGGGGTTGATGCCGGAAAACACCATGCCTGCTTCCTGGAAAGGGATCCGATAGGCGTTGTTGAACTCATAGCGATGGCGGTGGCGTTCCAGGATCTCCGATTTTCCGTATAGCCTGTGGGCCAAGGTGCCGGGCTGGATGGCGCAAGGGTAAGCGCCCAACCGCAAGGTCCCTCCCAGTCGGTTACCAACCTGGTCCGGCATCAGGTCGATGACGGGATGGGTGGTGGCGGGATCTGCTTCCGAGGAATGGGCGTCCTGGTATCCCAGCACATGCCGGGCAAATTCCACCACCGCCATCTGCATCCCCAGGCAAATGCCCAGCAAGGGCGCCCTATGCGTCCGGGCATAATGGATGGCGGCCAACTTCCCGTCCAGGCCCCGGTTGCCAAACCCACCGGGGATCAATATACCTTGGGCGCCTGCCAACAGCTGGGCGGCGTTGTCCTCTGTGACCGTCTCCGCATCCACATATTGGATATGCACCTGGGCATCCTGGCCGATGCCCCCATGGCGCAGGGCTTCTGTGATGCTTAGATAGGCGTCCTGAAGCTGCACATACTTGCCTACCACCGCTATGGTACAGCTGGTTTTCGGATGCTGCTCCCGCTCCACCAGGGCCTCCCAGGCCGACAGGTCCGGCGTCCGATCCGCCAAGCCCAGCCGCCGGCATACCGCCCGGCAAAGTCCTTGCTGTTCCAGCATCAAGGGAATGGCATATAAGGAAGGCGCGGTGGTATTTTCTATTACGCAATCCGTTGCCACGTTGCAGAACCGGGCTATTTTTTCCCGGATCTCCTGGCCGATGGGTCGATCCGCCCGGCACACCAGGATATCCGGCTGTATCCCCAGGGATAATAGCTCTTTAACGCTATGCTGGGTGGGTTTGCTTTTCAGCTCCCCCGCGCCGCCAATGTAAGGCACCAGGGTCACATGGATAAAGGCGCAGTTTTCTGCACCCACGTCCAGGCGCATCTGCCGGATGGCCTCCAGGAAGGGCTGCCCCTCCATGTCCCCCACCGTGCCGCCGATCTCCACGATGAGCACATCCGGGTTTGTCCGTTGCGCAGCGGCCTGGACCCTATTTTTGATCTCATCGGTAATATGGGGGATAATCTGCACAGTGCCCCCGTGGTAATCCCCCGCCCGTTCCCGGTCCAATACCCGCAGGTAGATCTGGCCGGAGGTGGCGTTGTTGTCCTTGGACAGGGCCTCGTCGATAAACCGCTCGTAATGGCCCACATCCAGATCCGTTTCCCCCCCATCCGCCGTCACATACACTTCCCCATGCTGATAGGGATTCATGGTGCCTGGGTCCACATTCAGGTAAGGGTCCAGCTTACAGATGGATACCCGATAGCCCCGGGCCTTGAGCAAGCGGCCAAGGCTTGCCGCAGTAATGCCCTTGCCTAGAGAGGATACCACGCCGCCGGTGATGCATACATATTTGGTCATGGATACTTCGCCTCCTCCAAAAAATAAAAATAGAGAAGGCGAGCTGCTCCTGGGAGCCGCTCGCCTCGCAATTGCAATCCTATCAAAGGGGGTGCCCTATCGATTATATTCCCCTGTCCGAATTTTTGCAAAGGTTTTTTGTTTACCTGGGCAGGTCTTCTTTCTGTACATCATAGTATACCTGCTCCGCATATCCGCTTTTTATAATGGCCTGTTTCGCGTCCTCAGACAGGGTATAGCGCAGATAATCCGCGTCCCCTTCCGCCAATACGCCGCCCCGCTGATCCGCCCGGTGGAAAATGCTATTGGCGATCATGCCTTCCACATTCACCAGGTTCAAGGCCACATACCACCCAACCAACACCAAGGCGCATAGCCGCAGTACCCCCTTACGGCCCAATAGGGCCCAGCCGCACAGCACCACCACCGCCGCCAGGTAGATCATCAGCCACAGGGAAAGCACCCGCTTCCAGGTGAGGGCGTAAGCCTGTATATACATGCCCAATCGCAGGGCCGCGCTCAGAAGCAGCAGGGCTGTGGCGGCCAATAGGCCCCATAGGATGGGCTTGCGGGCCGGATGGGGTTTGGCCTGGCACAGGCCCAGGCTAAACACCCCCAGGTTGATGGCCGCCACCCACAGCAGCTCGGAAAAGCCGCTGACTGCATATTCCGAATAGGTCAACCCTTCCGGCAGACCTTTTAGGCCCGTAAGATAGGTAAACTGAAAGATGGCGAAGATCCCGTACACCGCCAGCAGCATCCCCGCCCCCGTTATAAAGGACAGGCCGGGCAGCTTGGGCTGGGGCTCCGCGTCCTGGGAGACCCGGGGGCTTTGGCCAAAGGCCAGGTTATACAAAAAGGAATAGAACAGCACCGCCAGCACCAGCATCAGCAGGATCCGGCCCAGGGATAGATCGGGCAGGTTTTTGAGCCAGCTTCCCAGCACCTTTCCCATGGCCAGGTCCGCCCTGAGCAGCAGCGCCGAAACCAGGATCAGCACCGGCAGGCCAAAGAGTATCCCCAGCCATACGTTCCGCCGGGCCAGGCGGCGCTGGTCATCCCCGGTCTTGCCCTGGAACAGCTTTCCAATGGCCAGGAACCAGGTATCGATCTTGCTAAAGGGATACACGAACCAGCCCAGCAGATAGCCCTGCACCCAAGGCCAAGCCCGCTCCTTTGGCACTTCCAGGGCGCCCCATGTGGCGTGCAGCATCAGCACCATGGGGATGAGCAGGATATTTGCCATGGATAGCTGCGCCGCCTGATACAGGCCGCTATGCAACACCAGCAGCCCGGCCCCGCAGGCCAGATACCAGCATTCCCATTTTCGGATCGCCCGCTTTCCCACAAAGATGTAATAACCCGCCAGGTAGATCCCCCAGCATAGGCCGTAAATGCCCATACAGGTTTGCAGGCTCGCAGACCAATTGTCCAGCAGGATAAAGGCGAACCCATATCCAATACACAGGGTACACAGCAGCAGCCAGGCCGCCTTTGGCATGGGCAGTTGCCTGGGCTGCTGGGGCGTCAGGGGCTTATTCTCCAATTGTTCCATATGCGTCCTCCGGTATGTATTCCAAAATATCCTCCACCCGGCAATCCAAAATTTTGCATAGCGCGTCCAGGGTGGAAAACCGTACAGCCTTCCCTTTGTTATTCTTCAGGATGGATAGGTTGGCAGGGGTTATCCCCAGCCGTTCGCTCAGCTCGCCGCTGCTCATATGGCGCTTGGCCATGATCACATCCAAGTTCACGCGGATCATCCCGGGCCTCCTATATAGTCAGGTCGTTTTCCTGCTTATACAGGACCGCCCGGTGGAACACCTGGGCCAATACCAGGGCAAACAGCCCGCTGAGCACCATCACCAGGGCGCAGACCGCCGTCATAAAGGTAAACAGGGTGAAGCACTTGATGGTAAAACCCACGCCCGCCAGCTCCGCGGCCAGCCCCATGCGGAAAAATGCCCGGGCGTTCCCCTCCACAAAGGGGTCCCGCTCCACCGTGGCCAGTACGCCGATCAGTTCCCCAAGGATCCATAGGGCGATCCCCGCCATGAGGGTGAGAAACAGCAATACCCCTGCTTTTCCCTCCGGGCCCACCCCATAGGCTTCCAGGAACAGCCCCTGGACCCCCCTATGGAAATACAGCCCGCCCAACAGCAGCACTACCCCCGCCGCTACCAGCCACAACAGCCCCCGGGTCACCCGGGCCAAGGTCTTTGCTTCCATATCCTATCCACCTCCGGAAACCATGATACCATTGTTTTTATCGAAATACAATATACTTTTATTGTTTTTCGATAAATATTCATATTTGCCGTAGCCGTGCAAGGCGCAGCTACCCGGTACCGCGGCGGGGAAACCGGCGGCGCGGGGGGGCGGCGGCGTTTTGCAGGCCCGGGGCCTTTGGCCCCGGGCCTCAGCTTGGCGAGAAACCCCTGGGGGC
>UQOG01000131.1 GCA_900542615.1 uncultured Eubacteriales bacterium | reverse complement strand
GAGCTATGAACACCTCGAAAAAGTGGCGCAAGCCACTTTTTCGACAGCCAAAGGGACAGGCTCTGCCTGTCCCTTTGGTTTGGCCGGCCGTGGGCAAAGCCCCCGGCCGCCAAACGCCGCCGCCCCCCCGGGGGCCCCGGCGCTGCGCAAGGGGCAGGGGAGGGCCGCCCCAGAGGGGGATGCGGGGGCATTAAAGCCCCAGATACGCCAATACCTTTTGATTGGCCTTGGCGCTCAGGGCCTTTTCGTCCAGGGCGGCCAGGCGGCCGTTGCGCACGGTGATCCGGCCCTGCACCAATGTGGCGTCCACCGGCCCCTTCAAGCCCACGGTGCACAGGACGTTTTGGGGATCCAGGCAGGCGCCGGCCAGCTCCAGCCGCCGGCTGTCCACCAGGAACAGGTCCGCGCAGCAGCCGGGGGCGAGCTGGCCGATGTCCTGGCGCCCCAGGAGCCGGGCGCTGCCTCGGGTGGCCATTTTCAGGATGTCATAGCCGGTGGGGGCCTGTTCGCCGCTGGTGAGCCGGTGGAGGAGATAGCATACCCGCATCTCCTCCAATAGGTTGCTGCCGTCGTTGCTGGCGCTGCCGTCCACCGCCAGGCCCACGGGAACGCCTAGGCGAAGCATCTCCGGGACCCGGGCCACGCCGCTGGACAGCTTCATATTGGAGATGGGGCAGTGGGCTACGCCGGTGCCTGTGCGGGCCAGTTCCTGGAGCTCCTGGGTGTTGAAATGGATGCCGTGGGCATACCATACGTCCGGCCCCACCCAGCCCAGGGATTCCATGTAGGCATAGGGCCGCATACCGAAGGCTTCCAGGGTAAAGGCTTCCTCGTCCTTGGTTTCGCAAAGGTGGGTGTGGAGGCGCACCCCATAGGCCCGGGCCAGCAGGGCGCTTTGCCGCAGCAGCTCCCCGCTGACGGAGAAGGGGGAGCAGGGGGCCAGGACGATATCCGTCATGGCGCCCGGCGCCGGATGATGGTAGGTTTCAATGAGCCGCTGGCTGTCCTTGAGGATGGCGTCGATGGTCTGCACCACGCTGTCCGGGGGCAGGCCCCCGTCCTTTTTGGAAAGGTCCATGCTGCCCCGGCTCATCACCATGCGGATGCCCAGCTGGGCGGCGGCTTCCGCCTGGGCGCCGATCAGGTCGCCGGCGTCCTGGGGGAATACATAGTGGTGGTCAAAGCAGGTGGTGCAGCCGTTTTTCATCAGCTCCGCCATGCCGGTGAGGGAGGAAAGGCGGACCGCCTCCTGATCCAAGCCTTTCCAGATCTCGTAGAGGGTGCGGAGCCAATCGAACAGCTCCATGCCCTGGACCTGGGGCAGGTTGCGGGAAAAGACCTGGTAGAGGTGGTGGTGGGTATTGATCAGGCCGGGATAGCATAGCATGTGGCTGCCGTCCAGGACATCGTCCGCCTGGTGAGAAAGGGCGGGGCCAATGGCCTGGATGAAACCATCCTGGCAGAGGAGATCGGCGTTTTCATAGACCCGATCCCCGTCGTCGCAGGTGACGATGGCGCGGCAATTGCGGATGAGCAGGGTGGACATGGGATACCTCCTTTTGGATGCATGGATGGGATGGAAGAAAAAAGAGCACCCAAAGGATGCTCATAGTGGGGCCGAAGGCGGTCCCGTAGAAACTCCCGGGCCATCTTCCCAGGATTATATGGCATATTCAGTATACCATAGAAAGGGGGGGAAACACAACCTTACCAGGGGCGGCGGCCGCAGACGAAATGCTCCCGCCAATAGCTGGTGTCAAAGGAACGCTTGACCACCTTGCCGTTGCTGCTGGAGGCGTCGATCATGCGGCTGCTGGAGATGACGATGCCCACATGGCCTACCTTGGAGAAGGCGTTGTTGTAGAAGAATACCAGGTCGCCTTTTTTCAGGTCGTCCATGTCCTCGATCTTCTCCCAATCGTCCACCTGGGAGTAGCCGGCAGCGGTGAGGCGGCGGCGGTTGCTGCCCGCCTCCTTGAGGCAATAGTATACCAGGCCGCTACAATCGAAGGTATCCGGCCCCGTGTCGCCCAACACATAAGAGCAGCCCAGCTTGGATTCGGCCACCTCGATCATCTCGGCGATGTTGGCCTTGGTGCGGGCCTCCTGCTCTTTGGAGGCGCTTTCCCGTGCGTTGGGGGAGAAGAGCAGCTCATAGGTATGAATGCCTGCCAGGCCGTCGGGGGCCAAGCCGTTGCGGTCTTGGAATTCCCGTATGGCGGCGATGGTCTTTTCCCCATAGTAGCCGGTGATGGCGCTCATATAGCCCATGTCTTTGAGCTGGAGCTGCATATTTTCGATATCGCTGCCCTCCATGCCTTCCTTTACCACATATTTGGGCGCGTTTTCGCTATAGAGCAGGGAAAGGGTTTGTTCGCCCGCCCAGCCGTCCTGATCCAGCTGGATGCCCAGCTCCTCGGTGAAATTCCCCTGCCGCTGGAACAGGCGCACAGCCGCTTCCGTGGCGGGGCCAAACAGGTTGGTAGGCTCGTCCACCTCCATATAGCCCAGATCCATCAGCCGTTGCTGCAAGGCGGGGACGTCGTCGCTTTCCACGCCCCTGTGAAGGATGGGCTCCGGGGTGGGGGAGGGGGTAGGATCCGGGGAAGGGGAAGGGGTCCACTCGATGGTGACCAAGCCGTCGGCGGAACCGGCGTCCGGCAGGGTCATGGCCCTACTTGTAGCGGCAGGCTGGGAATCCTTGCCGCCAAAGAAGGCAAGGCAGCATACCACGATAGCGACCGCGCCGGCGGTACCGCCCAAAATCGCTGCCTTTACGCCGGTGGAAGCCCGGCGGAATCCATCGGCAAAGGGAGAGAAGAAATCGCCCAGCCGGCGGAAAAACAGCTGGATCCGCCGTTTGGACCCGCGGCTGCGTTTACGGGGACGGAACATGAAACCTCCTGGATAAGCGCCCGGGGGCGCCGTGATGGTTACCGATATGGCCTATGGCCCGACGGCCGTCCACATAGAGGCCGGGAAACGGGCGCATGGGTCCCACAGGGTGAAACAAAATAAAATATCGCATGACATCCAATCATGCTTTCGATACTATTTTAGCGGGTTTTGCCTGCGTTTTCAACGAAAAAACCATAGTTGTCAGAGTTTATTTACATTCTTGCAGGGAAAACGCTGGGTTTGCAGGGCGGGAGGGGATCAAAAAAAACGTTGGGCGCGCAAACAATTCGGATGATTTTGAAAAATATCTTGTACAAGTTGTAGAAATGCGCGATAATATTGCTGTATTTCGTAGGATGTCCGGGCGGTGGGCCGGGAAGAATAAAAAAACGAAAGGGGCTGGTTCCTATGCAGCAGCTAAAGGAGCGAATTGTACGGGAAGGGAAAGTATTGCCGGGCAATATCATCAAAGTAGACGGGTTTTTGAACCATAGGGTGGATACCCTTTTGATGCGGGATATTGCGGATGAATTCGCAAAGCATTTTGACGTAAGCAAGATCACCCTGGTATTGACGGCGGAAGCCAGCGGCATAGCCTTGGCCACGGTGTGCGCGGAGCGGTACGGGGTACCCATGGTATTCGCCAAGAAGGCAAAGAGCGACAACATCGAGGGCGGCTTGTTCCGCAGCGATATTTTTTCCTACACCTACAAGAAGCAGGTCACCCAATTGGTGTCCAAGGAATGGCTGCATAAGGAAGATAAAGTACTGATCGTAGACGATTTTTTAGCCAATGGAGAAGCCTTGCGGGGCCTGTGCGAGATCGTGGAGCAGGCGGGCGCGGAGCTGGTCGGCATTGGCGTAGCCATAGAGAAGGGCTTTCAGGGGGGCGGCGACCGGCTGCGGCAGGCGGGCTACGACCTAAAGTCCCTGGCAGTGATCGAGCAAGCGGATGAAAACGGCATCATATTCCGGGATGATGTGGAGAGCGAAGCCTAAAAGGGGCTGCATTCCGGTAAGCGGTTCTGTTATCGTCCGGCGGAAAGAGGAGGGGCAGAGCGGGCTCCTCCCTTTCCTTTTGGCTGCGAGGGCAAAAAAGCCCGAGCCAATGCCGCAGGATTGGCATAGGCGGCAAATGGCGGCAGGGCCGCGGATCCAGCAAGAAGACATGGCGGGCAGCGGGGCTGTCCCCTAGAAACATCATGAAGAAAAGCTTGGAGGAGGAAAAGAAAATGCAGGATAAGAATAAGCGGCCGGAGAATATGGAGCGGCTAACGACCCCCGCCCAGGCGGAGGCATTTATTCAGCAGCAGGTTCAAGAGATCCGGGAGACGGTAGGGGATCAGAAGGTGCTGTTGGCCCTGTCCGGCGGGGTGGATTCCTCCGTGGTGGCGGCGCTGTTGATCCGGGCCATTGGCAAGCAGCTGGTGTGTGTGCATGTGAACCACGGCCTGCTGCGCAAGGGCGAGCCGGAGCAGGTGATCCGGGTATTCCGGGATCAGATGGACGCCAATTTGATCTATGTGGACGCGGTGAACCGGTTCCTGGACAAGCTGGCGGGGGTAAGCGAGCCGGAGCAAAAGCGGAAGATCATCGGCGCGGAGTTTATCCGGGTGTTCGAGGAGGAGGCCCGCAAGCTGGAGGGCATCAGCTTCCTCGCCCAGGGCACGATATATCCGGACATCATCGAGTCCGGCCCGGTGAAGAGTCACCACAACGTCGGCGGCCTGCCGGAGGACCTGAAGTTTGAGCTGGTCGAGCCGCTGAAGTTCCTGTTCAAGGACGAGGTGCGCGTGGTCGGCAAGGCGCTGGGCCTGCCTGATTCCATGGTGTACCGCCAGCCGTTCCCGGGACCGGGCCTGGGCGTGCGGTGCGTGGGCGCGATAACCCGCGACCGCCTGGAAGCCGTTCGCGAGTCCGACGCCATCCTGCGCGAGGAGTTCGCGAAGGCGGGCCTGGACAAGACCATTTGGCAGTATTTCACAGTGGTGCCGCCCATCACGAGCACCGGCGTGCGCGACGGCAAGCGCGTCGACGCCTGGCCGGTCGTCATCCGCGCCGTGAACACCGTAGACGCCATGTCCGCCACAGTCCCCCAGATCGAGTGGCCCCTGCTCATGAAGATCACCGACCGCATCCTCTCCGAAGTCCCCAACGTCAACCGCGTCCTCTACGACCTCAGCCCCAAGCCCCCCGCGACCAT
>UQOG01000130.1 GCA_900542615.1 uncultured Eubacteriales bacterium | reverse complement strand
GTTGGTTTGGCTGGCCGGGGGGCCTGCGGCCCCCCGGCCGCCAAACGCCGCCGCCCCCCTGCAGGGCCGCAGGGATCACTTCCAATCCAGGAAGATCCGCTCGGAGGGGCAGCGCTGCACGCACAGGCCGCAGCCGGAGCATACGTCCGAGTCGATCTGGATGCCATCCGGCCCCATGGTGACCGCCTGGTACAGGCAGCCCTGGGCGCACAGGCCGCAGCCCAGGCCATCGCAGGGGGATAGGAGCCGGGCAGCCAGGGGCCGGGGGTTCAGGTCCTCGAAGGTGTAGAGGGAGGAAAGGGCGACGCCCCGCAGCTGCTCCACGGTGGCATAGCCATGGGCGTCCATCCAGGATTCCACCTCGCCGATGATCCGGGTGATGGCGTCATAGCCCTGCTGCTGGATCACAGAGGCCAGCTGCACCGCGTGGGCGCCCAGCATGAGAAATTCCAGGGCGCCTTCGCCGCTGAAGATGCCGCCGATGCTGCAAACCTCCATTCGGGTGCATTGCAGGAGGGTGGCGGTGGTGGCCAGGGAGATGGGATGGATGGGCAAGCCGGTGTAGCCTCCATAGGAGGGCATACGGGCTTGGCCCCGTTCCAGGTCGATGCCGTTGAGGCCCTTGATGGCGTCGATGGCGCTGAGGGCGTTGGCGCCGGCGTCCTCCACCGCCCGCAGGTAATCGGAGTATTGGGCCGCTTCATAGGAGAGCTTCACCATGACCGGGATGTCCGCGGCCTGCACGGCGGCCTGGATCAGCGCGTGGCAGTTTTCGGGGCGGGTGCGCAGCCGTTGGTTTCGGGCGCCCACAGGGGCGGAAATGCTGATCTCCAGGGCATCCGCTCCCAGCCGTTCCGCCCGGGCGGCCAAATAGGCCAGCTCCGAGGGGGTGGAGGCCCAGATGCTGAAGATGAGCTTGCAGTCCTTTTTTTGCAGCTGCTCCATTTCCGCTTCCCACTGCTCCAGCTGCAGATCGGAATACAGCTTGGTATTGAGCATACTCTGGCCTTCCAGATAGATCCGGGGGCAGATGTTGCGGTGGGCTTCCAGGGTAAGGGTCTCGGTAATCACCGCCGCAGCCCCGGCGTCGATACAGCGTTGGAGGGAGGCGCCGTCCCTGGCCCAGGGACCCGCGGCCACCAAAATGGGATTCTTTAGGGAAAGCCCCATCAGCTGGGTGGACTTGGACATGATACTCTCCTTTTCACAGCTAGTCGAACAGCTCGTAAATTCGTTTGCTATTGCCGCAGGAACGGCGGATCTTCAGCTGGGGCTGCAGAATCATCTTCTGGGGGATACCCAAGCCGAATTCTTCATTTTCGATGCTATCAAACAACATACGGGCGGCAGCCATGCCCAGGCGGGCTGCCGGATGCTCTACGCAGGTGAGCGCAGGGGAGACGATGGAACACATGGGGGAATCCGTGGTGCAGGCCAGGGCCATCTGCTGGGGAATGGCCAGGTCGGCGTCCTGGGCGGCCTTTAAAACGCCAAAGGCCTGCTCGCTGCTAAAGGTGATCAGCGCGGAAGGGGGATGGCCGCCGCGAAACAGCTTTTGCGCGGCCAGGTATCCGCCCTGAATGCTGTTTTCCCCCAGGCAGACGGTGGCAGGGGCGCAGCCGGCTTCCTGCAGGGCCTGGTCGCAGCCCGCTTGCACCTGCTGGGCTTCCATGCTGGGGGCATCGTCCAGCAGCAGGCCTACGTGCTTGTGCCCCAGCTCCAGCATATGCTGGGTAAGGCGATAGGCGCCCTCTTCAAAATCCAGATAACACTGGCTTTCCAGGGCGCGGATGGGGGTGCGGCCCACGTGCACGCAGGGGACCCGGGCGTGCAGGAAGGGCTGAAGCCGCTCTTCATCCAAGGCGGTGGCCACCAGGATCACCCCGTCGATGCGCCGGGTCTGTGCGGTTTTTAAATAATCGCACTCCAGGGCAGGATCCCCATGGGTATGGCAGGAAAGCACCACGTATTGCTTGCTTCGGGCCACGGTTTCCACCCCGGAAAAGATGCGCTGGTAAAGGCAGCTTTGGATGTTTGGCAAAAGCAGGGCAATGGTATTGGTTCGCCCCAGGTTCAGCCCCCGGGCAAACCAGTTGGGGGTATAGTCGTTGGCCTCCATGATGGCCAACACCCGCTCCCGGGTTTCCGGCAGCACCTGCTCCGGGTGGTTGAGCACCCGGGAAATGGTGGCCACGGAAACGCCGGCAAGTTGGGCTATTTCTTTGATATTCACACATTCACCGCCAAAATAAAGAATAAAAAAGGAACCGAAACCAAGACCAGAAGGAACGGCGGGCAAAGGACGCGCTACCTTGCATATAGTATAGCATGGACAGGGAAACAAGACAATAAGCAGGGATGTTTGCGCGTAAACGGTTTCATTCATGCAAAATGCAAGGAACATAGAAAAATGCAGCAAACCGCAAATTCAATTGAAGAATTATGCGCTGCATGTGCAGGAAAGGCAGGGCATAAATGCACGGGCGGGAAAAAACTCGCCCGGGGCGGTTGACAAAGGGGGTATGCATCCGATATAGTATAAGAAAATGATGTAACCGGTTTTATCCTGTCTGCCGGCAATGTATCGCGCACTTCTATTCCCTTCACTCTTTTCATCTTATTCTATTTCATAACAGGAGGTCTAGGCAGCACATGGCTAAAGAAAAAACGCAACATGTTGATGTGGATTATTCCTTGGAACCCGTACCAAAAACATCAAGAAAGAATTTCCTTGCAATGTTTGTGATCATGCTTGGGTTTACGTTCTTCTCCGCAAGCATGAGCGTCGGCGCCAAGATGGCCAACGGATTGGATTTCTCCGGCTTCGTATGGGCGGTCATCATCGGCGGCATCATCCTGGGGGCATATACCGGTATCCTGGGCTACATTGGATGCGACACGGGCATGTCCTTTGACCTGCTGGCACAGCGTTCCTTCGGCAGCAAGGGTTCTTTCCTGGCCAGCGCCCTTATCTCCTTTACCCAGATCGGCTGGTTCGGCGTGGGCGTGGCCATGTTCGCCATCCCCGCGGCGGAGCTGCTGGGCATCAATCCCTGGATCCTGGTGATTATCGCAGGCGCGTGTATGACGTCCTCCGCCTATTTCGGCATCACCGGCCTGGAGGTGGTCAGCTATGTTTCCGTGCCCCTGATCGCCATCCTGGGCATCTACTCCATGGTGACCGCTACGGCGGAAGGCGGCGGCCTGGTAGCCATGTTTGCCAAGAACGCCGGCAGCATGACCCTGTTCACCGCAGTGGGCCTGGTTATCGGCTCCTTTGTATCCGGCGGTACCGCCACCCCCAACTTCACCCGCTTTGCCAAGAATAACATGAGCGCTGTGATCACCACGGTAATCGCGTTCTTCCTCGGCAACACCCTGATGTTCTGCTTCGGCGCTGTGGGCGGCGCGCTCACCGGCCAGGAGGATATCTTCTACGTGATGATCGCCCAGGGCCTCACCATCCCCGCCCTGATCGTGTTGGGCGCCAACATCTGGACCACCAACGACAACGCCCTGTACACCAGCGGCCTGGGCCTCTCCAACATCACCAAGATCCGCAAGCGGCCCATGGTGCTCATTGCCGGCGTGGTAGGTACGGTTACGGCCATTTGGCTCTACAACAACTTCGTAAGCTGGCTCAACTTCCTCAATGCCACCCTGCCGCCCATCGGCGCTATCCTTGCCCTGGATTACTTCATGAATAAGGATCGCTATAAGGGCGAGGGCGATAAGCTGATCACGGTCAACTGGGGCGCCATTGCCGGCGTGGTGGCCGGCGCTCTGGTGGGCAACTTCGTCACCTGGGGCATCACCTCCATCAACGCCATGGTGGTGGCCTGCCTGATCTACGTGCTGGGCGACAAGCTGGTATACAACAAGGCGAAAGCATAATCCGTTCGCTTGTAAGAAGGCGCAACGCTGGCCCGTCCAATGCAGGCCGGCATTCCAAAAAGAGATTTTGCGGCTTTGGCGACCCTGGTTGCCAAAGCCGCAAGCATACCCGCCGTATTTTGGCGGGCACCCATGGCATAAGCCAGCTTTTCGCCGCATAGTATGATGCAATATATGCAGCAACAAGCGGCCAAGGCCAAAGGCCGGGGCGCCATGGGCATAGCAAAGCAAAAGAAAAGGAGACAGACCCGTGAAAAAGATCGTGATCGCCCTAGGGGGCAACGCCTTGCAGGCAGAAGGAAAGCCCGCCACCGCCCAAGCCCAGCTGGAGGTGGTGGAGGAGACCGCCCGGTACATTGCGGATATCATCCAGCAGGGGTACCAGGTGGTGGTGGCCCACGGCAACGGCCCCCAGGTGGGGCGCATCGTGCTGCAAAACGAATATGCGGTACCGGTGACCCCGGCCATGCCCTTTGACGTTTGCGGGGCCATGAGCCAGGGCTATATCGGCTACCATATCCAGCAGGGGCTCACCAAGGTGCTGCGGGCCCGGGGCAGCCAGAAGCAGGTGGTGACCCTGGTGACCCAGGTGCTGGTGGACCAGAACGATCCCAAGTTCCAGAACCCCAGCAAGCCCATCGGCCCCTTCTACAAGGAGGAGGAGGCCAAGGCCCTGGCAGCGGAGCGGGGCTATGTGATGAAGGAGGACGCAGGCCGGGGCTGGCGGCGGGTGGTAGCCTCCCCCATGCCGGTGGCCATCGAGGAGCTGGACGCGGTAAAGTGCCTGGTGGATAACGGCTTCATCACGGTGACGGTGGGCGGCGGCGGGATCCCGGTGATCCGGAACGAGAAGGGAGAGCTGGAAGGCACGGCGGCGGTGATCGACAAGGACCTGGCCAGCGAGCGGCTGGCGGAGGACCTGGATGCGGACGCCCTGGTGATCCTGACGGCGGTGGAGAAGGTATCCATCAACTTCAAGAAGCCGGATCAGAAGGATCTGGATGCGATCAGCCCGGCGGAGGCCAAGGCATACATGGCGGAAGGGCATTTTGCGCCGGGGTCCATGCTGCCCAAGATGGAGGCGGCGGTAAAATTCGTGGAGAGCAAGCCGGGCCGGACGGCCATCATTACGTCCCTGGACAAGGCGGTGGAAGCCTTGGCAGGCCGGGCGGGCACCACCATTCGGTGATCTGCGGGGGGGGGCTACCCGCCCCCCCGCAGTTCGCAAAGGTCGTTGCGCGTCGCCGCCAAGGCGGCATCCTTCAACTCCCCTGCTCACTGGGCTTCCGCCTCGCTTTTTCCGCCACTGGCGGCGCTCGGCTTCGCAGTTCGCAAAGGTCGTTGTGCGTCGCCGCCAAGGCGGCATCCTTCAACTCCCTTGCTCACTGGGCTTCCGCCTC
>UQOG01000129.1 GCA_900542615.1 uncultured Eubacteriales bacterium | reverse complement strand
CCCGGGGGCCAAAGGCCCCCGGGCCGCCAAACGCCGCCGCCCCCCCGCCGGGCCCCTGGCCGCTGGAAGGGAGGGGGAACGCCCTAGGCCGGCCCTATGCCTGCCACAGGGGATCCGGATATAGGCCCCGGGCTTTGCAGGCGGCGATGGAGGCCACCACCTGGGGTTTGTCCGCCTTGTAGGTGACGCCGAACCAGGTATCCGGGGAGCGCAGCACCCGGATGGAAGCATCCCCCCGGGCCATGGCGGCCTGCACCGCATTGGGGAGCAGGTCCTCGTACTTGAGGGGGTCCGCCTCCATGCCGGCCCGGAGGTTTTCCCGGAAATTCCGGTCCAACAGGGGGAGCATTTCGGGCCCGAAGCCCCAGAAATTCATGGAGACCGGGGTATTCCCAGCCAAGGGGGTATAGGTGGCGCCCCCGTCCTCGGTAAAGGCGCCGCCGTCGCCCTGGCGGATGATGGTCTTGCGCTCCACGATATGGGTCAGGTGCTCGTTTTCCACCGCGCAGATGCCCCGGGCCACGGAGCCGTGATCCGTAAGGGTGTTGGCCAGCTGCCAGGCCACCAGGGCGTGCTCCCCTTGGGGCCGGGGGCCGGAGAGGAATTGGTAGATGCGCTGGTACGCGGTGGGGCCGTAATAGTCGTCCGCATTGATGGCGCAGAAGGGCCGGCCGGCGATGGCCTCCTGGGCGCACAGCAGGGCATGGGTGGTGCCCCAGGGCTTGACCCGGCCCTGGGGAACCTGGAAGCCTTCGGGCAGGGCGTCCAGCCGCTGGAAGGCGTAGCGCACCCGGGCGTGGCGGGCGATGCGATCGCCGATGGCGCTGCGGAAATCCCCTTCCAGCTCCTGCTTGATGATGAAGATCACTTCCGCAAAGCCGGCTTTCAGGGCGTCGAAAATGGAAAAGTCGATGATCAGGTCGCCCGCGGGATCCACGGGGTCCATCTGCTTGAGGCCGCCGTAACGGCTGCCCATTCCGGCTGCCATAATGACCAATACTGGTTGCATGGGGTACCTCCTTTACGGGTTGGGGGTGGTGGCCGCAGGCAACGCCCCGGGGGACGCGCCGGCGGGCAAGGTCAACATCAGGTCGTGGTGCTTGACGGGGACGCCCTGGGCAACCGGGGTGGCGTTGCGCTGCACCATTTCGTTTACGGTGTTCTCGTTGAAGCCGGGCACATGCTTCATCAGGGGGACCAGCCGCTTGACCGCGGCCTTATCCGTCAGGCCCACCAGATCCAGCAGCATCCGCATGGCGCCTTCGGCGGAGGGGCTTTCCCGGAAGGACAGCTGGATAGCGTCCGGCCGAATGGTCATATAGAGGAGGCAGGTATCCGGGGTTTCCACAAAGCTGGTGAGCAGCACCAGCCGGGCAGCGTCTTCTCCGACCCGCCACAGGGCCCGGGTGCTGACCAGATGGACTTCTTCCCGCATGGCCACCCGGGTATCGTGGAAGCCACCGTCCCGGTCGATATACAGTACGTTGCGCTCCTGCCGCTCGTAAACGGTCATGGCCAGGCCCTGGGCGGTGCGGGCAAAGCGCAGCAGGGTAACGCCGGGGGAATAGTTGCCGTGAACGCTTTGCAGGGGCTGGGGGAAGATGGAGCCATAGTTTTGGTCCAGCACGAATTCCTGGCCGTCCAGCCGCGCCGCAAGCTGGTCAAAAGCGTCCCCGTCCGTATCCAGGCCATCCCAATCCAGAGGCGGGTTTACCCGCAGCCGGCTAAGGCGCGCCTCCAGGGCCGCCACCCCGGCGGGATGGGGAGGGAGGGGCTGGTTGGAGCCGCCCCAGAAGCACCGGTCCAGCATCTGCAAAAGGTCGCCCTCCGCAAACAGCTGGGCGCTGCCGCTGTAGATGGCGGCCACCGCGTCGTATTTGGGCATGACCACCACGTATTGGCCAAAGGCGCCGTTGAACTGATAGCCCATGGGGTTGAGCCAGATCTGATAGCCATAGCCGAATTTGCATTCCCCGTTGGGGGTGGCGATCTGGGCCCGGGTGGCTTCTTTGACCCACTCCTCGCTCAGGATGCGTTTGCCCTCCCACATGCCCTGCTGAAGGTACAGTTGCCCCAACTTGGCCGCGTCCTCCAGGCAAAGGCTCAGGCCCCAGCCGCCCTTTTCCGTATCCTTTGGGCAGGTCTCCCAGGTATACCGGCTGATGCCCAGGGGCGCAAAGAGCCGGGGCTTCAGGTAATCCACCAGGGACATGCCGGTTTTGCGCCGGAGGATGGCGGACAACATGTAGGTGTTCATGGAGTCGTATTCAAAGGCGGTGCCAGGCTCAAACTTTGGCACGGATTCCAGGAACATCTGGACCCAGTCCGGATCCAGCATGGAGCCGAACTCGTTGAACCGGGTGCCGGTGGACATGGTGAGCAGGTTCCACACCCGCATGTTTTTCAGGCCCTTGTTCTGGGAGGCGGGCAGGTCGGAAAAAATACTGGCAATGGGTTCATCCAGGGAGATGAGCCCCTCGTCCCAGGCGATGCCCACGGCGGTGCCCACCACGCTTTTGCTCATGGAGTAGAGCATGTGGGGCAGATCCCTCCGATAGGGCGCCCACCAGCCCTCCGCCAGCACCTTGCCGTGGCGCAGCAGCAGGATGCCGTGGGGCCCCAGGTTGGCGCTCTCCTCATCCACCGCGGCAAAGAACCGCTCCACCGCCGGGCTGGACAGCCCCGCCTCCTCCGGAGTGCACCGGGGCAGCAGGGAAAGGTTGCTATCCGCCGGCGGATCGAACTTTTGCCGGCGGTACCCATAAGGGGGTACCCCGGTCATATCGTGCCTGATCATTTTCAGCATCAGCTCCAGACTGCGCATCTGTAGCGTGATATCCATGCACAAGCCCTCCTTCCTTTATAAAACCCTTCATCCATGGGAAAAGCTATTATTATAGAAATAATGGTTTGTAAAAGCATAACGCCCCCCTATGGCGCGCAGCAGCCCGCAGGCGAAGGGAGGCATCATGGGGCAAAAGGACATAGGCAACGCCGACGGTCCTTTCGCCCTGTCGGAAACACCCTTGGGCTTCAAGGGCGGGAGATAGGCCCTTAGGCTTCGGGCTGGGGTTCCGGGTCCAGCTGGCCGGTGCGCTCCAGGTAGAAGGCGCTGAAGGTGGCGTGCATATAGGGATCCAACCAGAGGAACCCGATGAACAGGGTCAGCACGCACAGCAGGGCCCAGCCCATGAAGCTCAGACCCAGGACGAAATACCGCCATTTTTGGCCCTGCATCAGGGCCTTGCTATCCTCGATGGATTCCCGAATCCCCTTTTCCGGGTATTGGGCCATGAGATAGGTGGCCTGGGAATACCGGAGGCTGGCCTGGATGGGCAGGACGAGCGCCGCCAGGGACAAAAGCACCATGAGCCCGGAAGCGCGGGGCAACACCACGGCCAGCACCAGCAGGACGATGGTGGGCAGGCTCCAGGCAAGGACCAGGAGCCCTGTAAACAAATTCAGCCCCAGGGCTTTTAGAAAGATGGGGAACCGGGAGAACAAGGTGTCAAAGGGCGGTTTTTCCCCGGCGATCAGCCCGATAAAATACCGGTGCCGCCCCAGCAGCACGGTGCAGCCCAGGGCCCACAGGGCCAAGGCTAGGATCAGGGCGGACACGGCAAGCAGCGAACTGCCGGCAAACAGGGAGGAAACAGGGAGCGCCGTTGCAATGTGATCCGGCAGGATATCGTCCGCCAGATCCAGCACATCGCTCAGCCTGGATAAAATGCCGCTCCCCTGGTTGTCGCTGGCGCCCAGCAGGCCCGCTACCAGGCTCACCAGCAGGGACATTCCCCATTTCCCCGATAGCTGCTGCCGCGCCAATGCGCGCAGATCTCCATTGGATCGCTCCATTCACAATACCCCCTAAATATTGGAATCGGGCCGCTTATTCCCCGCAGCCCTCGCAGCCGCAATCCCCCTCGCAGCCGCAATCACAGCCTTCGCCCAGCCGTTCCTCTACGATGGCGGCCAGGGTGTCCATCAGCTCGTCGTCCGCCGGTAGGAATTCCTCGGTATCGTCCTCCTCGTTGACCACCAGCTTGAAGATGTATACATCCTGTTCGGCGTTTTCATCCTCTTCGTCCACTTCGGCCTCCAAATCGGTGAGCACCGCATATTCCTGGCCGTCGTGCTCAAAATAATCGATCACATCCAGTTCGATCTCATTGCCGTCATCGTCGGTAAATACAACAATATCACGTTCCATTTCTTCCATGGTTAAGATCCGCCTTTCTTAAGATGCTTACATTGTACTCGATTGCCCTCGCCCGCGCAAGACGGGCTGGAGAATCTTCACACAGCATTTACAGGATGCCCCAAATCCGGTATGATATTCTAAACCAGCCTGGGCCCGTTTGGCCCAGGCCCTTAGGAGGGACAGCCGTGTTTCAAAGCAAATGGGAATTCGGCCTGGCAGCCCGGGACGCCTTGGCCCTGCGGCGTCAGGTCTATGTGGAGGAGCTGGGGATGCCGGAGGCCCAGGCCTTTGACCGGTATGACGAGATCGGCGCCCATGTTTTCGTATGGGATGAACAAGGCCCCATCGCCGCAGGCCGCATCTTCCCCCAGGGGACGGCTACCGGCATAGGCGCCATTGCGGTGGCCCAAGGCCGGCGGGGCGAGCCCTTTGGGGAGCTGGTGCTGCGCATCCTGCTGGACAAGGCCCAGACCTTGGCTGGCGACCCCATCTTGGCCCGGCTCCGGCCGGAGGAGATCCCCTTATACGTGCCGTTCGGCTTCGTGCCCGTAGCGGGCGGGGCGGGGGGACTATATCAGGCGCCCCGGGATGGCATCCGCTGGCATAGCGCCTGCCAGGATGGCTGAACCATTGCCTGCCGCCGCCCCTGGAAACCACAAAAAATTATCCCACAAAATTTGAAAAAGCCCTTGCATTTACCTGCGGTATTCGCTATAATAATCAACGGTCTCGCGTGTGCGCGTTACCGTATGCTGGTGTAGCTCAGTAGGTAGAGCACGTCATTGGTAATGACGAGGTAGTCAGTTCGAATCTGATCACCAGCTCCATTTCAAAACCCGGTCGTTGGCCGGGCTTTTTTTTGTCCTTTTTTCCGTTATTCGCTTCCGCCGCGTCCCCCGCCCCCGTAAACCGCCCCGCCAAGGGAAGCCCCCGTGGCCCGCTGGAAGATCATCTTCAAACATGCCCTGCGAAATTCCCTGATTCCTGTCATAACCTACGCCGGGCCGCAAATCGCGTATATTACAGCCTGTCGAAAAACCCCCGGAGGTTCGGGGGCCGCAGCCCCCAAAGGCTATAATCGGATTTGGCGACATGCGCGTCAAATCCGCAAAAAGCCTTGCGTA
>UQOG01000128.1 GCA_900542615.1 uncultured Eubacteriales bacterium | reverse complement strand
GGAGCTATGAACACCTCGAAAAAGTGGCGCAAGCCACTTTTTCGACAGCCAAAGCCGCCCGCTGCTTTTAGCAGCGGGCGGCTTTGCTATGGGGCCCCTGCGCCTATTTCCCCCGGGCCGCGTCCAGCTGATAGGCCAGCCGGGGATCCCCATCCGGCAGGAACACGGTGCCGCAGAACCGGAACCCATGCTTGAGGGCCAGGTGCTGTAAAATGCGGTTGTCCCGATGGGTGTCGATGCGAAGGGTGGGGATTTTCGCAAGGCAAAATTCCACCATCCGGGGGAATACGCCCTTTACCCGCCCATTGCTGGCCAGCCTATGGATGGTGCCATAGGGCCGGTCGTTGGGCCAGCTGCCATCCTGGATGAAGGAATAATACGGCTCCGCCCCAATGGCCAGCACGAACACCGCCTGGGGAATGTGATCCTCCTCCAGCACATAGCACTCCCCCCGCGCCATGTCGGAAAGGAACTGGGCCCGGTCGGGATAGTCCCCCTTCCATTGGGAGGGGTTCCCGCTGGCTGCCATAATGGCCTTTCCCGCCTGCACAATGGCCATGATGGCGTCCAGGTCCTTTGGGGTTGCTTCTCGAATGGACATATCCGCGCTCCTTTTCTATTTTTGGTACGTTTATAGCTCCCGCAATACTAGATCCGTCTGGCCGGGGTTGCCGCCTGCCTCCAGCCGGAGGATCTCAGGCCGGCCTTGATATTGTTCCCATAGCATGTCCCGCAGCCGGGTGTTGTGGCCATAGCCGTGGATCACCCGGATCCGGTATGCGCCGCCCCGGCGGCGCAAAGCGGCGTCCAAGGCCACTCGGGCCTGATACAGGGTTTTCCCATGCAAGTCCAACGTAATGACGCCTTGGGGGTTCACCGAACCTGCCCGCTTCCCAGGATCACGTATTTGTAGCTGCAAAGCTCCTCCAGCCCCATGGGGCCCCGGGCATGGAGCTTCTGGGTGGAAATGCCCATTTCGCAGCCCAGGCCGAATTCCCCCCCATCGGTGAAGCGGGTGGAGGCGTTCACATATACCGCCGCGCTGTCCACCCCCCGCTGGAATGCAACCGCCGCCGCCTGGTCCCGGGTGACGATGGCGTCGCTGTGGCCGGTGGAATGCCGGGCGATGTGGTGTAACGCTTCCTCCAGGCTCCCCACCACCTTCACGGCCAGGATATAATCCAAAAATTCCGTGTCAAAGTCCTTGGGGCCGGCCGGCGTGCCGGGGATAATCGCCGCCGCTTCCGGGCATAGGCGCAGCTTCACCGGCTCCTTGCCCGCCTGCTGCCGGGCCTGGACGAGGCGCTGCTCCAGGGCCGGCAAAAAGGCCGCCGCCACCTCCCGATGTACCAGGCATACCTCCGCCGCATTGCATACGGAAGGCCGGCTGGTCTTGGCGTTTTCCAGGATGTTCAGGGCCATATCCAGGTCCGCCGCCGCGTCCACATAGATATGGCAGATGCCGGTGCCCGTCTGGATGCAGGGCACGGTGGCGTTTTCCACGCAAGCCTGGATCAGCCCCGCCCCGCCCCGGGGGATCAACAGATCCACCAGGCCGTTGGCCCGCATGAGGGCTTGGGCGGAATCCCGGCTGGTGTCCTGGATCAGGCTCACCGCCGCCTTGGGCAGCCCCGCCGCCGCCAGCCCCGCTTGCAGGGCGTCCACAATGGCCTGGTTGCTGCCAAAGGCTTCCTTGCCGCCCCGGAGCACGCAGGCGTTGCCGCTTTTGATGCAAAGGGCCGCCGCGTCTGCGGTCACGTTGGGCCGGCTCTCATAGATGATGGCCACCGTACCCATGGGCACGCTGACCTTCCGGATGCAAAGGCCGTTGGGCCGCTCCACCCGTCCCAGCTCCCGGCCCACCGGATCCGGCAGCTGGGCCACCTGGGCCATGCCCTCCGCCATGGCCTGGATGCGCCCTTCGTTTAGGGCCAGCCGGTCCAGCATCACCGTTCCAATGCTGCCGCGGGCGGCCTCCAGATCCGCCCCATTGGCGGCCAGGATCTGGGGGGTATGGGCCAAAAGGGCTTCCCCCATGGCCGCTAGGGCCCGGTTCTTTTGGGCGGTGTCCGCCACGGCCATCACCCGCCGGGCCGCTGCCGCTTGCGCCAAGATCTCCTGGGTGGTCATGCTTATTTGCTCCTTCCTACAAAATAGGTCCCTACCTGTTTCCCTTCCATAATATCATATAGCAGGGCGGGCTTATCCCCGTCCGCAATCACCATATCCACCCCTGCCTCCGTGGCCCGCCGGGCCGCGATCAGCTTGGTGGCCATGCCGCCCGTGCCCAGGCTGCTGCCTTTGCCGCCCCCCAGGGCCATGATCTCCGGGGTCAACGCCTCCACCCGCTGGATCCGTTGGGCATGGGGGTCCTTATGGGGGTCCGCCGTATACAGGCCGTCGATGTCCGTAAGCAATACCAGCAAGTCCGCCTTCGCCGCCACCGCCACAATGGCGCCCAGGGTGTCGTTATCCCCGATCCCCAATTCCTCCGTGGCCACGGTGTCGTTTTCGTTTACGATGGGCAACGCGCCCAGCTCCAGCAGCCGAAACAGGGTGTTTTCAAAATGCCCCCGCCGGCCTGCATCCCGCACGTCGTCCGCGGTGAGCAGGATCTGGGCCACGGTGTGGTTGTATTCGGAAAACAGCTTATCATAGGTGTACATCAACTCGCACTGGCCCACCGCCGCCGCCGCCTGCTTGGTGGGCACATCCTCCGGCCGGCCGGGCAGCATCAGCTTCCCCACCCCCATGCCAATGGCGCCGGAGCTTACCAAAATAAGCTCATGGCCCGCGTTCTTCAAGTCGCTCATGGCCTTTACCAGGCTTTCCACATGGCGGATGTTCAACCGGCCGGTGGGATAGGCCAGGGTGGACGTGCCCACCTTGATTACGATACGCATCTTGCGCCTCCTCATTTTCCCAGCTTGTGGGATTTTTCATAGGCTACCCGCACGGCCTTCATGGCCGCCGCCCGGAAGCCCCCTTCCTCCAACGCCTGGATGCCCTCGATGGTGGTGCCCCCGGGGCTGCATACCGCATCCTTGCGCGCCGCCGTGTGTACGTCTCCCTCCAAGGCCATGCGGCCCGCCCCCAACAGGCATTGCGCCGCATAAAGCTGCGCCTTTTGCCGGGGCAGGCCGCAGGCCACGCCCCCGTCCGCCAGGGCTTCCAAAAAGACATACGCATAGGCCATGCCGCAGCCGCTTACGCAGCTGCCCGCCTCCAGCAGGGGTTCCTCCACCTGATCCAGCCGGCCGGCTGGGGCCAGGGCCGTTAACAGGGCCTGGGCCTTTTCCGGGGCTACCCCTTTGGCGCACCAGGGGATCATGCTCTCCCCCACCTGGGCGGCCAAATTCGGCAGGATGCGAAAGATGGGATACGGCCCGCCCGCCATTTCCTGCAGCCGGTCCATGCTGAGCCCTGCCGCCATGCTTACCAGCACGAACCCATCCTGCCGTTCTGCCAGCACCGGCTGCAAGGGCCGGAGCATATCCGCCATCAGATGGGGCTTGACCCCCAGGAAAATATAGGCGCATTGGGCGGCCTGGAGGTTATCCCCCGCCTGGCAGCCCAGCTCCTTAGCCAGGGTTTCCGCCTTGGCTGGGGTCCGGTTGCTCAGCAGCACCCGCTTTGGGTCCACCGTCTTACACAGGACGCGGGCAATGGCGCCCCCCATATTGCCGCAGCCGATAAAGCCGTATTCCGCCTGGATCATACGATTGGCCTCCTTATGGTTTTCTATGCAGCCCCGGGGCTTTGCGAAAACAGGGCAGCTTCGTGGGCCTTGCCGTCAAACTGTCGCCCGTATAGAAGCTGCCCTGCTTGCACGCCGAATGGGACAGGGCCTACGCCCCTACCCCCAAGGCCTGCACCCGGCCGCTTATGCCGCCGGGAAGCATATCATTGCTGGATGTCGAAATACTCGCCCCGCTTGTAATCGTAAATGGCGCTGCTGGAGAAGGCGTCCAGGTTCTCCAGCGCCTTGCCCGTGCCGATGGCCACGCAGGAGATGGGATCCTCCGCCACGTAGCAGGGCACCTTGGTATGCTCGGAAATGAACTTGTCCATGCCGTAGAGCAGGGCGCCGCCGCCGGTGAGGCAGATGCCGTTTTCCGTGATGTCGCTGGCCAATTCCGGAGGGGTGCGCTCGAACAGATTCCGCACGCTCTCCAGGATGCTCTGCAAGGGTTCCTCCAGGGCGTCGATCATCTCGTTGGAGCCCACCACCAGGGCCTGGGGCAGGCCGGAAATCAGGTTGCGGCCCTTCACGTCGATGAACAGCTGCTCCTTGCGGGGATAGGCGGAACCGATCCGGATCTTCATTTCCTCCGCCGTGCGCTCGCCGATGAGCAAATTATGCTTTTTGCGCATATAGCGCACGATGGCTTCATCGAATTTATCCCCGGCGATCTTGATGGAATCCGACAGCACCGCCCCGCCCAAGGACAGGATGGCCACGTCGCTGGTGCCGCCGCCGATATCCAGGATCATATTGCCCCGGGGCTGGGCAATGTCGATGCCCGCGCCGATAGCCGCCGCGATGGGCTCCTCGATCAGGTAGGTATGGCGGGCGCCGGCTTCTTCCGTGGCGTCGATGACGGAACGCTTCTCCACCTCGGTGACGCCGCTGGGCACGCATACCACCACCCGGGGCTTAAAGAAGATGCGCCGGCCCACCACCTTGCGCAGAAAATGGTTGAGCAAACGCTCGGTAATATCGTAATTGGAGATGACCCCGTCCCGCAAAGGCCGCATGGCCAAAATATTGCCCGGGGTACGACCCAGCATCCGCCGGGCTTCCTCGCCGATGGCCAGGATCTTGCCGGTGATCTTCTCCACCGCCACCACGGACGGCTCCCGCAGCACAATGCCCTTGCCTCGGACATATACCAATACGCTGGCGGTCCCCAGGTCGATCCCTACATCGTTGAACTCAAACAGTCCCATAGATTCGATAACCCTCCAACAGCTCCCAAAGAAGCCTCTCTAGCCATTTTACTTGTTACTTGTACATAACATATCAAGTTATTTTATCATTTTAGCACAGGCTGCACAAGTGCGCAGTGTCAGATTTTTGAATATTTTATAAATAATCGCCGGAGCCTGGGCGAATGGTTATGGCTTTCGGCGATTTTTCACTTTTTCGCCCGGGATTTGTCACGGGCTTCCTGCTTGTCATACCTCCTGGATTCCGCTATAATCAAGTATATGCTGTTTATCTTGCCACTTGGCGCCTTAAAGGAGGTTGTTATGCGCATCGTTTCCGCGGTCTGCCGGATCGCAGCCCTGTTTTTGATCATTTTAACGCTTTCCGCCTGCGCCGCTCCTGTGCCGGTGGAGGTTTCTATACCCACCCCCACGCCCCAAGCGCCCACCCCCAGCCCC
>UQOG01000127.1 GCA_900542615.1 uncultured Eubacteriales bacterium | reverse complement strand
TTTGGCGGCCGCAGGCCGCCAAAGGGGCCGCCCCCCGGGGCGCCCCCCTGCCCGCCGGCCATGGGGATAGACGAAACGGGCAGCGACCGCAAACCGTTACCGCCGGGCAGCCTGCATCCATAGGGTGCATCGGCTTGCGCTTGGCCGGTCTGCTGGGTGGCTGCCCGAATCGGGAAAGGGCGCGGCCGGGCCGCAAGGCCGGCCGCTGGGGTTTCTGCTTATTCCTGTTCCTGCAGCGCTTCGTCGGCGGCAGGGCGGATGATCTCCACGGTCTCCACCTCTTCCACCAAGCGCTGCTGCTGCTTTTCCTTGGATGGCCGCTGTTCCTTGCGGGCTTCCCGGGGCTTGGGGGAGATGACCACCCGGCGGTTGGGCTCTTCGCCCTCGCTGTGGGTCACCACATAGGGGTTGTTTTGCAGGCTGGCATGGAGCACCCGCCGCTCGTAGGGGTTCATGGGTTCCAACTCCCGGGGCCGGCCGCTGGCCTTGACCTGGCCGGCGATCTTCCGGGCCAGGCGGGCAAGGGTCTCCTCCCGCTTTTCCCGGTAGCCCTCCGTATCCAGGGTCACCCGGGTATAGCCATCCTCCTTGCGGTTCCGATTGACCGCCAGGCTGGTCAGGTACTGCATGGCGTCCAGGGTCTCCCCCCGGTGGCCGATGAGCACCCCCATGGTGGGGGTATCCACGCACAGGCGGATGCCCTCTTCCTCCACATAGGCCAGGACCCGGCCTTCCACCCCCATGTGCTGGATCAGCCCCTGGAGGAAAATGGCGCCGGGGTTATCCTGGGCCGCCTCCAGGCTGTAGGGAATGGCGGGCTTTTCCGGCCGTTCGGGCTTGCGCTCCCGTTCCCGGCGGGAGGGCCGTTCGCCCCGGCTTTCCCGTTCCAGCTGGGCTTCCCGCTCCATGCGGGCCTCCCGCTCGTTCCGGTCGCCCCGCTCCCGGCGGGGCCGGTCGGACCGATCCCGGCGGGGCCGGTCCCGGTTGGGCCGGGGCGGCTCCTTGAGGTAATCCGGCATGACCACCTCTTCCGGCTCCCGCTCGGTGAGGCGTACCTTGGCAGGCCGGGCGCCGATGCCCAGGATGCCCTTGCTTTCTTGTTGCAGGATCTCGATCTCCACCCCGTCGATGGAAATCTCCAGCTGCTGCAGGCCGTGGAAGATGGCTTCATCGATGGAACGGCCGGTTGATTCGATGCTTCTCATTCTTTGGCCTCCTGTACTGCCACGCCGCCGCGGGGGAATTTTTTATTCAATACCAGGTTGGTGATGATCATGCACATGCTGCTGATGGTCCAGTAGATGGCGAAGGAAGCGTTATAGGTAATGCAGAACCAAACGCTCATCAGGGGGAATACCCACATCATCACCTTGTTGGCGCCGTCGGCCTGGGGATTTTTGGGCTGGCCCTTTTGCATCAGCCAGGAGGACAGGAAGTTGGTGACGCCCGCCAGCAGGGGCATGATGAACCAGCCGTTGTTATAGCCGGCATACACGTCCAAGAGGGGCTGAACCGCAGCGGTATAGGCCGCGTGGGAGGCCTCGGTGTTCAGGAAGGTGTAAACGGTCTGGCCGGCGGAATCCACGTTGGAGATGGCGATGCCCATATCCACCAGCTTCTGCCAGACCTCGGGGTTATCCTTAAGGAAGAGGAGCCGGTCCAGGTTGGGGATCTTGAAGAACTGCTCGGCGGTCATAATGACCGGGGCCAAGCCGCTGTCCGGCTGCCAGATGTTGTTGATCCAGAGGAACTTAAAGGACTGAAGCAGCTGGGCGGGATTTTCGTCCACCAGCAGGCGGATGGTCTCCTCGTAGCCCCAGAACCGGAAGGCGGCCAGGAAGCAGAAGAACAGGGGCATGGTGATGAGCATGGGCAAGCAGCTGCCCCACATGCTGACGCCCCGCTCCCGCATGAGCTTGGACTGGGCCTTTTGGAGCTTCTGGGGGTCGTTGGCGTATTTTTTCTGAAGCTTTTGGATCTCGGGCTGGATGGCCGCCATTTTGGCGGAGGAGGTCCGGGTCTTGATATCGGAAAAGACGGTGAGCAGCTTCAAGACCAGGGTGCAGATGAGGATGGTCAAAAAGACGCTGTTAACGTTGGAGTAGAGCCATTTCATGGCCTCCAGGAACCACGTGGTTAAGAAGAAATCATTTTGCATGATAGGTATGCTCGCTTTCTAACCTGATCAATCTTGTGGATCCGGCTCGGGCTTGGCCAAAGGGGGCACCGGATCATACCCGCCCTTGGAAAAGGGGTTGCAGCGCAAAATGCGCCACAGGGCCAGGCCCCCTCCCCGTAAGGGGCCAAAGCGAAGGATCGCTTCTTTGGCATAGGCGCTGCAGGTAGGGCTGTAACGGCAGCAGCCCGGATGTCGGGGCGAAATATAGAGCCGATAGTAATCGATGCAAAGGAGCATCAGCCGTTGGACAAAGCGTTTCATGGGCGTTTGGGCTTCTGGAAGAGCCCGGCTTTTCGGAGCAGATAGCGAAGGCTGTTCCCCAGGGAGGAAAAGGCCGCGTCCCGGGCGGCGTCCCGGGCGATGACGATCAGGTCATAGCCGGGCTGGAGCAGGGGCAGGTTGGGTGTAAAGGCTTCCCGGAGCCGGCGTTTGAGGCGGTTGCGCACCACGCTGTTGCCCAGCTTTTTGCCCACGGAAAAGCCCACGTGGACCATATCGCTATGGCTTTTTGCGTAGATGAGCACCAGCTCCCGGCAAGCAACGGATTTGCCCTTGCGATAGACCTGGCGGAACTGCTTATTTCGCTTGAGGGAAAAACAACGTTTCAATGGGACATCCTCGCTGGCAAGGCAGCGGCGCATTTCCGGCGCAGGGCCGGAAAAAGGAAAAAGAAAAAGGCACGGCAAGGGGTGTTGCCATGAGAAAACATCGCCGCGTTCTCCCGAACCGGCCGGCGCATAGCCAGCGCGGGCCCGGCTGCTACGAGGGAGAAGGGCCCATGGCGGGCTATGCAAAGCGAAGAGGCGGACTGCCAAATCCAGGCCCCATTCCTTTTTGCCCGGGGCGAGCCGCTGCTTTGACGCCGATGCTTTCTTATGTCAACACCCCTGATGGCTTACCGTGAAACCTGCCGCAAACGCGGCCGATATCCATGTTGCCAGCGGGCCTGTCCAAGCCGGGCGGCAAATCGCCGCCATGGGGTGGGCGGAGGGGCTGCGAAACGGGGCAGCCTAAGGACCTGCCTGCTGGGCGCCGCCTGCTTACGCAGACAGCCTTTTTCTTCCCTTGAGCCTGCGGCGGGCCAAAACATTGCGGCCGTTGGCGGTCTTCATGCGCTTACGGAAGCCATGGACCTTTTTCCGCTGGCGCTTTTTGGGCTGATAGGTTTGAAGCATGGGTCTTGCACCTCTTTTCCCTTTGGTAATGATAACCCGGGCCGGAGAACCGGGGCAACCCAGCCCCCTTTTCCGCCGGCGCAGGCTAAGCGGCCCAGGGCCGCCTGCTTTTACATTAGCTTGTTAATTATATAAGAGAAAAAGCCCAAGTGTCAAGGAAAAACGCCAGGAAAAAATCATATTCTATCCCTTTGCCAGGATTCTACAAGATATTGTATCTTGCAGGAAAGGCCATCACAATTTCCAAAAATTGCCTGTTTCATGCCCTTGCTATATGAAGATGAATTTGTTATCATTTACTTGGATTTCCATGGCCAAGGCCGGATTTTACCTGGTATATAGCGGGTTTTAGCCATTCTATTCCCCCGGGGAAACGGCTGTCTTCTGGAAATCTGTGGTGATGATCCGGAAGTCTTTGGAAGGCGTCGGGCATCCCTTTGGGGGCCGTTGAAGCGGCCTTGCTTTGGGTGCTGCCCCTTCCGTATTTTAGGGCGGCGCGCCTGTTTTATGGCCCCCTTTGCTCTGGAATAAGGCCTGCGGCACCCTTTGGGTCTGGCGCCAGAGCGAAGGGGGGTTTTTTCAACCTCAAACGCGGCCGGCGCGCTTCCCGCCCATGTTTTTGCAGCGCGTATTTAGTAACATGGGTTGATAACCTTATCAACCTATGTTGAAAAATGGGGGAGACCATGCAATATTCAGCTAAAGAGATCTGGACAATGGCTTTGAGCGATCTTCGTACCGAGATGACGCCTACCAGCTACAATACCTGGATCCTTACCATCGATCCGGTATGCTGGCAGGGGGATACCCTGATCCTACAGGCGCAAAACGACGCGGCCCGCAACACCCTGCGGAACCTGTACGCGGTCACCATCGAGAAGATCCTGACCGAAATCAACGAGGGGTACCCGGTCAGCGTGCTTTTTATCCTGCGCAACGAGCGGGAGCAATACGAAAAGCTGGCGGACAACGGCCCGGAAATGATGATGAACCCCCGCTATACCTTCGATAATTTCGTCATCGGCTCCTCCAACAATTTTGCCTATGCCGCGGCCCGGGCCGTGGCGGACAGCCCCTCCCGGGCCTACAACCCCCTATTCATGTACGGGGGCGTGGGCCTGGGCAAAACCCATTTGATGCACGCCATCGGCAACCAGATCAAGGAATCCTTCCCCTCCTTTAAGATCGTCTACGTGACCAGCGAGACCTTTACCTATGAGCTGATCCAGTCCATCCAGGAAAACACCAACGCCCAGTTCCGCAACAAATACCGAAACGTGGACGTGCTGATGGTGGACGACATCCAGTTCATTTCCGGCAAGGTATCCACCCAGGAGGAATTTTTCAATACCTTCAACGCCCTGCAAACCAGCGGCAAGCAGATCGTCATCAGCTCGGATAAGCCCCCCATGGAAATGCTGACCCTGGAGGAGCGGCTGCGTTCCCGGTTTGAGGGGGGCCTGATCACGGATATCCAGCCCCCGGACCTGGAAACCCGCATCGCCATCCTGCGGAAAAAGGCCACCCTGGAAAACATCCATATCGACGAGGACGTTCTGGCCTTTATCGCGGAAAAGGTGAACAGCAACATCCGGCAGCTGGAAGGGGCCCTGACCCGGGTGATCGCCTATTCCAAGCTGACCCGCAAGGACGTGGACATCCTGCTGGCGGATACCGCCCTCAAGGACATCGTGCGGGGGTTTGAAGCTCCCAAGGTGTCCATCCAGCTGATCCAGCAGATCGTGGCGGATTATTACGACATCGACGTGGAAGGCCTCCTATCCCAGCGGCGCACGGCGGATATCACCTATCCCCGGCAGATCGCCATGTTCCTGTGCCGGGAAATGACCGGGGATTCCCTAAAAACCATCGGCAAGCATTTCGGCGGCCGGGACTATTCCACCGTGATCAGCGCCTATAACAAGATCATGGCCGATATGAAAAAAGACCCGGAATTGGGCCTTACCCTGGACGATCTGCGCAAGCGCAT
Source organism: uncultured Eubacteriales bacterium (assembly GCA_900542615.1). GTDB lineage: Bacteria > Bacillota > Clostridia > Christensenellales > CAG-138 > Pelethousia. The sequence continues at coordinate 102 of UQOG01000127.1, read as the reverse complement.
CAAAAAATAATCGATTCCGATCCTGCCCGCGGCGGTTTTCCGCCGCGGTTTGGCTGTCGAAAAAGTGGCTTGCGCCACTTTTTCGAGGTGTTCATAGCTCCC
>UQOG01000126.1 GCA_900542615.1 uncultured Eubacteriales bacterium | reverse complement strand
CGGCCGGCGCAGCCGGCCGCCGGCATGGTTTGGGGGCCGGGGCCCCCAAACCGCCGCCGCCCCCCCGCGGCCCGGGCCTTACGCCTGCGGAGGAAGCAGGAAGGCCAAATAAAAAAGGAAAAAAGCGGCGAAAAGCCGCTTTTATCCTATTTGGCGAGCAAGCCGTAAGCCGAGTTCTGTCCGGGCGCGAACGCGCCGTGGGTGACCATCTATCTAGGCCCATCGTTGCCGAAGGGCTCAAGCGATTATCAAGAGCGTGACGGGCCGCCATTGAATGCTCTCATTCCAATCTTGCACCGGGTGGGGTTTACAGGACGGCCAAGTTGCCAGGGCCGCCGGTGAGCTCTTACCTCGCCTTTCCATCCTTACCAGGCCGAAGCCTGGCGGTATATCTCTGTTGCACTTTCCCTGGAGTCGCCTCCGCCGGACGTTATCCGGCACCCTTGCCCTATGGAGCTCGGACTTTCCTCATACGGTCAAAGCCGTATGCGGTCACCTGTCTTACTCGCCGATGGTATTGAAAAGGCGAGATGCCTTTGCAAACGAATTATTTTTTCTCTTGGGGGACGTAGAGGATCCGGCCGCAGTTTTCGCACTCCACCAGGCCGTCGCCGCTGGAGACCTTGCGCACCACCACCGTAGGCAGGCTCATGCGGCAGCCGCTGCACTGGGCGTTTTCCACGGTGGCCATGGGAACGGCGTGGTGGGTTTTCACGGCTGCGTAACGCTTGAGCAGGGCGGGATCCACCTTGGCCTTGCGCTGCTCCACCACGGCCTTGGCCGCGTTGATTTCAGGCTGCGCCGCAGCGATCTCCTTTTCGCAGGCGGCCCGCATGGCGTCATATTCCTTTTTGGCCTTGCCCGCCTTGGAGAAGGTTTCTTTATATTCTTTGGTGGCCTTTTCGATCCAGGTAATGGTATCGTAGATATCCCGTTTGGCCACGCTGAGCTGTTCCATGATATCCTCGAGGGATTTGCGGGATTCGGTCATTTCCGCAGCGGTGCAATCCGGATCGTTTTCCATGGCATCGAACTCGGAAACCTCCAGCTCGTACTTGTGCTCCAGCTCGCCAAACTGGGCGGAAAGGCGGTTAAGCGTACCTTTGCGGGCTTCCATCTGTTTTTGCAGGTTGGCGATTTGTGCCTGCTGTTCGCTTAAAAAGCCATGCAGCTTATTGAGCTTTTGTCGCGCGGGGGTGGACCGCAGCTTTGCGTCCAGCGCGTCAAGCTGGCGCTCTGCCTGATGATATTCCCAAAGTGCGTCTAGTTTGCCCATAGTGGTCACCTCCATGATATTGTATCGCGCCTGGGTCAGATGCCCCGCAGGCACGGCGCCTCCAAACGAGTCAACTTATATTGTACATCATTTCCAGCTTCCTGTAAACGATTCATTAACGGTTCCAGGACCACCCGTTCTGTTTCATAATGCCCGGCCTCCACCACGGCGATTCCCAACACCTGGGCCTCCAGGGCCTGGTGATGCTTGATCTCCCCAGTGACCAGCACATCCGCGCCGGCCTCCTTGGCGGCATAGACGGCGTCTCCCCCCGCGCCCCCCAGGAGGGCCACCCGGCTTATGGATCGCTCCCAGTCCCCGCAGACCCGTAGGGTGGTTTCCAACCGCTGCTGCACCAGCCCGGCAAAGCTGCGCAAGGCGCAGGGCTGTATGCTGCCCATCCGGCCCATATTCTCCGGGGGCAGGGCGCAAACTTCCGTAAGGCCGAGGACTTGGGCCAGGCAGTCGTTGACGCCGCCCTGGGCGGTATCCAGGTTGGTGTGGGCGGCAAACAGGCCGATGCCGTGCCGCAGCAGCAGCCAGGGCGCGGCAGTGGCGGGCAGGTCCGGCCGGATGGCCTTGACCCCGCCGAAGAATACCGGGTGGTGGGTCAACAGCAGGTCCGCGCCCCAATCCACCGCCTCTTGGGCGGTGGCCATGGAGCAATCCAAGGCTACCAATACCTTGCGGATCTCCTGCTTTTCCGGGCCGATGAGCAGTCCCGGGTTGTCAAAATCCATGGCCAGGGCCTGGGGGGCGATGGCCTCCATCTGGGCGAGAAAAGCACATAGCTGCATGGGACTCCTCCAGTCTTTCGATGATGGTATCCAGGGCCTGGCAGGCGTCCACCAGGGCCTGGGGGGTATAGCCCTTTTTCAGGGCCTTGTCCAGCCGCTTTTGATGGCCGGCGCGGTATTTTTTGGCAAGGGGCAGCAGCAGGGGCTCGCCCTTTGCAAAGGCCACAGGCCCCAGCTCCCAATAGCCTGAGGGCCAGCCTGGGGGCAGGGGGGCGGGGACGCCCTTTGCGGCCAGGATCAGCTGATAGTACCGGCCGTTATCCAATACGATGGCCTCATCCTGTACGCAATAGCCATTTTCGTATAGAAACGCCCTGAGCTCCGGCAGATTCCCCTGGGGCTGCAACAGGATGCGCCGGGCAGCGGCGGCAACCGCCGCCCCCTCTTGCAGGATGCGGCCCATGACCAGGCCCCCCATGCCCGCCATCACCAGGGCGTCCGCCTCGCCGGGTTGCAATCCCCCTAAGCCGTCCGCCACCCGGAAGTCCATGCGGCCGCCGAGGCCGCACCGGCTGCAAAGGGCGCGGGCTTTTTCCAGGGACGGGGCGCTGATGTCGCAGGCGATGACCCGCTCCGCCGCCCCCTGCTGCAAAAGGGCCACCGCCAGCCGGCCGTGGTCGCTGCCGATATCCGCTACGGTCTGGCTCCCCCGCAGCATATCCAAAGCCCGGCTTAGCCGGGGCCGAAGATGAACGTACATAGGGCCTCCTGTTTGTCTGCCTAGCTTCTATTGTATAGGATAGGATGCGAACTTGTAAAGAACATCGGGAAAACCAGGCAGGGCCGTTGACGGATATAACATGGGATGATAAAATAAAATTACAAACGGAAGGAGATACATAAACTTTATTTTTATTCTGCTAAAGATAAATATAGTGGGAAAATAATTCGATCAAAACGGTACATGGAACAACTTCTACCTAATTTTTAGAAAGCTGGAGTGGCGCCGGCATATCTTTAGCCGCCGGTATGCCAGGAAGGACGAAGTATAAAGGCGGGGGCGGCGTTGCAGTTCCCCCATGGGCCTTTGTTTCGCAGGCCCATGGAAATGGCGCAGAGAAAGGAGGCGCAGGGTATCCATGCAAAACCGATGGGTGCGGATCGCGCTATATTGCTTGTGGCGGATGCTCCTAGGATGTATGTTTGCCATCAAACGGATCCCATTTTGGCTGTTGGCTTTGGTAGTTGTCATCCTTGTTGTCTATATCTTCTGGGAGCGGAAGGGAAACCAGCTATCCGCCTTCCTTGGCCTGACCAACCATCAGACGCTGCTGCTGGGCTGGGCGGCCTTTGGGGTGCCCTTCGCGGTTACCATTTGGTTCCGGCCTATGTGGGGACATGGGGCGATTTTGGCGGCGCTGGCCGTGCTTATATGCATCGAGTGGCGCTGGCATATCTTTAGCCGCCGGTATGACCGGGAGAACGAAGCATAAGAAAGGGGGCGGCGTTGCCGCCTCCATGTCCGTCCATTTTGGGCGGCTTTTTTTGTGGGGCCCGTGGATGAGGCCTGTTTTTTTTGCCCGATATGTACTATAATTTTGTTAGAGACCATTGTACCCATCCATTCTATTTGCCGGAGGATACGCCCTTGAAGACGATATGGGGGGAGCGGTTGGATCCCGAAGCCATTTTGCCCGAATACCCGCGGCCCCAGCTGCGGCGGGATAGTTACCTGTGCCTGAACGGCAGGTGGCGCTATGCCTTTTCCAAGGGGGAGGATATGCCTCTGAAAATGGAAGGGGAGATCCTGGTGCCCTTTTCCCCGGAAAGCCCCCTGTCCGGGGTGGGGCGCGCCCTCCAAAAGGGAGAGCGGCTGTGGTACCGGCGGGAGTTTGCATTGCCAGAGGGCTTTAACCAGGGCCGGGTGCTGCTGCATTTCGGCGGGGTGGACCAGCAGGCTACGGTATTCCTAAACGGCCGGGAGCTGGGAAGCCATGGGGGCGGGTATACCCCCTTTACCCTGGACATAACCCCTGCCCTGCAAAAGGAAAACCTGCTTACCGTCCGGGTGCAGGACGATACCGAGGGCGGCCCCTATGCCCGGGGCAAACAGAGCAGCAAGCCCGGCGGCATTTGGTATACGGCCCAAAGCGGCATCTGGCAGACAGTTTGGCTGGAAAGCGTACCCAAGCAATTTATCACCGGCCTGTTCATCAATCCGCTCTATGACGAAAGCGCCGTGGAGCTCACCGTTTGCGCCCGGCAGGATGGGCTGCCCTGCACCGCCCGGGTGGGGGACGTGGTGAGCCACGGCCTGAGCAACCAGCCCTTCCGCATGAGTATGCAGGGGTTTACCCCCTGGTCGCCCCAACGGCCCCATCTTTACAACCTTACCATCAAGATGGGGGACGACCTGGTGCAAAGCTATTTCGGGATGCGGAAATTCTCCGTGGGCAAGGATGAAAAAGGCATTCCCCGCTTGTTCCTTAACGGGGAACCCTTCTTTTTCAATGGGGTGCTGGATCAGGGCTATTGGCCGGACGGCCTGTACACCCCGCCCAGCGATGAAGCCATGGTCTATGACATCCAGGCCATGAAGGAGCTGGGCTTCAACACCCTGCGCAAGCATGTGAAGGTGGAGCCCCTGCGCTGGTATTACCATTGCGACCGGCTGGGGATGCTGGTATGGCAGGATATGCCCAACGGCGGCGGCCCCTACCGTTCCAAGGTGACGGTGGCGCCCTTGATCACCAACAAACATCGGCCGGATACGGACTATGCTGCCTTTGGCCGGGAGGACCAGGGCGAAAAGGACGGCTTCATCCAGGAGCTGGGGGAAATGATCGCCAATCTGTACAACTGCGTATCCATCGCCATGTGGGTCCCCTTCAATGAAGGATGGGGCCAGTTTGACGCCAAGGAAATGGCGGAGCGAATCCGGGAATGGGACGATACCCGGCTGATCGACCATGCCAGCGGTTGGCATGACCAGGGGGCGGGAGATGTCAAAAGCATCCACACCTATTTCCGGCCTTACCGGTTCCGGCCAGACCCCCAGGGAAGGCCCGTGGCCCTGACCGAATTTGGAGGCTATGGTCTGACCATCCCAGAACACAGCCTGCCAAACAAGAGCTTTTGCTACAAGACCTGTAAAACCCAGGACGAGCTGTTCCAAGCCTGGAAAAAGCTATATGAGCGCCAGATCCTGCCGGCGGTGGCAAAGGGCTTAAGCGCCGCCATATACACCCAGCTGAGCGACGTGGAGGGGGAGCGGAACGGCATCCTCACCTATGATAGGGCGGTGTGCAAATTGCCTCCTGAAGCCCGGGCGCTCAACCAACGATTGGAAGAAAGCCTGAAGGCGCCTGAAAAATAGGCGCCTTTTTTGCGGGATAGCCGGTATGGGGGATCGGGGCCCTGCGGGGGGGGCGGCGGCCGTTTTCCCGGGGCGGGGCCAACGGCCC
>UQOG01000125.1 GCA_900542615.1 uncultured Eubacteriales bacterium | reverse complement strand
TCCTGTGCGGTGCTTCTATTCTACACCACCCAGGAGGTTTACACAAAACTTGGGATAGTCTCGTCAGCCTCCAGATGCTTCATGTTCATATACTTCTTGTTGCCCCACTGAGTACCGGCCACATGGCGCAGCCGGGCACAGACCAGCATCAAAGCAGAGTTACCGTCAGGGAAACTGCCAACCACACGGGTGCGGCGGCGAATCTCCCGGTTCAGCCTCTCAATGACATTGTTGGTACGGATACGGGTCCAGTGTTCGCTGGGAAATTCACAGTAGGTTAGCGTTTCCTCAATGCCATCCTCCACCTTCTTGGCGGCCTCCTTCAGCTTTATAGAACGAAGTTCCTCTACCACGGCTTTAGCCTTCTCCCGAGCAGCTTTCTTGCTCTCCTGGGCGTGGATCGCCTTGAGCATTTTGGCTACCAGCTTCACCTTCGAGCGAGGTGTGACCGAGAACACATTGCGGTAAAAGTGGACGGTACACCGCTGGTATTTGGCTTCGGGGAACACTTCACCCACGGCCTCCAGCATACCAAGACACTTGTCTCCAACGATGAGTTTCACGCCGTCCAGTCCACGGCCACGCAGCCACTGGAAGAAACTGACCCAGCTGGCCTTGTCCTCTTTCATACCCTCAGCGGCGCCCAGAACCTCACGGTATCCGTCCTCGTTGACCGCAATGGCCACCAGAATGGCCACATTTTCAAATTCTCCACCCCAGTTACGGCGCAGATAGATCCCATCTACATAGACATACGGATAGCGTCCGCCCTGCAGAGGACGGTTACGCCAATCCTCGATGTGGACATACGCTTTCTTATTCAACTCACTGATGGTGGAGGGAGAGACTTTGCTGCCCCAGAGGGCCTCGGTGATGTCCTCCATACGCCGGCTAGGTACATCTCGATGAGGGCCTCTTCCACACTGCTCTCCCGGCGGCGATACCTTTCAATGATGGCAGTTTCAAAGGAGATTCCCTTGAGCTTAGGCACCTTGAGGGTAACATCCCCAGAAGTGGTGGTAAGGTTGCGGTTGTAGTGGCCGCTGCGGTAGCCCTGGCGCTGCTCATTACGCTCATACCGGGCAGCTTGGGTCAGTTTCTCTGCCTCGGCCTCCAGCAGTTCGTTGAGGGCTTCCTCTACGCTGCCTCGCACCAGCTCCTTGAGCTGCCCCTTGATAACTTCCTCGTTTAGTTGTACAATCTTCTCGGACATGGTTTGCTGTCTCCTTTCGAATGGTGGTATCGCAACTTCATTCTACCAGAGATCTGCAAACCATGTCTCTTTTTATCTACTTTCCAATTTGCGAAACTTATTGTACCTTATCTTATTCAATTAAAAGAACTTTATAAATGTTCGACAAACACGTTTCTCATTTGCACGAGATGGCGAATAAGGGGGTAGGCAAGGCTATTGGCTACCCTCCCCAATAGGAAATAAATCTATTGGCCCATAATCGGAAAATTAACAGATCATTCGATAACGGATTTTCATAATCGCTCTTTGCTTACCGGCGAAACCCTACCGCCCGGGACGGCGGCCAATGCGCAGCCGTGCCCAAGCGGTAGCGTTTCATTATTTATTATTTTATGCGTTTCAGCATCCCTTAAGGGCCTGGATGATGGCCTTGGCGGCGGTTTCTACGTTTTGGCGGGAGGTTGCCAAATTTAGCCGCATAAAGGGGCTGAATTGGGCGCCGCCAAACCAATAGCCATAATCCGGCGCGAGGCCGCACTTGTTTTGGGCGAAATCCACCATCTCTTCGTGGGTTTGCAGGCGGCTGCTGAAGTCCAGCCAAAGCAGGTACGTCCCCTCCAGGGGCGCAACGCCGATATCGGGCCCATGCTGCTCCATGACGTCCCTGAAGTAGAGATAGTTTCGGTATATGTGATCCAGCAGCTCCTCCAGCCAGGGCCGTCCCTCCCGGTACGCCGCTTCCGCCGCGATATATCCAAAAGCATTGCCGCTATTAAACCGCAGGTTTATTAGGCAAGCCAGGTATTTCTTCCGAAGCGCCGGATTCGGTATGATGACCAGGGAGTTTTGCAGCGCCGCCAAATTGAAGGTCTTGGAGGGCGCGGTCATGGTGATCAGAAATTCATCGTAATCCCCCAGGGAGGCGGTGGGATAATGGGTGTGGCCGGGATATACAAAATCATGATGGATTTCATCCGAGATCACCAACACGTGATGCTTGCGGCAGATCTCCATCAGCGGCCGCAGCTCCTCCGGACGCCATACCCGGCCTACCGGGTTGTGAGGGGAGCTCATGATAAAAAGCTTGGCCTGGTTCTGGACGATGGCCTGCTCAAATTTTTCGTAATCGATGGAATAAACCATGCCATCCCGAACAAGATCGCATTGCACCAGCTTGCGCTGGTTGTTTTGCACCGACTCCAGGAAGGGATAATACACCGGCGTAAGCACGATCACCGCGTCCCCAGGCTGGGTGGCGAACTGGATCACCCAGTTGATGGCCGGCACCACCCCCGGCGCAAAGCAAATCCATTCCGGCGCTACCTTGTAGTTATGGCAGGTCTGTTCCCAATCGATAAAAGCCTGGAAATAGGAGGCAGGAGGGACGAAATAGCCGAAGGGGACCTCCTCGACATACCTGCGCAACGCCGCGGTGACGCAAGGCGGTTCTTTAAAGTCCATGTCCGCCACCCACATGGAAAGCAGATCCGCTTTCCCGAATTTGCTGGCTAAAATATCCCACTTGGCGCTATTGGTGCCTTTACGGTCTTTATACTGGAGCAATGCCATAGGTTTCTTCCTCACTATATGCCATATTGATCATGCAAAAATTAAGCCAGGTTTCAGCCGGCTTAATTTTTGCAAAGGGATCCGCCCGTTGCCCGGGCCCTCTGGCACAGTGCCAAAGGCCCGGGTCGGTTCCCGCCTGGAAACACCAGGCGGGAATGGTTCCATGGCCCCCGCTTGCGCGGGAAGCCATGGAAGGATGAAGGGAATCGAAGCGTTAATAAATGTTATCCGGATCGTACAGGCCGATACACATGGCCGCGTCAAAGCCGTCGCGCACCGCGGTGCGGATCAGGCCGGGCGCGTAGCAATCGCCGATGGCCCGGAAGTTTAGGACCGTATCCCGCAGGGCGTCCACCAACGCATAGTTGGGCTTCATGCCGCCGGCGGTAATGACGCTGTCCGCGGTGAGGGTAAACCGCTCGCCATCCTTGCTCTGGCAGATCATGCCGGTATCGGTGACCTCCAGGCATTTGGTGTTGAGCATGATTTCCACGTTGTATTTGGCGGCGTAGAACCGCAGCGCGTTTTTCCGCATGGCGCCCGTTCCGGGGAAGGGTACGTCCGGACCGGAGCAGATCTCGTCCGCCATTTCCGCCACCGTGGCCTTTACGCCCTTCATGGCCAGGCCGATGGCCGCTTCAATGCCGGAGAACCCGCCGCCCAGCACCAGGACGGACTTGCCCACATCCGGCTCCTCCGCATACAGCCGGAGGATGGGGATGGCTTTTTCATAGCCGGGAATGGGCAGGACCACCGGCGTGGCGCCTACCGCGCAAAGCAGGAAGTCGGGATTGATCCGCTTTACATATTCGGGGGTCACTTCGGTATTCAGCCGCAGGTCGATCTTATGCTTTTTCACCTGGCGGATCAAATATTCCTTATACTGCTTAACCCGGATCTTAAAGGATTCCCCGTCGATCTTGTTCAGCAGGCCGCCCAGCTCGCCGCTCTTTTCGCAGAGGATTACGTTATGTCCCCGCTGGGAAGCCACGACAGCCGCCTCCATGCCCGCGGGACCGCCGCCCACGATAAGCACGTTCTTTTTCTCCGCCGGGAAGGCCGGACGGGCAAAAAGGCTATCCCGCCCAAAGACCGGGTTCACGGAGCAGTGCCGGGGAAGGTTGAAGTAACCGCCATCCATGCAGCTGGTGCAGCGCAGGCAGGGCCGGATCTCCTCCGTATGCCCGTTCATGGCCTTTAAGGGCAGGTCGGGATCCGCGATCAGGGCGCGGGCCAGCACCACGTAATCCACCTTGCCGTCGGCGATGATCTGCTCCATAAAGGCCGGGTCCGTAATGGCGCCAACCGCGCCCACGGGAATGTGCAGATGCTGCTTGATCTGGGAAGCCGCCTCCACATTGACGCCTTCCTCGGTTACAAACCACGGCGGATCGGTGAGGTTTACGGTCTCTAAGAAGTGGATGGAGCCGGAGGTCACTTGGATCATATCCACCCCGTGCTCCTCCAGCCATTTGCAGAACTGGATGGTGTCTTCCAGCTGGAAGCCCTCCGTCAAGCCCTCCCGGGCGCTGACGCGGAATTCGATGGGGAAGTTGGGGCCGCAGTATTTGCGAATGCTGTCCACCACCATCAGGCTGATCCGGGCCCGGTTTTCCAGGCTGCCGCCAAATTTATCCGTGCGCTCGTTGAGCACCGGGGACAGGAATTGGGACAGGAGCCAGCCGTGGCCGGCATGGACCAATACCGAGTCAAAACCGCAATGCTTTGCCCGGGCGGCGGCTTTCCCGTAGGAATCCACAACCTCCTCGATGATGTCCTCGGGCATTTCATAAATCTGGTGTACCCGTTTGCCCAGGCCGTCCTGCTGATCGAATTCATCGATGCGGTTGCTGGGGCCGTAGTTGATCCGGTTGTCGTCGTGGAAGTGCATACCGGCATGGTTCAATTCAATGCAGGCATAGGAACCATATTGATGGATGGCCACCGCCAGGTCGAAAATGCCTGCCTGGGAGCGGATGTCATACATCTTTACCTTGTAGCTCCAGTCTACCACGCCGGTGGGATGCACGTAGGCCTCTCCCATGGTGACGTTGGCGGCGCCGCCCTTTGCCTTGCGCTTGAAGTAATCAATGCCCTTTACGGTCAAATGATTCATGTCGCTCAGGTCTTTTAGCCCTGTGGGCGAGGCAAAGATGCGGTTCCGATAGGTGAGGTTTTTTACTTTTAGTGGACTGAATAGGTGCGGATAATAGGGGTTCAAAATGTCACCTCCTCATTTGTGGAAGGCCTTACCGCCACGGCGGACGAGTTCGAGATGCTTTTGGACCGGGGACAGAAATATAAGATCCGGGAGATCTTGGACGCTACCAACGAGTTTGGAAATGGCGCCATGAAATTCATCATCGACCTCATCAACGAGGAAGAAGAGGGGAAGGCAAAATAACCGAAAAGCAGGAGGAGCTATGCAAGAGAACAAGAGCCGGTTTTCCTCGGAAAACGATCCGGTATGGGAAGCGGTAGAAAATGATGCGTTACAGTGCCGGGACTGCGCCTATATGATCCCCGGCAATACCATCGAGTGCGATCAATACTATGAAAAACCCGGATATGTGATCTATGGGACAAAGCCCTGCCCCAAATATTCAAAAAAAGCAGCGGGCAAGGGACAAGGGTAGTTGTCCAGGGGCGCGGCGGCAGTAGCAGCCGCCTGGCGCCCGGTATGTCCGCTCCTTCGCAAAGGGGGATCCGCGTAGGATCCCCCTTTGCTCAGGCTGTCGAAAAAGTGGCTTGCGCCCCTTTTTCGAGGTGTTCATAGCTCCCTTGCGCCTAC
>UQOG01000124.1 GCA_900542615.1 uncultured Eubacteriales bacterium | reverse complement strand
AAGCCGCTGCCCATGCCCTACGGGCAGCGGCGGCTTCATCCGCCCCGCCGCGGGCTGCGGCCCCAGGCCGCCCACCCCCGCTGTTGCGCGACTATCGCCGCCCGCGTAGGGCCGCCGTCCGCGCAGGACCGCGTAGGACCGCGCAGGACTATTGTGCGGGTTGGGCCATACGGGCGGCGAGGCGCTTGACCACGGGGAGCTGGGAGACCAGGATGCACAGGATCAATTCCGGTATCATGTAGCTGCCGTTATACACGATGGAGTAGGCCCAAACGCTGCTCCAGCCCTCGGCGTATTCGGCGAAGAAGATCACCCCGGAGAGCACGGAGCAGAGCATCCGGGTGAGGGCGGCCACCGTCAGGCCCAGGGGGAGTTTTTTGGGGAAGAGGCCCGCCAGGCCGTAGCAGGCGAAGGCGATGAAGTAATCCAGGATCAGCTGGGCCCAGTGGACCACATACAGGTCCTGGAACAGCTGCAAAATGCCCAAGGCAAGGCCGGCCAGCAAGCCCTGGCGCAGGCCGAACACGGCGGCATACAGGCAGATGGGCAGCATGGCGCACAGGGTAATGGAGCCGCCCATGGGCATTTCCAGCAGCTTGATATAGCTGAGGATAAAGGAAAGGCTCACGGACAGGGCGCCGAATACCAGGGCGCGGGTATTGGCGGGCTGGGCCTGGGCGGGGGCCTGGGGATTGGCCTTGCGGTAACGCAGGATGGCGACCACCAGGACGATGGCGATGGCCAGGGCGGCCAGCAGCATCCACAGCTCCAGGCCGGCCAGGTCCTTCAGCTTGTCGAAAAGAACGAATTGCATACAAAAAACCTCCGTTTCTTTTTGTCCCCGCTTTACAAAACGGAAACAGAAAAAACCGAGGGTTTTCCATTGCCGCTTTCCTACGCCGGTATTATCCGAACAGGTTCCGGGGTGTTATCTCAGCCGCAAACGCAGCACCCCCAGCGGGACATATATTCTTTTCAGCAACATTATAGCACGGATTCCCTTTTTGACAACCTAAATTTTCAGGAAATGGGAAATCACCGTCCAAGCGCCCATCAGGGCGATAAACACATAGATCCATTTTTTGAGCATTTCCAGCTTGACCCGCCCATAGACCAGCTTGCCCAGGAACACCCCCAGCAGCATCCCCAGCACCGAGGCCCCGGACCAGACCCAAACCGACGGGGTGACCATGCCGCTGAGGAAGCGGACCAGCACAGCATAGATGTTGGTGGTGAGCAGGTAAAACTGCATGGTGGCCATATAGGCGTCCTTATCGTCCAGCACGGAGAGGCAATAGAGGGCGGCAGGGGGCGCGCTCACAGAAAACAGGCCGCCAAACAGGCCGGACACGCCCCCTGCCAGGATGCCGGCCCCAGGGGTGGGGGCGATGCGGAGATCCTTTGCAAAAAACATATAATATAGCCCCAGGGCGATCAGAAAGCAGCCCAGGATCAATTCCAGCCCGGCCTGGGGGATGACCAGGGACAGGGCGTTGGTAATGGGCATCATCACGAAAAAGGCGACGATGGGCCAAAGCACCGCCTTGGGCCGGATGGCTTTGCGAAATTGCAGGATGATGGCAATGGTGCAGAAAACAGCGGCCAGGCAGGAAACGGTGGCCGCCTCGGGAATGCCGGGCAGGAGCATGGGGAGAAAGAGCATTACCACCACCGTATAGCCAAAGCCCAGGGCGGTCTGGCAAAATCCCCCAGCCAGGGAGACCAGGAACAAAAGGGGATAGAGGGGATCCATAGGGCAGCCTCCTAAAAACAAGGGGAATTCCTTCTATAATTCAGCCTGTCGAAAAACCCCCGGGGGTTCGGGGGCCGCAGCCCCCGGAGGCTTTGATCGGATTTGGCGACATGCGCGTCAAATCCGCAAAAAGCCTTGCGTAGCAAGGGTTTCCTTGCATAGCTCCCTGGCCGCGCCGTAGGCGCAAGGGAGCTATGAACACCTCGAAAAAGTGGCGCAAGCCACTTTTTCGACAGCCTCAATTCTATAATACCCGGAACCCTTCGGCCCTGTCAACCAAGGCGCCGGCCTGGGGAAACGATTGAAACCCAGCGGGGAATGGGCTATAATAATCCCATGGATAAAGAAGAAACCCGTAATCAACATATCGACCCAGAACCGGCCGGCAGCTTAGGCGCACAGCCGGCGGAGCAGCCCCAGCAGCCGGCATATGGTATGGCGGCGTCTGGGGCGTCCCCGGAGGAAGGGGCGGCCACAGGCATGGTACCCCCGGCATCCCCGGCGGCGGAAGGCGGCGCTACGCCGTCCCCTGGGGACGGCCCCGCCCCGGCAACCATGACGGCCCCGGCGGCGGAAGCGCCGGACGTCCCCCTTGCGGACGTCCAGACCCCGGCTCCCTCGGAGGCGGCGCCCGCGTCCTTCCCCATGCAGGCGCAAGCGGAGGCGACGCCCCTTCCGGCGCCCCCGGGGGAACCGGAAAAACGGGAACCGACGGCGGACGCCCAGGCGGCTGTGCCCGCCCCGGATCAGCCGGCGGACGGCCCGGCGGCCCTGGAGGGGCCCGCGGGCGCGGATGCGACGGACGGGATAGCCGAATCCGACGAACCGGAAGCGGCGGAGGAGCCGGAGGAACCGGAAGCGCCGGATGCGTTGGAGGATCTGGGCGAGCCCCAAGCAACGGACGCGCAGGCGGATCTGGACGATCTGGACGATCTGGACGATTTAGACGCCCTGGATGCGTTAGACGAGCGATACGTTTGGGATGCCGTGCGGCAGCGGCTCTATGAGAAGAAGCCGCCCAAGGCGCGCAAGCCCCGCAGCCTGTTTTACTGGCTGGCCTGGGGGGGCTGTGCGCTGCTCCTTGTGCTGAGCGTGGTAGGCTGGTTCCGGAACGGGCGGCTGCTGTTGCCCGTGGCGCAGGCGGCCCCGGCGCAAAGCGAGAGCCAGGCGGAGGCCCAGGAGGCTGCGCCCCAGCCGGCCCCGGCTTCGGAGGCGACGGAGGCCCAGGGGGAGGCGGAAGAAGCCTATGTTCCCACCATCATTCTGGTGGAGGGTTTGCCCATCGGCACCCTGGCCAGCCAGGAGGCGGCCTATTCCCTGCTGGAGGATGTGAAGAATTATTACGCTGCCCTGGCCCAGGAGAATAGCCCCGGGGAGCTGACCGTGGAGGTGCTGGAAGAGGTGACCTTTGCCTCCGCAGCGCCGGACGCCCTGACGGACGGCTATGAAAGCCTGTATCAGCAGCTGACCCAGGAGGAGGATTCGCCCCTCACCATACGGTGTACGGTGGTGGCCAAGTCCGCCCAGACCCTGCCCTATGAGACCCGGGAGGAAAAGGATAAATACCTGCTGGAGGGTACCCGCATCGTGGAGCAGATGGGCCGGGAAGGGGCTAGCCTTACGATGACCTATACGGTATACGAGAACGGCCGCAAGCGCACCAGCCTATCCGATACGGAGGAGGAGACCATCCAGCCCCAGGACCGGGTGGTACGTATCGGCACCCAGAAGGTGGATCCCGACGCAAAGCCGGACGAGGATACGGGCCGCAAGGGCCCGGATACCCAATTGACCTTCCAGCCCCCGGCGGAGGGAAAGATCCTGCGCCATTTCGGCCAGCTCCAGGGCGCCATGCACCTGGGGGTGGACTACGGGGTCGGGGAGGAGGGCCAGCTGACCGTTGCAGCCAGCTGCGGCGGCCAGGTGGTCTCGGTGCTGCAGCGGGGCGGCTACGGCCTGGTGGTGGAGATCGACCACGGGGACGGCTTCCTCACCCGCTATGCCAAGCTCACCAGCGCCCAGGTGGCCCTGGGGGATACGGTGGCAGCCGGTCAGGCCATCGGCCTCATCCAGCAGGCCGACGGCGAGGAGGCTTACCTCCACTTTGAGCTCAGGGCCGGCGGTGAAGCATACAATCCCTGCTTCTATTTCGATTGATCCCATTTCATGCCCCGCTTCGGGGCATTTTTTCATGTGCGCTGTGGGTTTTTTCCCTGTACAAAGCCCCGCCGCCATGGTAAAATAGGTAGGCCGCAGCCGCGTTGCGGTTATCCGGCATGTAATTTTTTACAAAATCCGCCGGCATTGGCATCCGATAGTAACCAGGAAGGAATACAAACGCCATATGGCTCATTATCAAATTACAGGAGGCGCCCGGTTGGAGGGCGTGGTCACCATCAGCGGCGCAAAAAACGCCGCCTTGGCCATCATCCCCGCGGCCATCCTGGCCGGCGAATCCTGCCTGTTGGAAAACCTCCCCGCCATCGAGGACGTGCGCAAGCTGGAAGCCATCCTTTTGCGCATGGGCGCCCAGGTGGATTTTACCCCCGATGGGGAAATGCGGGTGGATCCCCGGGGCATTCAGAATTGCCAGGTCACCTTCGATATGGTGCGTTCCCTGCGGGCTTCCTATTACCTGCTGGGCGCTCTATTGGGCCGCTATAAGGAGGCTGCTATCGCCCTCCCCGGCGGCTGCGCCATCGGCCAGCGCCCCATCGACCAGCATATCAAGGGCTTCCGGGCCCTGGGCGCGGATGTGCGCATCGAAAACGGCATCGTCAAGGCCCGGGCCACGAAGCTCATTGGCGCCGAGATCTATCTGGACGTGGTCAGCGTGGGCGCAACCATCAACATCATGCTGGCCGCCGCCGGCGCCGAGGGCCAAACCATCATCGCCAACGCCGCCAAGGAACCCCATGTGGTGGACGTGGCCAATTTCCTCAATATGATGGGCGCCAGCATCAAGGGCGCAGGTACCGACGTGATCCGCATCCAGGGCGGCCGCAAGCTCCATGGCTGTACCTATGCCATCATCCCCGACCAGATCGAAGCCGGTACCTTTATGATCGCCGCCGCCGCCACCGGCGGGGACGTGGTGCTCAATAACGTCATCCCCACCCACCTGGAAGCCATCTCCGCGAAGCTCATGGAAAGCGGCGTCCGGGTCATCGAGGGGGACGACGGCCGGGAGTTCTTCCTCCGGATCACCGCCGACGCCCGGCCCAGGGCCGTTAATATCAAAACCTTGCCCTATCCCGGTTTCCCTACCGATTTGCAGCAGCCTATGATGAGCCTGCTTACCGTGGCCGAAGGCAATAGCTTTATTGTGGAAAATATTTTTGAGGAGCGCTTTAACCATGTGCCGGAATTGCAGCGCATGGGCGCCAATATCAACCTGAGCGGCCGCACCGCCTTTGTGGAGGGCGTGCCCCAATTACATGCCGCCGAACTGTATGCCAGCGACCTAAGGGCAGGCGCCGCCTTGATCGTGGCCGCCCTTATGGCGGAAGGCACCAGCCAGGTGCATAATATCCATTATGTGGACCGGGGCTATGAATTCTTGGAACAGAAGCTCTTGGCCCTGGGCGCGAAGATCCTTCGGGTGGATTAGCCCTACATGGTCCTACGCGCACGGCGGCCCTACGCGGGCGGCGACCCTACGCGGGCGGCGGCCCTACGCGGGCGGCGGCCCTACGCGGGCGGCGGCCCTACGCGGGCGGCGATATTCGCGCAACAGCGGGCGCTGGTGGCTTGCGGTAGTAGCCCGCGGTGGGGCGGATGAAGCCGCCGCTGCCCTCGTCGCCGCGGACTCCATCCGCTCGGCCCCG
>UQOG01000123.1 GCA_900542615.1 uncultured Eubacteriales bacterium | reverse complement strand
GAGGGCAGCGGCGGCTTCATCCGCCCCGCCGCGGGCTGCTATCCCCGGGCAACCGCGCCCGCCAGTGCGCGACGCTCGCCGCCCGCGTAGGGCCGCCGTCCGCGCAGGACCGCCGTGCGCGTAGCACTGCGCAGGACTATTCGTAGCGGAGGGCTTCGATGGGATCCAGGTTCGCGGCTTTGTTGGCGGGGTAGTAGCCGAAAAAGACGCCGATGGCCATGGAGAAGCCGAAGGCCAGCAGAATGGAGCCCAAGGTGGGGCCGCTGGGGGCCTCCAGCAGGGAGCTGCCCAGATAGCCCAGGGCCGCTCCCACCAGGATGCCGATGAGGCCGCCCACCAGGCAGATGATCACGCTTTCCACCACGAACTGGGTGCGGATATTGCCATTGGTAGCGCCCAGGGCTTTGCGGGTACCGATCTCCCGGGTGCGCTCGGTAACGGATACCAGCATGATGTTCATCACCCCGATGCCGCCCACCAATAGGGAGATCCCTGCGATGACGGATATGGCGATGCTCAGGGTATTCATGGTGGAGGAAACCATATCCGTCATGGTTTCCATGGCCATGACGCCCACCTGAAAGTCCTGGTTGTTGGCATAATAGCGGTTGAGGAAATCCTGGATCAGGGAGGCCACAGCCTGGCTATCCTGGCCCAGGGAGGCGATGGTGGCGTACTGGTAGCGGCCCAACATGGTGCCGGTGATGCGTTTGACCGTGTTCAGAGGCACATACAGCTCGGTGGAAATATCCTTGTCCGAAGCCGTGGAGATGGCGCTCATCATGGCGTTTTGCTTGTATTGGTATACGCCCACGATGGTATAGGTATAGGTTTCCCCGTTCACCGTAGCCTGGATCTCCTGGCCCAATGCGCCCTGGATATCCCCGTTGAACATGTTGTTCACCAGCTTGTCGGATACCACCGCCACGTTCCGGGCGCCTTCGTTGTCCTTTGGCCGCAAATTTCGGCCGGCGATGATTTCCACGTTATACAGGGGCAAATAGTTTTCATTGACCCCGTATAGGTAGATATTGGCGTAATCCCGGCCCTTGTTCACCTGGCCGCTGCCCAATCCCTCGTCCAGGGCCACCGGGCCCACCAGGTCGGGGTATTGGGCCTGGAGGGCTGCGAACATATCGTCGGTAAAGGCGTCCTCCTCGTCGATCCACCAGGAGGTCATGGAGGCCAGGAGATTGTCCCCGTAATCATCGGAGCGCTCCTGGAAATACACCGAAATATTCTGGGCGCCCAGGGCGGCCATCTCCCCGGTGATGGTGGAGGAAAGCCCTTCCCCCACCGTGAGGATGCCGATCACCGAGCCGATGCCGATGATAATGCCCAGCATGGTCAACAGGGACCGCATTTTATTGGCCCGCAGGCCTTCCATGGCCATGCGGATGTTTTCCCGAAGATCCAGGCCCATCAACATCCCTCCTCATAGAGCATACCGTCCCGCATGGTAACGATGCGGCCGGTTTCCTTGGCCAGCTCCCGGTTGTGGGTGATGAGGATCACGGTTTTACCCTGTTCCCGGTTGAGCCGGTGGAAAATATCCATGACCAGCCGGCCGGTTTTGGAATCCAGGGCGCCGGTGGGCTCATCCGCCAGCACGATGGCCGGATCGTTGGCCATGGCCCGGGCAATGGCCACCCGCTGCTTCTGGCCGCCGGAAAGCTCGTTGGGCTGGTGATACATCCGGTCCGTCATTTCCACCATATCCAGCAGGGCCATGGCCCGTTCCGTGCGCTGGCGCTGGGACAGACCCGCGTACATCATGGGCAGCTCCACGTTCTTAAGGGCGTTGGTGCGGGGGATCAGGTTGAAATTTTGAAATACGAAGCCCACCTTGTTGCACCGGATGGCGGACAGGGCCAAATCGTCCGCCTGGCCCACATCCTGGCCGTCCAGGATATAGGTGCCGCTGGTGGGCCGGTCCAGGGCGCCGATCAGGTTCATCAGGGTGGACTTGCCGCTGCCCGACGCCCCCACGATGGAGAGGAATTCCCCTTCCGCCACATCCAGATCGATGCCGTGGAGGATCTCCAGCTCATTGGGCTGGCCGATATAAAAGCGCTTGATGATACCGCGCATATGGATCATGCTGTCCATAGGCCACCTATTGCACCAGGGTCACCACTTCCCCGGCCTGCCGGCCGGCGGGGTCGTTGAGCACCTGCAAGCCCGCCTGGATGCCCGGCCCGGAAATGGCCACCTCCACGTCGCTTTCCACCCCGGTGGTTACGGGGATCTCCTCCAGGATATATTTGCCGTTGCCCTGGTCCCGGGCGGCCATCACGCAGCTTTGCCCGGACGCGTTGGTATACACGGCGTCATAGGGCACGGCCAATACGCCGGTTTCGGCTTCCAGCACATAGTTGAGCCGCACGCTCATGCCGATCCGCAGGCCCGTATCCTGGCTAAGCACCTTGACCTCCGCGTCGAATACCTCGTTGGCGGTATTGGTATCCCCGGTGGCGGTCTTTTGGCTGGCCGGGGCGATAAAGGAGACCGACCCGTCAAAGCTGGCATCCCCGGTGGCGTCGCTCTTGATGATCACCTCCATGCCCTCCTGCACCTGGCCGATATCATAGCTGCGGATGGTGGTCTTGACCACCAGATCCTCCACATCCTCAATGACAAACAAGAGCCCGGTGCTGGGGCCGCCTACCGTGGCGTATACGGCGGTGACCGTGCCTGAAGCCGGCGCCGTGATCACCAGGTCCTCCAGGGAGCCTTCCAGCTGCTCCAGGGTCAGCTCCCGGGTCTCCCGGGCGCTCTGGGCGGACAGCTTGGCGGAATCCAGCTGGTTTTCGCTGGACTGGAGCTGGGTCTCCACCGAGGCGATGGCCGCGTCCAGGCTCTTGAGGGCCGTGACGTAGCCGTTATAGGCGGAATCCACCGCCAGGGACAGGCTGTAGCCCTGGCCGGAGGCGCTGTTGTAAGCCGCCTGGGCCTCGTTAACGGCCGCCTGGGCCGCCGTCTGTTCCGCCTGGGCCGCCGTCAGGGCGGCTTGCAGCTGCTCCAGGGGCATATCGCTATACCCTCCGCTGTTGCTCCCCGCCGAGGCCGCCGGCGCGCTGCCGCTGGCCATGGCCGCCTGGGTGGATTGGGCCTCCGCACCGGAGGCGGCGGAAGTATCTGCGCCGGGGGTGGTGGAGGTATCCGCACCGGAGGCGCCGGAGGTATCCGTGCCGGGGGTGGTGGACGTATTCCCGCCGGGGACGGTGGACGTATTCCCGCCAGGGGTGGTGGACGTATCCCCGCCGGGGACGGTGGACGTATCCCCGCCAGGGGTGGTGGACGTATCCCCGCCAGGGGTGGTGGACGTATCCCCGCCGGGGGATTGCTGCTGCTTCTGCGCAATGGCCTGCTGGATCGCAGTCACCTTCTCGTTGGCCTCCTCCAGGCTCTGCTTGGCCTTGGTCAGGGCTGTGCTGGCGCTGTTGAGGCTATCTTGGTATTGGTTATATTGATCCACCGCGGAAAGATAGCTATAATACGCATTGGTCACCTGGCTTTCCGCGGAAATCAGGGTGGAATTGGTGCCGTCCTTTACCGAGGCCACCGCGGCTTCATAGCTGTCCCGCACGGTTTTTACCTGCTGCTCCGCCGCCCGCACGCTCTGGTTCAAGGACAGCTCGCTGCTGTCCTTCTGATCCTGCAGTGCGCTGTCGTCCAGCACGCACAATACGTCCCCCGCCTGGACCGTATCCCCGACCTCCACCGGAATCTCCATCACGGAATAGCCCGAGGTGGTGGGGTAAACATAGTGCTTTTGCCTGCTTTCCACCGTGCCGGTGCCGCCGATGGTATTCTGGATATCCTTTTCCTGTAGGGTGGTCACCCCCAGGGAGGCGGATATCTGCGCCTTGGCCGCGTTGGTGGCCAGGATCGGCGCCGCCACACAGGAATAGGCTAAAAATAGCCCCACCAGCCCCACCGCGCCCCATACCAGGATGCGCTTTACCGTCCAGGGCTTTTTGGGTTTTTTGGGCTTCTGGGGTTTCTGCGGCCGCTGCTTGCCTTGCTGCTGAGCCGTCTCCACGGCCGGCCGGCCGGAATCCTTGCTCTCCATAGTTTTCCTTCTCCTCAATGTTTTCGCCATGTTGCGTGATTTATATGCTTCCCTTTCCGGGATTTTGTCCAATCCATTATAGGGCCAAACCCGTTTCCCGTCCATGGCTTTGCCTTACATTTTTGTAAGCATTCGCCTGCCCTCCTATCATCATACGCCTTTCCGCCCCCGTTACAAGCCTGCCAAAAGGAATTTAACCAGAAAATAAGAAATCCGCCAACTTTCCTTCATATTCTTATCCGACGAACCCCAAGCCCCTTCGGTTCCCGCCGGGCTGCCCTTCTTTCTTTTGATGATATTAAAATGATACCAAAGTAATATATATTTGTCAAGTTGTGAGAAACGAGGCGGCGACAATGGGAAACCATCGCCCGCAGGGACGGCGGCGTTTCACCGGGGAAAAGCGACGGGTCGCAGCAAAATAAACACCACCCAGCCCAAAGGGCGAGACAAAGCGGGCAAAAGGCCGTATACTTACCCTAACGGATCCGGTAGCGTACCACGAAGAAGGAGGAGGGGACAACATGAAGATCAGCCTGGAGCAAGCGCCCCTTGGGGAGCTGGAAGTGCGCATCCGCGGCGAGCTGAACAGCCAGGAAGCCCGGCTGCTCATGGCGGCCATTCAGGGCCTAGGGGGCGGGGGGCGGCTGATGCTCCACAAGGATGCCCGGGAATATCCCACGGACCCGGCGGCGATCGCCTACTTTGCTGCGGAGGGCAGCCGGGTATACGCCTATATGGACGGCCAGGCCTACGAGGTGCGGCAGAAGCTATACGCCTTAGCCACCCTGCTGCGGGGCCGGGGCTTTATCCAGATCAGCAAGGGGGTGGTGGCCAACGCCCATCACATTGCCAGCGTGGCCGCGGAGTTCAGCGGCAATTACACCGCCTTTCTCAAGGACGGCAAAACCCAGCTCACCATATCCCGTAAATATATGAAAGCGTTTCGAGACTTTATCATGGAGGTGCTCTGACATGCTGCAAAAAATCATCCGCTACGCCGCCACCGGCCTGGCCATCGGTTCCATTATATCCTGCGCCTGCCTGTGCGCCGCATCCCTGGCCTTTTCCGGCGCCATACATCCCGTATTGGTGGAGGTCATGGCCTGGCTGGGAGCGTCCCTGGTGTATGGCCTTGCGTCCATGCTGTTTGAGTGGGAGCGGCTCTCTTTACCCCTGGCCACCGCCTTGCATATGGCGGTCTGCCTGACCATCACCCTGTTGGTGGCCTATGGGCTGGGCTATGGCGCCGGAATCGCCCTCTTGCTGGGAGTCGTGCCCTTGTTCCTGGTGATCTATGCCGTCATTTACCTGGGCTTCTATTTCCACGACCGCCGCTGCGCCCGGCAGGCCAACGAACGCCTTAAAAAGTAAGCGTTGTGACCGGGGCTCCGCCCCGGGCCCCGCCAGGGGCTCTGCCCCTGGACCCCCGCCCGCTTTTGAAAAAAGCGGGGGAAAACCAGCTGGAAGACTTCTTCCGTTTTCCAGCGGAAGGTGCCGGCCCGCCGCTCATCGGGAGCGGCGGGCTAGTTTTGTTTGTGGGAAGGCGGGGAAGGATAGGGGTGGTGGATGGATCGTTTGGACGGTGGAAGATCCCAGCGGCCCGGGGGGGCGGCGGCAGGGCGCGAAGCGCCCTGAAAGCGCGAG
>UQOG01000122.1 GCA_900542615.1 uncultured Eubacteriales bacterium | reverse complement strand
TCCTGGGGTATAAATATATAGCCCATATATACGTTCAGTATAAAACAAAATCCCCGGCCCTGCAATGCATTTCTGCACCTGTCAAGCAAAAGTAGACACAGAAAAGTAATTTAGGAGAAGCCCCGTTCAGTCCTGTATTGAACGGGGCTTTTATAGCCCAAAGCTGCAGCAGGACGATTGTTGTTGAAGTATTGAACATAGACTTTTAAGAGGGCGGGGACATCACCAGTATGGGCCAAATCGAAGTCAAGATAGAGTTCTTCCTTGATCCAGCCGTTCAGGGCTTCAATAATTGGGTTATCTGTGGGAGTACCCCCTCGCGACATAGAGCGAAGTATGTTATAATCATGGTGGGCCTGGCAAAAAGCCTGTGAAGAGTAGACGGCTCCCTGGTCGGTGTGTAAGACTACCTGGGACGTCTGCTCTTCTCTTTTGCTCATCCGCTTTTTCAATTCATCGAGGCAGTGATAGTAAGGCTTGTTGCTTCCCGTTTGAGATGTAACGCTGTGGGCAAGGATCTCGTTGTTGAAGGTATCCAGCAGGATGGTCCACTCCCAATAGGTGTTCCCAACTTTGAACATGGTCATATCGGAAACGACAAGCTGGAGCGGCCGGGCCGCGTTCCAGCGTCCTTTGACCTCATTGGCAAAGAGGATGCTTTCCGCACCAGGACGCTGATAGCGGCGTTTTCTGGCTTTTGAGCGGATTCCCGCAGCTTTACAGCACTTGTGAGCCAGGTTGTGTGAAAACACCCATCCCGTTTCTGAAAACACATCCAGCGCCAGGCGATGGTACCCATGCGAGGGATGTTTTTCGTGGGCCGTCTGTAACAGTTCTGTCAGCACGATCCGATTCTGCTCATAGCGGTTGAGCGTTCCTTTTCGCTGCCGCCACTTGTAATAGCCGGAGCGATTTACGTCCATGAGCCGGCACAGAAAATCTACGGGATACTTCTCCCTCATTTCTTCGATAACTTCGTAGTCTTTCCTTCGCCAGTAACGTATTCCTTGTTTGCACCAACTCCTTCCACCCAATACCCTTTTTTTAACCGGGCGATCTCCACTTCCTGCTTGGCGATGATGAGCCGCAGTCGATCCACTTCACTCAGTGATTTACTGGTATGCAGCGCGGCATACGGGTTACCGTTCTTTGGCTCCAGCGCTTCCTCGCCTGCTTCCAGATACCGCTTCACCCAGGCGGATACCAGACTATGCCCCACTCCGTATTTCCTCTCGATTTCCCTGATTGAAATATGCTCGTCCATGTGCAGTCGAATGAAGCGCAGCTTTTCCTCTTTGCTCCACTTCCGATGCGGTGTCCCCTTTTTCCCCATTTTTTCTACCTCCTTTTCCTTTTCTTCATCTTACCCCGAAAAAAGTAGACACCCACACTTTTGTAAGTGTCTACTTTCATTTTACAGGTGCAGAGAAGCTAGGAGACAAAGGGATTATTTTTAAGTTTCCGCCTGTCATGTCTACCTGCAAAACTACGGTATTAGTGCTCAAAGACCCAAAGAGCGAAAGCAGCGTGCGAAAGGTCTGGCTGCCTAAGACGTTGGCTTATATTCTTCGAGAATGGCGAAAGTCGCAGAGAAAGCTTCGGGAAATGTTGGGCGACGAGTATATCGATTACGACCTGGTCATTACGCAGCCGAATGGCAGACCTTGTGAAAACAAGTTGATTGAGGAAGCGTTCAATAAGCTGAAAGCAACCGCAGGCCTGCCTAATGTGGTATTTCATTCGCTTCGCAGCTCCAGCACAACGTACAAACTCAAGCTAAACCATGGAGACATCAAGGCAACCCAGGGCGACACGGGGCATGCACAGGCAGATATGGTAACCGAGGTCTATGCGCAAATACTGGACGAGGATAGAAAGGTAAATGCGCAAAAGTTTGAGTCCATGTTCTATGCCAACCCAGATCTGCGCAACGTGACGCCTCCGCCGGAGCCCACAGGTCGATTAGATCTGGCTGGGCTGATCGACCAGCTGCAACGCTCTCCAGAGCTTGCAAGCGCGCTAGCAAGGATCATCTCCATGCCAGCAGATGTTGGAGAATCGTCTTATTAGCAGAATGGGCCGTTTCTATTAGCAGATTCCAAAACGCGTTCGATTCCCAATTAGCAAAACCGCAAAAGGCATAAGGCCGGTTTGTCACGACTCACCTACTCGATGGCGGCGGAAGGGAAAAAAAGAACCGCCGAAAATCCTAGGAAAATCGGCGGTTTTGGCGTTCCCGGGGCGGTTCGAACGCCCGGCCTGCCGCTTAGGAGGCGGCCGCTCTATCCTGCTGAGCTACGGGAACATTTATTCGCTTTTTTCAATCATGCCGCACTCTAGGGATTCGGCCTTCGCCCACTTAGGAGGCGGACGCTCTATCCTGCTGAGCTACGGAGACAGATGCATGGGACTGCCCCACGGGATGCGCGGTTGGGGGGCGGCAAAGGGGGCGGCGGGCGCGGACGGGCTGACGAAAAGCAGGCCGGCCTTACCAAAGGGCTAACGATTTAATTATAGGCGGCAAAGGGGCCGCTGTCAACAAGGGAAAAGACCGGCTTGCTGCGGAAAAGGACTGTACATGCCGGCCCTTGGTCTATTATAATGAAGGTACGAAAAGGCTCCGTTTGGCGCCGGCATGGGGCGCCGCTTCGGCGGGGCATGGAAGCGAGGGGAATACATTGCCGGAGGATCATCGCGACCATAGGAAACGCCTGCGCAAACAGTTTATGGAGCAGGGAGGCGAGGGCTTCCACGATCATCAGCTTTTGGAATTGCTGCTGACCTATGCCATCCCCCGCCGGGATGTGAATCCTTTGGCCCATCGGCTGCTGGATACCTATGGCAGCCTCTCCGCCGTGCTGCGGGCCGACCCCTATTCCCTCATGCAGGTGGAAGGCATCGGCGAACTTTCCGCCGTTTTGCTTTCGCTGGTGGGCAAGCTGGGCCCCAAGTCCATTTTTACACCCGCCACCGGCCCACGAATTCGTACCTCTACCGACGCTATTCCCCTTTGCCGCGCCCTGGTGAGCCAGAGCAAGGAGGAAGAATTGTGGCTGATCTCCATGAACCATGCGGGCCGGGTCATCCATACCGACCGGATCAGCCGGGGCACCCCCACGGCTACGCCGGTCTACGTCCGAATGGTGGTGGAATGCGCCCTGCGCCACGGCGCAACCTCCGTCATTCTGTGCCATAACCATCCCACAGGCAATACCGCCCCATCCGCCTTGGATATCGCCGCCACCCAGAAGCTGGTTAAGGCCTTGGAACCCTTGGGGATCACCTTGTGCGACCATATTATCATCGGCGGAAACGAAACCTTTAGTTTTTGGCGCTCCCTGCATCTTTCAGGGGGCGTAGCGGATAACGCTTTATTGGCTGCAGCGCAACGAAAGGAGTAAACCCATGGATTACAAGGAAACCTATCAGGCTTGGCTAGACGCCAAGGAGCTGGATCCCGCCCTTCGGGAGGAACTCTTGGCCATCGCAGATGACCCTGCCCAGCAGGAAGAACGCTTTTATACGGAGCTTGCTTTCGGCACCGCCGGGCTCCGGGGCGTGTTGGGCGCAGGAACCAATCGCATGAACGTCCACGTGGTGCGCCGGGCTACCCAGGGCTTGGCGGATTACCTGAATACCTTCCCGGATGCCCGGGAGCGGGGCGTGGCCATCGCATACGATTCGCGCCATATGAGCGATGCCTTTGCCCGGGAATCCGCCCTGGTGTTGGCGAAAAACGGGATTCCGGTCTATCTGTATGATACGCTTCATTCCGTGCCGCAGCTTTCCTTTACCATTTTGCATCTCCACTGTAAAGCCGGCATCGTGATCACCGCCAGCCACAATCCCCCCGCGTATAACGGCTACAAGGTCTATTGGGAGCACGGCGGCCAGGCCGGCCCCGAGCAGGCGAAGGAGATCCTACAGTATATCCAGAAGGCGGATTATTTCTCCGTGCAGCCCATGGAGGAGCAAGCCGCCCTGTCCGCCGGCCTTCTCAAGATGATCGGCAAGGAGGTGGATGAAGCCTACTATGCGTCCATCCAGACCCTGCTCCTGCACCCGGACCTGCTGAAGGAAAAGGGCAAGGAGCTGAAGCTGGTATATACCCCTCTCCATGGGTCGGGCTGCGTGCCGGTGCGGGAGATCCTTAAGCGGATCGGCATTGCCAATGTATCCATCGTGGCGGAGCAGGAAAAGCCCGATGGGGATTTCCCCACCGTCAAAGCCCCCAATCCGGAGGATCCAGCGGCCTTTTCCCTGGCCATCCCCCTGGCGGACCAGGTGGGCGCGGACGCCATATTGGCCACGGACCCGGATTCCGACCGGCTGGGCGCGGCGGTGCGCCGCCGGGACGGCGGCTTCAGCGTGCTCACCGGCAACCAGATCGGCAGCTTGTTGATCCACTATATCCTCTCCACCAAGGCGGCCCAGGGCACCTTGCCCGCCAATGGCCTGGTGGTCAAGTCCCTGGTGAGCACCCGCATGGCGGACGCCATCTGCGCCCACTATGGGGTGGAGATCCGGGATGTGCTTACCGGCTTCCGGTTTATCTCCGAGCAGATCGCCCTGTGCGAAACGACCGGCCAACGGCAATTCCTTTTCGGCTTCGAGGAAAGCTTCGGGTTCCTGGCAGGTACCTTTGCCCGGGATAAGGACGCCATTTGCGCGGCTATGCTGTTGAGCGAGGCCTGCGTGGCCTACCGGGAGGAGAACAAGACCCTCTACGACGTGCTGCAGGAGATGTATCAGACCTACGGCTATTTCAAGGAAGCCGTCAAGTCCTATACGCTGGAGGGGAAGGCGGGCCTGGAAAAGATCGCAGCCGCCATGGCTTCCCTGCGGCAATCGCCTCCGAAAGAATTCGCCCAGGCCCCCATCGTGGCCTATGAGGATTTCAAGACCCGGGAACGCCGCACGGCAGCGGGGGCGGTGGAGCCCATCACCCTTCCCCAGTCGGACGTGCTGCGGTATTTCTTCGACAACGGGGCATGGCTGTGCATCCGTCCCAGCGGCACGGAGCCTAAGCTCAAGCTGTACATCGGCGCCAACGCCCCGGAGGAAGCCCAGGTGGATGACCTGCTGGCCCGGCTGATGGCCGCGGCGGATGAAATGCTCCAAGGCTTATTGGCTTAGTCCCCCAAGTTTCACAAGCCGCCTTGCCAGCTCGGCGGGGCGGCTTTGCATTGTCAGTATGGTCGTAAAATGAACCCCACAAGGAGCTCCCTATGCTATCCCTGGCCCAAAGCTTGACCCTTTCGGACTTCCACCAGATGTATGCCATTGAACGGGCTTACTATGATCCCCGTTATATTACCCCGCCCCAGGAAGCGTTCCGCTGGTATCAAGCCTATCCCCTGTCCACCTTGGCGGTAAAAGACGGCGAGACAGTGGCGGGATTCTTGAATCTGTTCCCTGTGCGCCAGGAGGTTTTTGCCCGGCTCTTGGAAGGAACCTTCAACGATCAGGAAATGGAGCTTTGCCATCTGGCCGACCCCTTTTCCGGGGCCGGGACGCTGTACATGTTCCTTTGCTGCATTGCCCGCCGCCCGGATCATAAGGGCCAGGGGGTGGGAGAACGGCTCCTGCAGGCCGGGGTGGAAGCCTATCGGGCCGTGGCCCATCGGTGTGGCCCCATCATCACGGACAACGTGACCGAGGCCGGCCGCCGGCTTTCCCAGCGGTATGGCTTTGCCTTTCAACGGGAAAGCGACCATGGTTCTTCCATTTACATGCAGCCCTATGCGGCCTTTGCCCGGCGGGTGGAAGGCGGGGGCTCCCCCGTCTAGCGGTGCGGTTTTTGCAGCCTTGGCCCGTTTTGGGCCTTTTTTTGCTGCACCGGGTTTTGCGGGCGCCGGGGCCGGGGGCGGCGGCGCTGCG
>UQOG01000121.1 GCA_900542615.1 uncultured Eubacteriales bacterium | reverse complement strand
GGTGGGCTGCGCCCACCCGCCGCCGCGCCGAGCCGTAGGCGCTTCCCCCGCCGTTCCGGCGTTAGCCGGGCTGGCCCACCTGTAAAATAAAGGCCATGGGGGTCAGGCCGCCGGCATTGGTGCGGGCCTGGGAAAGGAGGGAGATGGCCGGCCGATCCCGGAGCAGGGTTTTGAGGAGGGTGAACTCCATGGTATAGAGGATGGCGATGCCGCCGGGCCGGAGCCATTGTGGGAGCCGGTCCAGGATGCCGGCGTAAAGCCGGCGGTTGTTCTCGTGGGAGCCAACCCGGTTGCCGAAGGGCAGGTTGGCGAGCACCTCGTCATAGGGCCGCTTGGCGATGAAGCGGAGGCAGTCGTTGGCCACGAACCGGGCGTTGGACTGGGCGGCGGCGGCGTTTTGCCGGGCCGCGTCGACGGCGGCGTGGGCGATGTCCACCCCGTTGAGGGCGGCGCAGGGGCCTAGAAAACCCCGTTCCAGCAGGAAGGTGCCGCTGCCGCAGCAGGGATCCAGCACCCGGGCGTTCTCCCGCAAATAGGGGGCGGCCAGACCCAGGACAGCCGCTGCGGTGGCGGGATGCATACTGGCGGGCAGGGCCTGCTTCCGGTAGGCGAAGCGGGTGTCCTGGAGGGTAAATAGCTTGGCGTAGAGGAAGGCTTTGCCATTGTCCCGCTGTTCCACCCGCAGCTCCACCTCATAGTCCCCGGGGGCGTTTGCCAGCAAGGGCCCGTCCAGCCGGGCGGCCATGGCCCGGGCAAAGGCGCCCCGGTCCAGGTTTTTGGCCTTGAGCTCGATCCGGTAGCCGAAGGGGCCTTCCCCGGCATGGCAGGCGGGCAGGAGCCTGGTAAGGCGCTCCCCGGCCCGGTCTCCCAGGAGGGCGGGCGCCATGGGGAGATTTTCGGAAAGGGGCAGCAGCAGCTCGAAGAACCGGCGGGCCCGGAACAGGCCGGGCAGGTCCTGGGTATGGAGCCGCACCCGGTCGGCGTGGACGGCGGCGGGGGCATAGCCTAAGGCGATCAGCTCAGCGGCCAGGGTATGGGCCAGCTTGTCCGGGGCGCGAAGCTCCGCCTCCACCGGGAAGGGCAGGCTGGTAAAGGAATGCTTTTGCAGGTGTAAAAGAGCCCGGCGCGCAGTGGCCAGGGCTTCGGCCTCCGCCTGGACGTGGGTTTGTTCGGAAGGGTCGGCGGCAGGGGCCGGCTGATAGACGGCGAGGAACGCCCGGGCTTCCGGGCCGCCCAGGGCGCCCAGGGCCAGGAGCTGGGAGGGCCGGACAAAGCGCTGGGGCTCCTGCTTCAGGGCCTGGATCAAACGGGGCGCGTCGGCGGGGGCGCCGAGGAGCCCCAGGAGCCGGGCGGCATTTTTGCGCAGCTTGGGAACGGGGGCGAAAAGGGCCTGGCCCAGGGCCTCCGGATGGACGGACAAGGCGGCCTGGATCTGCTGGCGCAGGCGGTTGGACTTGGCGCAGCGGCATAAGAACCCGCAGGCCGCCGGGTCCTGGTCCTCTAGGAACAGGGCCAAGGCCCCTTCCAGGGCGGCTTCCGCCTGCTCCATCAGGGCGGCGGCGCCGTTGGGGGCCTGGAGGCGAAGGGCCACCTGGTCTTTTGAAAGGGTCTGCATGGGGTTCCTTTCCGGGGGCTATTCCCCTAGGGCGTTGCGAATCACCTGTAAGACCGCGTCGGTGCCGTCCGCCCTGGCGTCGCTGCGCATGGTGGAGATGAAGCGCAGGCGGTTTTCATACAGGGTGGTCAGGGCGTCGGTCAAGGCGGCGGGGGTAAGCTGTTCCTGCTCCATGGACATGGCGTAGCCCTTGCGGACGAAGTAACCGGCGTTGAGGATCTGATCCCCCCGGCTGGCGGAAAGGGGCAGGGGCACCAACAGGGCGGGCTTGGCGAGGGCCAGGAATTCGAATACCGCGTTGGCCCCGGCCCGGGAGAGGACGATGTCCGTGCAGGCGAACAGGTCGGGGAGCTCCGGGCCAATGTATTCATACTGGCGATAGGCGGGGGACTCCACCCCAGGGTCCACCTTACCCTTGCCGCACAGGTGGATGATGTCGAACTGGCGGGTAAGTTGGGGCAGGGCTTGGCGCAGGACCTGGTTGATGGCCTGGGCGCCCTGGCTGCCGCCCATCACCAAGAGGATGGGCCGGGCGCCGTCGAAGCCGGTAAAGGCCAGGCCCTTTTCCGCCTCCCCCTGGAAGAGGGAAGGCCGGATGGGGGTGCCGGTAAACACGCCTTTTGGGCCCACCTTGGCCAGGGTATCCTCAAAGGTGACGCACACCGTATCCGCGAACCGGGCGGCGATGCGGTTGGCCAAGCCGGGGGTATAGTCGGATTCATGGGTGATCACCGGAGCCTTGCCCCGGGCGGCGATCACCACGGGCACGGACACGAACCCGCCCTTAGAGAACACCACATCGGGCTTCACATCCCGGATGATCCGGCGGGACTGGAACACCCCTTTGAGCACCCGGAAGGGGTCCGCAAAATTCTTCAGGGAAAAATACCGGCGCAGCTTTCCGGCGCTGATGGCGTGGTAGCAAACGTCCGTCTCCCCTTCCACCAGGCTGCGCTCGATGCCGTCGGCGGTGCCCACATAGTGGATGGAATAGCCGGCGGCCCGCAGCTGGGGCAACAGGGCCAGGTTGGGGGTCACGTGGCCGGCGGTGCCGCCGCCGGTGAGCAAGATGGTTTTGGTCATGGAATAAAGGCCTTTCAAACAATCTATGTTTCGCTTCTTCATAGTATGCAGAAAAAAAGCATTTTGTCTGCGTCCTTGATTATAGCATTCCCTGCCATTCCTTTACAAGTGCAGGGCGCCCGCCTGAAAGGGAAAATCCAGCCCCCAGGGCGTATAGAAAAAGAACGGCCAAAAAGCAATGGTATTGGGGGGAAAAAGCCCGGGATTCCCTTGTCCCGTGGGGATGGATGTGCTATGCTTAACCTGCGAGCATATGGCCGGGCGCGTCCCGGCCCGAGGCAAAGGAAAGAAAGGAAACGATTGCCATGCGAACCTTCCGGGATATGCCGGCGGAGGAGGGGCTGAGCTATGGGCTGGCCCTGTTATACCGGAGCGGACGGGCCGGGGACGACCCGGCGCTGATCCAGCTGCGGGCCCTGCTGGAGGGGCTATTGGCCTTTGATTTGACGGGGGCGGTCTACGCCTACCATCAGATGACCGCCGCCTTGTGCAAAAAGGAGGACCGCCGGGTAAGCGGGGATCTATTCAAGGATCATCTGCTGGGCCTGGCGGTACACGAGGCCCACGCCTTTGCCCGGATGGCGGCCAGGGGCCAGCGAGACGAGGCCCTATGGCTGCTGATGCAGGAGGAATTATCCGTGCTGGGAAGCCTATCCCAGCTCACCAGCCAGGACGTAGCCCGGTATACCCGGGAGCGGCAGCAGGCGCTGGCCATGCGGCCCCGCCAGGGCAAGGACGCCCTGTCCGTGGTGGCCACGGCGGCCTGGGGGGGCGGCAGCACCCGGCCCCTGCCCCGGGAGGATGGGGAGGGGCCCATTCCCCAGCCCGGGCCCTTCCTAAAGGCGCCCTTCGCCTTCACCCCCTGGCAATATGGGGAGCCGGGCCTTACGGACGCCTATGCGGCGGACGAGGCCCTGGAGGAAATTTACCTGCGGCTGCTCTCCGCAAAGGATTGGGGCCAGCTCACAGAGGATCTGTATAATTTCTTCGCCAGCTATGGCTGCGGCCCCTTTTTGCAGCACCGGGGCTTCCGGCTGGAGCCGGACGGAAGCCTGACCCCCCTGCCGGAATCCGCCTTTACCCCCCTGATCCCCACCAGCTTATACGAGGGAGAACGGGTGCGGCTCATGGAAAACACCATCCGCTTTTTGCGGGGGGAGCCCAGCGAAAACGCCCTGCTCTACGGGGGCGCCGGCACGGGGAAAACCGCCTATGTGCTCTCCCTGCTCCATGAATTCCCCGCCGCCCGGCTCATCCTGGCGGACCCCGGGGACCCCGCCGCCCTGCCCCGCCTGCTCCAGACCCTGGCGGGCCAACCCCATCGCTTTTTGGTGCTGCTGGACCATATGGACCCGGCCGCCCCTTCGGCCCAAACCCTTTGCAGCAGCCTTTGCGGGGGCCGGCTGCTGCCGGACAACGTGCGCCTGTACGCCACCGCCCGGCAAAATACCCCGGCCCATCCCCTCTTCCCTCTGACCCTTTTCTTCCCCTATCCCAGCCTTTCCGCCTTTGCCAGGCTGGTGGCGGAGATTCTGGAGGCCGAAGGCATCGCCGGGGATCCCCAGGCCATCCACCAGGCCTGCGTGGACCATCAGGTGGATGTCCGGGAGCGCCTCTGTTTCCCCGGGGCCAAAATGCTGGCGGAACAGTTCAAAGAATGATATAATAATTTGATATGCCGCACCCTGTCCCATGGACGGGCCGCCGGCAGATTCCCACCGGTCCCTTCCCCGGTTTTGCCGGCTTCGGCCCGGGGATCATCCATAGAAATCCATACTAGGAGGTTCCCATGCAGATCTATAACACCATGACCCGCAAAAAGGAAGCGCTCATCCCCCTCAAGCCCGGGGAGATCAGCATGTATGTGTGCGGCCCTACGGTGTATAATTACTTCCATATCGGCAATGCCCGGCCCTTCGTGGTGTTCGATACCCTGCGCCGGTATCTGGAGCACCGGGGCTACCAGGTGAAATTCATTCAGAATTTCACCGATATCGACGATAAGCTCATCCGCAAGGCCAATGAGGAGGGCTGCACCGTCCAGGAGATCGCGGACCGCTACATCCGGGAATACTACGTGGACGCGGACGCCCTGGGGGTGGAACGGGCCACCTGCAACCCCCGGGCCACGGAGCATGTCCAGCAGATCATTGACCTGGTCCAGACCCTCATCGACAAGGGGCACGCCTACCCCACGGACAATGGGGACGTATACTTTTCCGTGCGCTCCTTCCCCGGCTATGGGAAGCTGTCCGGCCAGTCCATCGACGATTTGGAAAGCGGCGCCCGCATCGATCCCACAGAACAGAAGCGGGATCCCCTGGACTTTGCCCTGTGGAAGGGCGCCAAGCCCGGAGAGCCTGCCTGGCCCACCCCCTGGGGCATGGGCCGGCCCGGCTGGCACATCGAGTGCAGCGCCATGAGCATGGAGCTCCTGGGCCCCACCTTCGATATCCACGCCGGGGGCCAGGACCTGATCTTCCCCCACCACGAAAACGAGATCGCCCAGAGCGAAGCCGCCACCGGCAAGCCCTTTGCCCGCTATTGGATGCACAATGGCTACATCAACGTGGATAACCAGAAGATGAGCAAATCCCTGGGGAATTTCCGGCTGGTGCGGGACATCTCCAAGGAATTCGACCTGGAGGCTGTGCGGCTGTTCTTGCTGGGCACCCAGTACCGGAACCCGGTAAACTTCTCCAGGGAGCTGGTGGAACAGAGCGAAACCGCCCTGACCCGTTTGCGTACCGCCCGGGAACGGCTCCGGGAAGCCCCCGTGGGCCCCGCCACCCAGGAGGACGCAGCCTTCCTGGAGGCCCTGGATCAGCACCGGGCCGCCTTCTACGCCGCCATGGACGACGACCTGAACACCGCCGACGCCCTGGGCGCCCTGTTCGACTTTGTGCGGGCCCTCAATACCTTTGTATCCCAGCCCCATGGCCAGGAGGCCCTGGATAAGGCCGCCCGGCTCTTTGACGACATCGCCTCCATCCTGGGCATCCTCCAGCACGAGAAGGCCCAGGCCTTCCCCCAGGAGGCCCTGGATCTGCTGGCGGCGCGCACCGAAGCCCGCAAGGCCAAGGATTGGGCCCGGGCAGACGCCATCCGGGAGCAGCTCAAAGCCCTAGGCTACGGGGTAGAGGATACCAAGGAGGGCGCTAAGCTCAAAGCCCTGTAAGCCAGCGGCGGCGGGGGGGGGCGGCGTTCGGCCCGAAGGGCCGAACAT
>UQOG01000120.1 GCA_900542615.1 uncultured Eubacteriales bacterium | reverse complement strand
GGGAGCTATGAAAACCTCGAAAAAGTGGCGCAAGCCACTTTTTCGACAGCCTGGGCCGCGCTGCAAGGCTTTGCAGCGCGGCTCTTTGGGTTACATACAGGCTTACGCAGGCAGCGCGGAGAGCACGTACATGACGATGAACAGCACGGAAATAATGTACATGAACACCGGCACTTCCTTGCCCTTGCCCCGGATCAGCTTGATCAGGGAGTAGAAGATGAAGCCGAAGGCGATACCGTCGGAGATGGAGTAGGCGAAGGGCATAATGGCGATGGTGAGGAAGGCGGGAATGGCCACCTCGATATCGCTCCAATCGATCTCCGCCGCGCCCTTGAGCATGAGCACGCCAACGATCAGCAGGGCGGGCGCCGTGGCTGCGCTGGGGATGATGAGGGCGATGGGGGCGAAGAAGAAGGCCGCCAGGGCAAACAGGATGGCAACCACCACGGAGGTCAGGCCGGTACGGCCGCCCTCGCTGATGCCGGTGGAGCTCTCCACAAAGGTGGTGACCGTGGAGGTGCCCAGCACGGTGCCCGCCATGGTGGCGATGGCGTCCGCGATCAGGGCCTTATCGCCCTTGGGCAGCTTGCCGTCCTTATCCAGCATACCCGCGTTGCTGGCGGTACCGATGAGGGTGCCCACGGTATCGAAGCAGTCGCAGATGGCAAAGGTGATGATGGCGGTGAGCAGGGGCAGGAGGCCGAACTGCATCAGCCCGTTGAAACCATCGGTGAACACGGCGCCAAAGGTGGGGGCCAGGCCGCCGAAGCCATGGAACACGATGCTCTCCGGGAAGGTGGTCACGCCAAAGGGGATGCCCACGATGGTGGTGGCGATGATGCCGATGAAGATGGCACCCTTAACCTTATAGGCCATGAGCACAGCGGTGATCAAAAGGCCGATCAGGGCCACGATGGCAGCGTTATTGCCGGCCATGGGGGCAAGGTCCGTCACATTGGAGGAGGTGCATACCACAATGCCCGCGTTCAGTAGGCCGATGAACGCGATAAACAGGCCGATACCGGCGCTGATGGCGTGCTTGATGGGGGCGGGGATGGCATCGATGATCTTGCCCCGCAGGGGAGATACCGCCGCCAGGAAGAACAGGGCGCCGGAAATCAGCACGATGGCCAGGGCGTTTTGCCAGGTATAGCCCATGCCAAAGCACACGCTGAAGGTAAAGAAGGCGTTCAGGCCCATGCCGGGGGCCTGGGCAAAGGGCACGTTTGCCATCAGAGCGGTGAGCAGCGTACCCACGGCGGCGGCAAGGCAGGTGGCCATCATAACGGCGGTCTGATCCATGCCGGTCTGGGAGAGGAGGTCGGGGTTTACGAAGATGATGTAGGCCATTGCGAAGAAGGTAGTTAGGCCCGCGATCACTTCTGTCCGGACGGTGGTGTTGTGTTCTTTGAGCTTAAAGAACTTTTCCATAACAAACTCCTTTCTTTTTATGAGACAAGTGCGCTCCTTGCCTGCGGCCACAGGAAAGGAGCGTGGGTAAGATGAGTACGCATTCATTATACCAATATCCGCCAAAAAGCTCAATAGGTGTATTTACTTTTTTCCAAAATCCCGGCCAAGGGCTTGTAAAGAAATCCCCGTTTTGTCCCGGTTTTCAAGCCATTGGCCCTGGTTTGCCGGGGCGTAAAACAGCCGCCCCAAAGGGGCGGCCCAGTCTGTCGAAAAACCCCCGGGGGTTCGGGGGCCGCAGCCCCCGGAGGCTTTGATCGGATTTGGCGACATGCGCGTCAAATCCGCAAAAAGCCTTGCGTAGCAAGGGTTTCCTTGCATAGCTCCCTGGCCGCGCCGTAGGCGCAAGGGAGCTATGAACACCTCGAAAAAGTGGCGCAAGCCACTTTTTCGACAGCCTGAGCCGCCCCAAAGGGGCGGCCGCATGGGAAACCATCGGTCGCGTTCGGCCCCCATCCCCCCCGCTGCGTTGGCCGGCCCTTGAAAGAGGGACGCCCTGCCTGCGTCCGGCCGCCTTGCGCGGGAACAAACGGGGCAAAATGCGCGCTGTGCCCCTGGGGGGCCGGTTCGCGGCAGCTGCGCAAAAGCAGAGGCACGCATATCCCCCCGCGATACCGATGCCGGGCGGCCCTTCCTTCTGTCCGCCTGTCGGGCTGCCAAGCGCTGCCCGGCAGGGCCCCGGGGGCGCCGGTCACGAGATCCCGCTGGCCGCGCATTGCCCGGCGGGCGGGCATTCGGGGCGGGGCCGGGAAAGGCTTTTGGGGGCTGGAATGCCCAGCCGGGGCGGGGGTGCCGCTCATTTTGGGGATAAGCAAAGGCCGCCCCCCAGGGAGCGGCCTATTTCCGCAGGAAAGCGGATGCTTGTTATTCGTTTACAGCGGCCTGCTCATAAACGCTGACCTGCTTGCGGCCCAGATGCTTGGTTTCAAACCGCACAACGCCATCCACCTTGGCGAAGAGGGTATCGTCCTTGCCGATGCCCACATTGATGCCGGGATGGATATGGGTGCCGCGCTGCCGCACCAGGATATTTCCAGCCAGCACGAACTGACCGTCCGCCCGCTTGGGCCCAAGGCGCTTGGAGTTGCTGTCACGGCCATTCTTGGAGGAGCCGCCGCCCTTTTTATGCGCGAAGAGCTGAAGGTTCATCTTCAACATCGTGCTACACCTTCCTTTCGATAATCTTGATAAAGTCCCCATAGGTTTCGGCGATGGAGCGAAGCCCCAAAGCCATGGTGTCCAGGATGATCCGCGCATTTTCCAGATCGCGGCCCGCCACATGCTTTTCCAGCATCGCATACAGCCTGCCCTCCTCCGCCTCCACGGCGGCGGATAGGCCCAGCACCTGGGTGATCCCATTGGCGGCTGCGGTGGTCAGGGCGGAGATGGCGCTGCACACGATATCGTTGCCGGCCGCCTCATATCCGCTGTGGCCCTGGGCCTGGAAGCCCACCAGCCCGCCATCCTTGGAAAACAGCGTGATCGTAGTCATTAGCCGATGCTCTCGATAACGACCTTGGTATAGGGCTGCCGGTGACCCTGCTTTTTGCGGATGTTCTTCTTGGGCTTGTAGTGGAAGACCACGACCTTTTTGCCCTTGCCCTGCTCGACAACCTTGCCCTTGGCGCTAACGCCTTCCACAACGGGCTTGCCGATCACGACTTCATCCCCGCAAAGCATCAGTACCTCAAAGGCGACCTCTGCGCCCACTTCGGCGTCCAGCTTTTCGACGAGAACCTCGTCGCCAGCGGCTACCTTGTACTGTTTGCCACCCGTACGGATGATCGCATACATGGTTAGTTACCTCCTCTTTCCAGTCTCGCCCATGTGCGGCGGCGGCGATATTTGGCCGCGCTTACCAAGCCGTCATGGAGCGGCTCACCGGGCTATTCTATCATACCCGCCTGTCCTGTGTCAACCGAAACCCGCTGAAAACCCGCCTTTTTTCGTTTGTCTGGGGATTTTTCCCGGCGATTCCCCCCATATTTTTCCGCCGCCTGTGGTATACTGTTGGAAAGGCGCCCATTCCCGCCCGCCAGGCTGCCGCATGGCCCGGCAGGCGGCCTTCAGGCAGCCGCGATCCACGACTATGAAATTGAAATGGGGGATCCGCCATGAAACTTACCGTACTGGGCCGTTACGGCCCCTTTCCCGCGCCGGGCGGCGCTTGTTCCGGCTATCTGCTGCAAAGCGGGGATATCTCCCTGGGCCTGGAAATGGGCAGCGGCAGCCTGCGCAACCTGCTTCGCTACCTGCCGGACCTGAACCTGACCGCCATGCTTCTATCCCACCTGCACAGCGACCATATGTCGGACATGCTGGTGCTGCGCTATGCCCTGCAACAGCTTTCCGCCCACGGCCGGCCGGTGCCCATGCCCTTGAGCGTGGTGGCCCCGGATGAGCCGGAGACGGAATTCCGCCAGCTGGCGGGCAGCGGGGTGTTTGACATGGTCCCGGCCCGGGACGGGTTGCGGATCCGCTTTGGGGATCTTTCCATCCTGCTCCACCGGGTGATGCATCCGGTGCCCACCTATTGCTTCCGCGTGGAGCACCATGGCCGCCGCCTTTTCTATACCGGGGATACCGGATATTTCTCCGGCCTGGTGGACCTGGCCAGGGGCGCCCATGTGATCCTGGCGGACACGGGGTTCCTCAACGGGGAAAAGACCACGGACGTGGCCCCGCACCTTACCGCCGGGGAGGCGGGCAGGCTGGCCAGCCTGTGCGGGGCGGAGCAGCTGCTCTGTACCCATATTTGGGGCGGGGAAAACCGGGATCAGGCGGTTCTATCCGAGGCCAAGGCCTATTTCCCCAACACCCTGGTGGTGGAGGAGCTACACGAGTATATCATCTAGCCCCCGGCCCTGCAAGCCCGCCCTTTGCCGGGCAGGGCCTTGGAAAAATCGTTTTAGCGAACCCGAAAAAACGGAGCATGGACTATGGTTTGCGCCACTTTTTCGAGGTTTTCATAGCGCCCTTGCGCCTACGGCGCGGCCAGGGAGCTATGCAGGGAAACCCTTGCTACGCAAGGCTTTTTGCGGATTTGCCGTACACCCCCCAGGGGGCCTTCTCTTGTCCCTTCGGGACAATTCACCTTGTGCCGTCAAATCCGATGAAAGCCGAAAAGGGCCGCGATCTTCCATTCGCCAGAGGTTTCCCGACAAAATGAACGGAGCATGGACTATGCTCCGTTTCCTTTTTTATATTATATTTTCTTCGGTATTTCGCTTCCCCGGGCCCAGGTTGCCCGGGGCCTACACCATCAGCCGACGGGAATCAGCAGCCGCTGGCCCACATAGATCCGATCTGGATTTTTCAAGTGGTTCAGCGCCGCCAGCTCCGCCACCGTGGTTTCCAAGCTATCCGCGATTCTGGAAAGGGTGTCGCCCCGCTGGACGATATAGGGGATGGTCGTAGGGCATTGCCCCGGCGTGGCGGTGGGTTTAGGGGTAGCCGTGGGCTTGGGGGTAATGGTAGGCACAGGGGTCTCTATGCCCCCCGCCAGCAGGATGCCGGACCGGAACCGGTCCCGATCCACATCGCCCTCTATGCCGTCCACCTGGCCTTTGTTGGTATACTGAAAGCCCGACCATTCCTTCCAGGCGCCGGTGGTCTTGGGTTCCTCCACCCCATATTCCGCGATCCAAAGGGGATAGGCCGCGAGGGCCGCATCCCATACCACCTCCACCTTATAGGCCCCGGTATAGATGGCCGGAGTCACCCCCGTTTCCTCCTCCAAGGTCTGTAGAAACGCCAGGGCAATGGTATTGGCCGTCTGCCGGTTCAGGCCCCGCAGGTCTTCAAAATCCATCACCGGCCGGCAGGCAAATTCCTTGCCCTGGAGCAGGCCGGCAAAAAACTTTGCCTGCGCCTTACCCTCCTCCACCGTGGTGGCGGTCACGTATAAATACGCCCCGCTTTTCAGCCCCGCTTCCCGGGCCTGCTGATAGTTGCGTTCATACTCCGGATCGGTATAGTCGCTCCCTTCCCCGGCCCGCATATATACGATGTCGATCCCGTCCGCCGCCAGCCGGGCAAAGTCCACCGTGCCCTGATAGCGGCTGATGTCGATTCCCTCATAATAGGCTTCCTCGGCCTTTGCCCGGGCCAGGCCCGGGCCCCACAGGCCCAAGCCCATAACCGCCCCAAGGCAAAGGGCGATGATCCGTTTGCTTCTTTGCATAAGCGCCTCCTTATGGTTGCATAGGTTGGGGAATATCTCCCCATACAGCCTATGCGTAGGCAGCCCC
Organism: uncultured Eubacteriales bacterium; assembly: GCA_900542615.1. Taxonomy (GTDB): domain Bacteria; phylum Bacillota; class Clostridia; order Christensenellales; family CAG-138; genus Pelethousia. The sequence goes on along the minus strand of UQOG01000120.1, from coordinate 220 downwards.
TTGTGTGCGGTCTCGGGCCTTCGCTGCCGCCGCAAACCGTCCGCCCCTTCGGCCGCTGAATATTGAAAATAGCGCCACGCAACTGTTGACACAGCATGGGTCATCTGATAAAATACTTAATTGTCGGCAAGGGGTTTTCCATGCCATGGAACGTGAGCGGCCTATGCGCCTGTAGCTCAGCTGGATAGAGCAACGGCCTTCTAAGCCGTAGGTCCAGGGT
>UQOG01000119.1 GCA_900542615.1 uncultured Eubacteriales bacterium | reverse complement strand
AAACCAAAGCAGGGGCGGGGGCCAAGGGCCCCCGCCCCTGCGTTGTGCGCGCTGCGCGCGCCTGCCGCCCCCCGCCGGCCCCTTACGGACGCCAGGAGTCCCGCCAGATGTCCACCATGGGCTGGAGTATGCCCGGCACCAGGGCCAGCAGCATCAGCAGCCCGCAGACCAGCAGCGGCAGCAGGTAGGTAGCCAGCGTTTTGCCCGCCAGGGACCGCAGCTCCGTCCAGCCCTCCGGGCTGCCGAGATAGTCCCCCAAAGAGCAGTCCCGGCCGGTTTCCCCCCGCATCCGGCAATAGGCCGCCAGCAGGTCGCCGCTGAGCACTACAGCCATCAGGGGCAGGAACAGCAGGAAGATAGAGTACAGCGCGCTTAGCAGCCCGTGCAGCTGGCCGGTATAGCTTGGCGCTGCCACGCTTTGCATATACCGCAGGTTTAATAGGTTTAATAAACTGCCCACTAGGGCGCCGGCGTAGCTTAGCCGGGCCGCTCCCTTGGCCAGGGCGGCTGCCCGCAGCCAGCCCTTTCGCGGCGGTGCTTTCTTTTCCATGGATAGCACCTCCCTATTTAGAATGTAGGAATTGTAACGCTTCGGCTACCAGATGCAATTACACTGCCGCCTGCATCATCATTCGCCTGGAGGCCCACACACGTACAGAGACGGTTAAGGTGCTTCCCGATACGCTGGTTGTAATACGGTAATATTGCCCAACTGCAAGTGCAGGCCAACTGGATAGCGTGCCAAGGGAACCATATAATTCAGGCTGTCGAAAAAGTGGCTTGCGCCACTTTTTCGAGGTTTTCATAGCTCCCTTGCGCCTACGGCGCGGCCAGGGAGCTATGCAGGGAAACCCTTGCTACGCAAGGCTTTTTGCGGATTTGCCGTACATGCCGCCAAATCCGATTAAAGCCTAAAAGGGCCGCGATCTTCCATTCGCCAGAGGTTTTTCGACAAGCTGAATTGACCTATAACGATATTTGCAGCGTTAGGGGTAACTAGAATAGATAAAGCTAAACCAACAATCTCCACAGCAATTTGATGATTGTTCACATCGGATGCAGTGACAGTCCTATAGCCTGTTCCCCACTTATATTCATTCGTGTTTTAAGGACTTTGTTTTCCGTATAGCTGCCTGCTATAAAATTAAATTTTGCCCGCATTTGGCACGGTAAAAACGGCCCAGAAAAGGTTTTTGTATAGGTCCCAAGAGAATTTTGGATATTCACGAACGCTCCTGATGTTTGTGTGCTTGCTGGGTATTCATACCCCACACGAAGCGTCGAGCCGGACGGAACGATTGCTTTAACCGTATCGTTAACCGATACTGTGCTTGATGTCATAGTCGTACGATTTGCCGTCACATAGCCATCGATTCAACCTCTTATCGTTTCGCCAGACGCCATACGAAGCATCAACGCAGAAAATATGGCGTCAGCTTCCGCTTGCGTTTGCGCCAAAGGAATAGAATCAATTAACGCATCTGTTGTCTTTGCCTTAAATTTTAATGTTTCTAATCCTTCAAGTGCTAACGCATAATTTCCTGATGTTAGACAGAAAAGAATGACGAAAAGCAAAGAGATAGTCCGTTTCCAACTGTGGTTCGCTTTACAATCCCTCCTTTCATCATTTTCTTTTTTGTGCCGGGAAACAAAGTTGCGTTGTTCAGTTCCCCCCTTTTTAATTTAGCTAGCGTAAATTAATTTTTATATTAAGAAAACAAAGTTGGTTTTTATTTAAATTATATTACAAGTGAAAATATTTTCCACTTTGCAAATGTTAATAAACTGTTGAGAAATAGCCCTCGTCACCCTTTTTGCCTGGAGCAGGGCGTTGCCTTGGACCTGGCCGATGCCCGTTGTGGATAGAAGGTAGGCCAGGGGCCTTTGTTCCACGTGAAACACAGGGAAGGGTCCCTTGCATAGTAGGGGCATGTTTCACGTGAAACAACATCTTGGGATTGTTCTCCCTTGATAAATGCCGTATAATGAAAACAAAAAAACCATTGCCATCGATAGGGAGGAAAACCGTGTCTAAAATCATTGCCGTCGCCAACCAGAAGGGCGGCGTGGGAAAAACCACCACTACCGTAAACCTGTCCGCCTGCATTGCCCAGGCTGGGAAGCGGGTGCTGTGCGTGGACCTGGACCCCCAGGGGAACAGCACCAGCGGCTTGGGGATAGATAAAGAAGCCCCGGAATACAGCATATATGACGTGCTCATCAACGACGTAGCCCCGGCGGAGGCGGTGGTGCCCACCCAGATAGAGGGGCTGGATCTTTTGTCCAGCCGCAAGGAGCTCTCCGGCGCGGAGGTGGAGCTGGTGGGCGCCCTGGCCCGGGAGACCGTGCTCAAGCGGGCGCTGGATACCCTGCGGTCCGCCTATGATTACATCTTCATCGATTGCCCGCCTTCCCTGGGGTTGCTCACCATCAACGCCCTCACCGCGGCGGATACCCTATTGGCCCCCATCCAGTGCGAATACTATGCCCTGGAAGGGCTTTCCGATCTGATGAACACGGTGAAGCTGGTAAAAAATCGGCTCAATGAAAACCTGCAGGTGGAAGGGGTGGTGCTTACCATGTTCGACGGCCGCACCAACCTGAGCGCCCAGGTGGTCACCGAGGTGAAGAAGTTCTTTAAAAATAAGGTATATGAAACCATCATCCCCCGTTCCGTGCGGCTGGGGGAGGCCCCCAGCTTCGGCCTGCCCATCACCCTGTATGACGAGCGGTGCGCCGGGGCCAAGGCCTATGTGGAGCTGGCCAAGGAGATGATGGCCGGCAACGGCCAGGAAGCCGCAGACGCGTAAAGGGGGGAATGGGATATGGCCATGAAAAAAGGTTTGGGCCGAGGGTTGGACGCCCTGCTGGGGGATTATACCCAGCCCACCCCGGAGGGGGTGCAGCAGGTGGATATTCGTCGGATCGACACCAACGCCGGCCAGCCCCGCAAGGATTTTGACCAGGAAAAGCTTCAGGAACTGGCGGATTCCATCCGGCAACACGGGGTGGTACAGCCCATCCTCCTGCGGCAAAATGGGGAACGGTATGTGATCGTAGCCGGAGAGCGCCGGTTCCGGGCCGCCAGGTTGGCGGGGCTGGACCAGGTGCCCGCCATCGTCAAGGACCTGGACGAGACCCAGGTGATGGAGGTAGCCCTGATCGAGAACCTGCAGCGGGAGGACCTGAACCCCATCGAGGAGGCGGCGGCCATCCGGTTTTTGATGCAGCAGCACGATCTGACCCAGGAGGAGGTCTCCAAGCGGCTTTCCAAGAGCCGGCCTGCCATCGCCAACAGCCTGCGGCTGCTGTCCCTGCCGGAGCCGGTGCAGGAACACCTGCGCCGGGGCGAGCTCCAGGCCGGCCATGCCCGGGCCCTGGCAGGCTTACAGGACCCGGAGGCCCAGGCCATGCTGGCGGATAAGATTGTGGGGGAAGGGTTAAGCGTCCGGGCGGCGGAGGCCCTGGTGCGGGAGCAGGGGCAAAAGCCCCCCCGGCAGAAGAAGGCTCCCCCCGCCACAGACCCGGATCTGGCGGCGGCGGAAGCCAGCCTGCGGGAATGGCTGGGCACCAAGGTGTCCATCCAGGGCAGTAGCCAGCGGGGCCGGATCATCATCGAATATTACAACGCCGAGCTGTTGCAGGGCATTTACGACCTGCTTCGCGGCGGGGAAGGATAACATAACCATGGAACAACCACTCTCCTATCGGGTACGCATCCAGATCTACAAAGGGGAAAAATGCTTTGGCCCCGGCATTGCGGAGCTGTTGACCCGGGTGCAGGAGACCGGCTCCCTCCGGGCTGCCGCCGGGGAGATGGACCTGGCCTATTCCAAAGCCTGGCGCATGGTGAAAAACAGCGAAGCAGCCCTGGGATATAAGCTGCTGATCTCCCAAACCGGCGGCAAAAACGGCGGAGGAGCCAGCCTGTCCCCGGAAGCCAAGGACATGCTGCGGCGCTATGAGGAATTCGTCACCGCAGGGGAGCAGGGCCTGGACGCCCTGTTTGGGAAAATTTTCCAGGGGATGGTGGCTCCGTGAGGCTACAGGACGCCTTGCAGATCCCCCGGGGGCTTACGGCCGTCATCGGCGGGGGCGGGAAATCCACCCTGCTGCTTTGCCTGGGCCGGGAGCTGGCCCGGGAGCCGGGAAACCGGGTGCTGCTATGCACCAGCACCCATATGTTCCCCCCAAAAGGGGTTCCCTTGGCCTGCACCCTGGCGGAAGGGGAGCAGCTGCTAAAGCAAGAACCGTTGATCGCCCTGGGGGCTTGGGCTGCCCAGGGGAAGCTGACCCAGGCCGCCCCCATGGAGGACGCCCTCCGGCTGGCCACCCACGTACTGTGCGAGGCGGACGGGGCCAAAGGGCTGCCCCTGAAGGCCCATGCCGGTTATGAGCCGGTTGTTCCACGTGAAACAAATCGATTGATCTATGTGGCCGGTGCGGACGGCCTGGGCCAGCCCATTGCCCAGGCAGCCCACCGGCCCCAGCTGTATGCCGCCCTGTTGGGAGCGGCGCAAACCCATGTGGTGACCCCCCAGGAGGCAGTCCAGGCCATCCTGGCGGAGGGGTTTGACCCGGCGTCCACCTGCCTGCTGGTAAACAAGGCGGAGGGCGCCCGGCGGCAGCCTGCCAGCCAAATGGCTGCGGCCTGGCCGGGCCGGGGGATCGTGGCCAGCCTGGAAAGCCCGGTTCCGGTACTGGAGGTATGGGAACGAGGGCAAAAGCTGCCGAACGGCTAGATAATACGAGGCGAGGGAAGCCCCAACCGGCCGAAGGCCAGCTGATGGGGGCCGGTTTGCCGGGAAGTGGTTGCCGCCGCGCCTAGGGACAGGCCATAGGGGCGGGCGCTATGGAACCGCCCCCTGGGGAAGCGCCGTTGCATCCTGGACTGACAGCTGCAACGCCGCTTTCAACAGGGGAGGGAAGGGCAAAAGCGACCAATCTATAAAGCGGGCATACCCCTTGCGCAGCAAGGAAAGGACAGCCCGGATGGAAAAGAGAGGCGAAAGGATCTATGAAAACGAATCGCATATTGATCAAGGGGGCGGGGGACCTGGCCAGCGGGGTCGCCCTGCGGCTGCACCGGGCAGGTTACCTGGTAGCCATGACGGATCTGGCAGAGCCCACGGCCATCCGCTGGACGGTAAGCTTTTGCCCGGCCATCCTCCAGGGCACGGCCATGGTGGAGGATGTGCGAGGCCGCCTTGCCAAGGGGGAGGCGGACGCCCTGGCCGCCTGGGCGGCGGGGGAGATCCCGGTATTGGTAGACCCTCAGGCGGCCTGCCGGTCCTTTATCCAGCCCCAGGTGCTGGTGGATGCCATTCTGGCCAAGCGAAACCTGGGGACCAGCATCCAGGATGCGCCGGCGGTGATTGCCCTGGGGCCGGGGTTTACGGCGGGGGTGGATTGCCACGCGGTGGTGGAGACCATGCGGGGCCATAACCTGGGCCGGGTCTATTACCAGGGCAGCGCCCTGCCCAACACCGGGGTGCCGGGGGAGATCGGCGGCTTTACCAAGGAGCGGGTCATGCACGCGCCGGCTGGCGGCACCTTCCGGGCGATCCACAGGATCGGCGACCGGGTGGAAGCCGGGGAGACCATCGCCCGGGTGGACGGCGTGCCGGTGATCACCCACATCAGCGGCATTCTGCGGGGCATTCTCACGGACGGCTTACAGATCCCCAAAGGGATGAAGTGCGCGGACGTAGACCCCCGGTGCCAGCCCAACAATTGCTTTACCGTGTCGGATAAGGCCAGAAGCCTGGGGGGCGCAGTACTGGAGGCAATGGGCGCCCTGGGCCAGCTATAGCCAGAACGCATACGAAACAAAACGGCCGGGCGGCAGCCCGGCGGGAAGCAGAAGGGCCCGGTTCCGTGGCAGGATGGAACCGGGCCGCTTTTTTGGCGGGGGCAAAGGACCCATGGAGGGCGAAGGACCG
>UQOG01000118.1 GCA_900542615.1 uncultured Eubacteriales bacterium | reverse complement strand
GTGATGAACGTGGCGGAGGTGGATAAGCTCTCCCGCCAGGTGGCCGAGGAGCGCCGGGATAAGCAGAAGGCCGAGCAGCTCAAGGCCATGAGCAAGGTCTCCCTGGACGATCTGTTTAACCAGATCGCGGAAGGCCAAATGAAGGAATTGAACATCATCGTCAAGGCGGACGTACAGGGTTCCGTGGAGGCGGTGAAGCAGGCCTTGGAAAAGCTCTCCAATGAGGAGGTGCGGGTCAAGTGCATCCACGGCGGCGTAGGCGCCATTACCGCCAGCGATATCATGTTCGCTTCCGCCTCCAACGCCATCGTCATCGGCTTCAACGTGCGGCCGGACGCCATGGCCCGGGAGACCGCGGAGCGGGAAAACGTGGACGTGCGCCTGTACCGGATCATCTACCAGGCCATCGAGGATATGGAAAAGGCCATGAAGGGCCTCTTCGCCCCGGTATTCAAGGAGGTGGAGCTGGGCCGGATCACCGTGCGCAGCACCTTCAAGGTGAGCGGCGTAGGCACCATTGCCGGCGCCTATGTGAACAGCGGCAAGGTGAACCGCAACGCCCAGGTCCGGGTGGTGCGGGACGGCGTGGTCATCCACGAGGGCAAGATCGCTTCCCTCAAGCGGTTTAAGGACGATGTGAAGGAAGTAAGCGCCGGCTTTGAGTGCGGCATCGGCCTGGAGAATTTCAACGACATCCACGAGGAGGATGTGATCGAAGCCTTCGAGATGCAGCAGGTGGAGCGGTAAAAGCCCACGATGGGCCCTGGGCCCCGGCTGCGGCAAGGCGGAAAGGAAAGAACATGTCAGTCCGCTATCAGCGCATGAACGAGGAGATCAAAAAGACCCTGGCACAGATCGTGCGGGAAATGAAGGACCCCCGGATCTCCCCCATGACCACCATCGTGGGGGTGGAGGTCACCAACGACCTGAAGCAGGCCAAGGTCAAGGTCAGCGTATACGACAAGGAACAAGCCCCCCGGGAGGAAAGCGTAAACGCCCTCAATGGGGCGGAGGGCTTCATCGCCCGGGAGGTGGGCCGCAGGATGCAGCTAAGGGCATTGCCCAAGTTCAAATTCCTGCTGGATGATTCCATCGCCTACAGCGTACATATTTCCCAGGTAATCGACAGCCTGGGCATCAAGAAAGACTCCGAAGGGAAAGACGAGGAATGATGCCATGCTGCCCCAGCGCGCCATAGAAAGCCTACGGGACTATATCACCAGCCGGGACGGTTTCACCGTCATCGCCCATATTTCCCCGGATGGGGATACCCTGGGCTCCACCCTGGCCCTGCTGGGCTTGCTCCGGCAGCTGGGGAAGCGGGCGGAGGCGGTCTGTACCGACCGGGTCCCCGCCCTATATGGGTTTTTGCCCCTGGCGGATCAGCTCCGCACCCCGGAACAGGCCGTAGGTTATCCCCACGTGATCAGCGTGGACTGCGCGGACCTGGGCCGGCTGGGACAAGCTCAAGCCCTGTTTGCCCAGGCGGCTTCCACCTATAACATCGACCATCACCCCACCAACGACGCCTATGCCGGGGCCAACGCGGTGGACCCCACCGCCGCCGCCACCGGGGAGCTGATCTACCGGCTGGCCCTGAGCCTGGGCTTGCCCATCACGACGGAGCTGGCCGCCTGCCTGTATACCGCCCTGATGACGGATACAGGAAATTTTTCCTATTCCAATACCACCGGGGATACCCTGCGCATTGCCGGGGCCCTGCTGGACGCCGGGGCGGACGGCTATGACCTGAACCTGCGCATCTACCGGAACACCCCCTTTTGCAAGCTGCGGCTGCTTGGATTGGCCATTGGCGGCATCCGGCTCTACGAGCAGGACCGGATCGGCATGGTCAGCCTGACCCGGGCCCAAGTGGAAGCCTGCGGCGCCCGGGAGGAGGATACGGAAGGGGTGATCGACCATGTGCGGGATATCGATAGCGTGGAGGTGGCCGTCTTCTTCAAGGAGAGCGGCCCGGAAACCTGGAAGGTGAGCCTGCGGGCCAAGCGCTGGGCAGACGTGGGGGCCATGGCGGCCCGCTTGGGCGGCGGCGGCCACCCCAGGGCCGCAGGGTATACGGCCAAAGGCGGCTTGGAGGCCGTATGGGCCCAGGCCCTGGCGGCGGCCAAGGAGGCGCTGGGATGAAACACGGTGTGGTGAATTTCCTAAAGCCCCCGGGCATGACCTCCAGCGACGCGGTGGTGGCCCTGCGGCGGCTGTTTCAAGAAAAACGGGTAGGCCATACCGGCACCCTGGACCCAGGCGCGGCGGGAGTCTTGCCCATTTGCATCGGCCGGGCTACCCGGCTTTTTGATTATCTGGTGGACAAGGATAAGGATTACCTGGCGGAGATCGCCTTTGGGGCGGCCACGGACACCCAGGATTCCTATGGCAGCATCCTGGCGCAACGGCCCACCAGCGTGACAAAAGAAGCGTTGGCCAACGTTTTGCCCCGCTTTTTAGGCCCTCAGGAGCAGATCGCCCCCATGTACAGCGCCTTGAAATCCGGGGGCAAAAAGCTCTATGAGCTGGCCCGGGCCGGGGAGGCGCCGGTGGAAAAACGCCGGCAGGTATACATCCACCGGCTGGCGCTGGTGGAGCAGACCGGCCCCCAAACCTTTTTATTGGATGTTTCCTGTAGCCGGGGCACCTATGTGCGTACCCTGTGCCAGGACCTGGGCAGGGCCCTGGACGTCCCGGCCCATTTATCCTTCCTGCTGCGCAGCCGCAGCGGGCGCTTTTCCCTGGATACCGCCTGGACGCTGGAGGAATTGCAGGCCCAACGGGCGGCGGGCGGCCTGGAGGAGGCCCTGATCCCCCCGGAAGCGGCCCTGGCCCATCTGCCCCAGCTCAGGCTGCGGCTGGATCCCGTGCAGCGCAAGCGCCTGCAAAACGGCAGCGCCATCCAGCTGCCCGGGCAGGAGATCCCGGAGGGCCCGGTGCGCCTCTATGTGGAGGAGCAGTTCTGGGGCATTGGCCAGCAAGGCCCGGAGGGCTTGCATATGCGCCTATTTTTGACGGAGGACGACAGCATTCATGGATAACGTGATCGCCCTGGGGACCTTTGACGGGGTCCACCGGGGCCACCGGCGGCTCATCGACGCGACCTGCAGCATCGCCCGGGAACAGGGGATGCAGCCGTTGATCTATACCTTTTCCAACCATCCCTTGGAGGCCTTTCATAAAACCCCGGGCCTGCTCATGTCCCATCGGGCCCGCATCGCCATGCTGGGCGGCTTTTGCCCGGTGGTGACCGTGCCCTTCAGCCGGGAATACGCGGCCATGGAGCCGGCGGACTTTGTACGGATGCTGCTGGAAACCTACCATATGGGCGCCGCGGTGGGGGGCTTCAATTACACCTTTGGCAACCATGGGGCGGGAAACATGGCCATGCTCCGGGAACTGGGAAAGGCAATGGGCTTTGGGGCCCATGAGATCCCCCCGGAGGTCTACGGCGACGCCCCCATTTCCAGCACCCGGATCCGGCAATGCCTGGAGCAGGGCCAGGTGGCGGACGCGGCCGCCATGCTGGGCCGGCATTACCGGCTGGAGGGCGACCTACAGGACGGCTATGGGGGAATGCGGCTGTTCTACCCCGCTCCGACCCTGGTCATTCCCCGCCCCGGCACCTACGCGGCCTGGCTGGCATTGGATAGCAGCCGGTCCCGCCCCTGCATCGTGGAGATCATGGACGTGAAACAGCCCGTCCGCTTGTACTTCCCCCAGGACGCCCCCTCTCCTCAGCCGGTGCTGGGCGTGGATTTCAACTTGCCCCTGGATTAGCCGGCCCCCTGGCGGGCAGTTGCCCCCCTTGAACGGCGATTTTCCCCCAAGTTGTTGATTTTTGCCGGGGGACTATTTACATCCATCCTGGCATATGGTATAGTAATAAGGCTATAGATAGCACAACCGATGGCTGCGTTTGGCGCGTCTCCAACGTCATGCTCGGCTTTCGGGGATACTAAGTTTAGGAGGATTTTTTATGCCAACCAAAGCCGAGATCATTGCCCAGTACGGCCGCCACGAAGGCGACACCGGTTCCCCTGAGGTCCAGATCGCGCTGCTCACCCAGCGGATCAATCACCTCAACGAGCACCTCAAGCTCAACAAGAAGGACCACCACTCCCGCCGGGGCCTGCTCAAGATGGTCGGTCAGCGCCGGGGCCTGCTCAACTACCTCAAGGATAAGGACATCGAGCGGTATCGTGCCATCGTTGCCAGCCTGGGCCTGCGCAAATAAGTAACCGCTGCGGGGGATTGGCTTCCCCAACAAAACGCGAGGCTGTCCGGCCATTGCCGGACAGCCTCGCGTTCGTTATTCCCCCAGCGCCGCCGCGCCCCCGGGCCGGGCAACCGCAGCCTTGGGATAGGCCGCCGCGGCCTAACGCTGAGTCTCCACCTGCACCTTTTTGCCGTTGAGCAGGATGTGGACGGTGCCGTTTTCATCGGTGCGGAAATAGGGGATGCCCAGCCGTTCCAGTTTATCCAACACCTCCTGGTGGGGATGGCCATAGTCGTTGCCCTCCCCCACAGAAATCACCGCCAGGGAGGGGTCCACAGCCTGCAGGAAAGGATCGCTGGAGGCGTTGGAGCTGCCGTGGTGGGCTACCACCAGCACGGAGGAGGGGAAGCAGGATAGGGGCAGCTTGGACAGCATGATCTCCTGGGCCTCGTCCTCCGCGTCCCCGGGAAACAGGATGGAGGTATCCCCGTAGGATAGGCGGATCACGGCGCTCACGTTGTTCAGGTCGTCGTAGGATACCCCTTCCACAGGGGAGAGGATGGAAACCGTAACCAGGGGGTCCCAGGGGATGGTGGCATCCTTGCCGCCGGCGGCGGGGTAGACGGCCACCTCCTTATCCTCCAGGGCTTGGATCATCCGCTCATAGGTGGCGGTGGTGTGGGGCTTATCCGGCAGATAGAAGGCGCCGATCTCAAAATTTTGAATCACCTTGGCCATGGCGCCAATGTGGTCGCTATGGGGATGGCTGGCCACCACCACATCCAGCCGCTCCACCTCCTGCGCCTGGAGGAACTCTTCGATCACCGGGTAATATTGGCTCTCCGCCGCGTCGATGAGCATGGTATAGCCGCCGGGGGAACGGATAAACGCGCAGCTACCCTGGCCCACGTCCAGAATGTAGGCGTGCATCCCGCTGGTCTGTTGAATGGCTGTGTCAAAGCCGGCGTCTGCCGTGCCCTGGGGCAGCGGCGTGGGCGAAGCCGATTCCGAAGGCGCCGGGCTATCCTCCGGCAGCCATTCCTCCAGCTCCTCCAAATGGGGGATATCCGTAATGGCAGGCATATCCGGCAGCTGGTCCAGCTCCGTTTGCCCCAAGAGGTATTGCAGGGCCTCCATCGGGGTCACATCCTGCTCGCCACAGTATAAAAACACCGAGAACGCCAGCAGGATCACCAGGACCAGGATCTTATAAAATAGGCTCTTGCGCTTTTTTTCGCTGCTCTTGCTCCCCATTATAGCCTCCTTACCCATTATATTCCTATATATTGTATTACATTTGGAATATAAATACCATACCTGGCGTAAAAAACCTTTTGGTTGACATTTTGTGGCGGGGAAGATACAATATTCAGGTAATTTTTCTGCAAAAAAAGCAGTAATATGTAAGGCGGAGAATATTCGCCAGGAGGAATCATCAATATGGATAGTTTTGCGCGTCTGCGCGAAATGGTGCACGAGATGACAGGTGTGCCGGAAGAACAGATCACCCCGGAATCCACCGCAGCCCAGCTGCACCTGGACTCCCTGGATATGACGGAGCTGGTGCTTTCCGTGGAGGAGGAGTTCGACGTGCTGATCGAGGATGACGCGTCCATCTGTACGGTGGGCGATCTGTTGCAGCAGGTGGGTCTGACCGCCTGAGCCGTGTCCGGGCAGCGTGCCCGTGTGCTAGCCCCGCAAGGGGCTTTTCCTTTGCCCGGAAACCCAGCGTCCCCCCCGGGGGCGGCGGCGGTTCGCGGGCCGGGGCCTTGGGG
>UQOG01000117.1 GCA_900542615.1 uncultured Eubacteriales bacterium | reverse complement strand
CAGGATAGACCCTAGGAGCCCTACGCGGGCGGCGGGCTGGCCCGGGCGGGAGGGCCGCGGAGCGCGGTAGGATGGGCGCTCCAACAGAACCATGGCATTTTTCCTGCGGCTGGGCGAGGCGGCGCTGCTGCAAACAGGGAGCCGTAGCGTGAGGACGCCTGGCCCGACGGGAATGACCATGCCGCACAGGCATGGAAAGATAAGAAGACGTGAAGCGCCCTCGAGTGTGGTTCTGCTGGTTGCCGCTGGCAGCTTTTTGTTTGACGGCGTAACCATAACCTGCTACACTAAAGCTCGCAGACCCATATAGCAGCAGCCCTGCTGTGGGGCGCATATGGGGACCGGTCACAACTTGCGGGGAGGGAACAACGTGGCGGCCGACATGAAAGAGACCATTGCCCAGGCGGCAAAGACCATCTTGCTGGAGCGGAACGTAAAAAAGTTGACGGTAAAGAACATCGTGGAGGAATGCCAGATCACCCGGCAGGCCTTTTATTATCACTTTGAGGATATCCCGGCTTTGTTCCGCTGGATCCTGGAGCGGGATACCCAGCGTACCCTGTTGGAGGCCAGGGCCCTGGGGAATGGGGAGGCCCGGCTGCGGTGCCTATTCATCATGGCCATCAACGCCCTTCCCTACATGAAGAAGGGTATGGAAAGCAATTACCGGGAAGAATTGGAGCTGCTGCTGGCCCAGTACCTACAGCGCTTGTTTGAGCAGGTGTGCGATGCGGAGGGCCTTTATCAAACCTGTACCCGCTTTGAGGTGAAGCTGATCCTTCGCTATCACAGCCAAGCGATTCTGGGGCTTTTGCGGAATTGGACGGAGGAGGATACTAAAAACTTAGATCAGATCGTCCATATCGCGTACCGCCTGATGACGGAGGGCATCTCCCCGGTGGAGGGAGCGTAGCCATCCTGGCAGCTTACAATAGAACGGCTTTTAACGCAAACGCCGGTGTGTAAAATTCTTTTACACACCGGCGTTTGTTTGGCTGTCGAAAAAGTGGCTTGCGCCACTTTTTCGAGGTGTTCATAGCTCCCTTGCGCCTACGGCGCGGCCAGGGAGCTATGCAAGGAAACCCTTGCTACGCAAGGCTTTTTGCGGATTTGCCGTACATGCCGCCAAATCCGATTAAAGCCTAAAAGGGCCGCGATCTTCCATTCGCCAGAGGTTTTTCGACAAGCTGGCAAACGCCGGTGTGTAAAATTCTTTTACACACCGGCGTTTGTGTCTATACACCGGCCCGGTTGTGAAAATTGAACCGGCACGCCGCCCCGCCTACAATAAAGAGGAAGAAGGAGGTGTGTACATGGCACATGAAATTCTCTCCGTAAAGCTATGCCAATTGGATGAGCGGATGGAACGGCTGCATAGCCGCATTCTCATAAGCGAAACCGCCTGCCAAAGCCGGCTCCAGCAGGAGATGGACGCCTTGGCCCAGGAATGCGAGCAGGCGGAAGTGGCCCTGCGGAATAACCTGCTGCGCTCCAAGTCGGATGTGGCGGCCGCCCTGTCGGAGAGCTATAGCCAGATGGAGCGGATCATCCGCAAGGCCAAGGAGCGCTTAGAGGCCATTGCGGCGGAAAGCCCGGATCCGGAAACGGTGGCGGAGGAAAAGATCCTGCTGGCAGAGTATGCACTGGACTTTGCCCACCAGGCGGCAGACAAGGCGCTGCTGCTTTCCATGGACGCCATTTATACCCAAATGTTCCAGCAAGAAGGAGGAAGGCAAGTATGAAGGAAGTCAAATCACCCAAAAGGCCGTTGATTTACTATTATCTAATCGCCCTAGGGGTAATTTTGCTGTTCAATATGCTCGTGATGCCCATCATGTCCATGAACCAGGTGTTGGAGGTCGATTATGGAACCTTTGTCCAGATGGCCGAAGACAAAAACCTGGGACAAGTGGAAGTGAACGAAACCGAAAACCAGATCGTCTTTACCGATAAAGAGCAGACGGCCATTTATACGGCCGGCATGATTCCAGATCCGGATCTCGCCCGGCTGTTAAAGGCTTCCGGGGCCAAGTACGGCGGGCAGATCATCCAGCAGACCAATCCGATTCTCAGCTTCCTTTTGAGCTGGATCCTGCCGATCGCCATCTTTGTGCTCCTGGGGCAATACATGAATAAAAAGCTCATGGAGCAGGCGGGGGGCAAAAATTCCCTATCCTTCGGCATGGGCAAGAGCAATGCAAAGGTCTATGTGCAATCCACCAAGGGGATCCGGTTTGCCGATGTGGCGGGGGAGGACGAAGCCAAGGAGAGCTTGCAGGAGATCGTGGATTATCTGCACGATCCCACAAAATATACCAAAGCCGGCGCCGCTATGCCAAAGGGGATCCTGCTGGTGGGCCCTCCGGGCACCGGCAAAACCATGCTGGCCAAGGCGGTTGCCGGCGAGGCCAACGTCCCCTTTTTCTCCATTTCGGGCTCCGAGTTTGTGGAAATGTTCGTAGGCATGGGCGCCTCTAAGGTGCGGGACCTATTCAAGCAGGCAAAGGAAAAGGCGCCTTGCATCGTGTTTATCGATGAGATCGACGCCATTGGCCAGAAACGGAATTCCGGCGGCTACGGAGGCAACGACGAGCGGGAACAGACCTTGAACCAGCTGCTCACGGAGATGGACGGCTTTGAAGAAAATACCGGCGTCATTATTTTGGCCGCCACAAACCGGCCGGAATCCCTGGATCCCGCGCTGACCCGTCCGGGCCGGTTTGACCGCCGGGTACCGGTGGAGCTTCCGGACCTGCAAGGGCGGGAAGCCATCCTGAAGGTCCACGCGAAAAAGATCCAGACTGCGGAGGATGTGGACTTCCATACCATTGCCCGCATGGCCGCAGGCGCCAGCGGGGCAGAGCTGGCGAATATCATCAACGAGGCGGCGCTAAGGGCAGTGCGCGCCGGCCGCACCATCGTCAAGCAAGCCGACTTGGAAGAGAGCATCGAGGTGGTTATCGCCGGTTACCAGAAGAAAAACGCCGTCCTGTCCGATCAGGAGAAGCGGGTGGTGGCCTATCATGAAATCGGCCATGCCCTGGTGGCAGCCAAGCAGGCCAATTCCGCCCCTGTGCAGAAGATCACCATCATCCCCCGTACCTCCGGGGCGCTGGGATATACCATGCAGGTGGAGAGCGGGGACAAATACCTGATGACCAAGGAGGAGCTGGAAAATAAAATCGCCACCTATACAGGCGGCCGGGCGGCGGAGGAAGTTGCCCTTGGCTCCATCACCACCGGCGCCTCCAACGACATCGAGCAGGCGACCAAGCTGGCGCGGGCCATGATCAGCCGCTATGGCATGAGCGACGCCTTTGATATGGTGGCCATGGAAACGGTGAACAATCAATATCTGGGCGGCGATACGTCGTTGGCCTGTTCCCCGGACACCCAGAAGGAAATCGATCGGAAGGTGGTGGAGCTGGTGAAGCGCCAGCACGAAAAAGCCAGGAAGCTCCTGGAGGATAACCGGGACAAGCTGGACAAGCTGGCCAATTACCTCTATGAAAAGGAGACCATCACCGGCGAGGCGTTCATGGAAATTTTGACGGGAGGGGAAAAACAATGAGAAGGCGTTCTGGTTTCGGATGGCTTGAGCTGATGGCGGGGATCTTGCTGATCGCTCTGGGCATTTGGGCATTGGTGGATCCGGGCGTTGCCCTGATGCGCATGGTGTTTGCCTACGGGATCGCAGCCATCATCATCGGCATCGGGGACATCCTGCTGTATATCGAGGTGGAGCGGTATATTGGCTTTGGGCCCGTGGTTTCTCTGATCTCCGGGATCTTAAGCGTTATGGCCGGGATCATGCTGCTGGCATACCCTGCGGCAGGCACCTTGGCATTGACCCTGCTATTCCCCATTTGGTTCATCGCCCATTGCATTTCCCGGCTGGCCCATCTGCGCCATATTCGGTTGATGGCCGGCGGCGGAATGTACGCCTTTACCTTGGCCATCAACATCATTGGATTGATTTTAGGCATTATGATGGTTTTACAGCCCCTGTTTACCCTGGCTACCATCTGGTATTTTGCCAGCTTTTACCTGCTCCTGCTGGGCATAGACGGCATCCTGATCGCGGTCAGCCCCCTGGGAAACGGACGCTAAGGGGGAAAGGATGCAGCCATGGAACCCATCGCCCTCCTTACGACCCTGGATCAGAACTATTTGCCCCAGCTCCAGATTCTCCTGACCTCATTTGCTGTAAACAATCCCGGGGAATCGGTTACCCTGTATCTAATCCATAGCGGCATCCCCGGGGAAGCCTTTGCAGGGATCCAGCGGCAATGCGAGGGATACGGATATCTCTTTTCCCCCATCCCGGTGGAGGATACGCTGTTTGAAGATGCGCCGGTAACCAAGCAGTATCCCAGGGAAATGTATTACCGGCTGCTGGCGTCCCGCCTGCTGCCCGGCCAGGTGCGCCGGGTCCTGTACCTGGATCCGGATATACTGATCATCAACCCCATTCGCCCCCTGTGGGAGACGGAGCTGCAAGGGAACCTGTTCGCCGCAGCCGCCCATACGGGAAAGGCGGAGCTGGTCAGCGGGGTGAACCAGCTCCGGCTGGGAACGGAGCGGGATTATTACAACTCCGGGGTGCTGCTGATGGATCTGGATGCCGGCAGGCAGGAGATCCGGCCGCAAAGCCTGTTTCAATATGTGGAGCAGCACCGAAAGGAGCTGGTGCTGCCGGATCAGGACGTGCTGAACGCCCTTTATAGCCAGCGGATCCTCCCGCTGGAAGACGTCCTGTGGAACTATGACGCCAGGAATTACCGCAGCTATTTGCTGCGCAGCGGCGGGAGCTATGATCTCCCCTGGGTGATGGAGCATACGGCCATCCTTCATTTTTGCGGCAGGGAAAAGCCCTGGAAGCAGCCCTATATCCATCGATTCGGAATCCTGTATCAGCATTACGCCCAATTGGCCAAAAGGGCTTGGGGCGTGCAGCTGTAAGCGGCCTGCCGCCGGCGATGGATAAGGCCGCGTATTCCTATCCAATGCGCCCAAACAACTTCCGGGCGGCGGCTCCGTTTGCCGCCGCCCGGTTTTGGCCCGGCGTCGGCTGCTACGGCCTTTCGACAAAGGGGCAGAACTTATAGCCGTGGGCAGGCATTCGGCCATTCCGGCCAATGAAAAGGGGCGGCGTTTTCTTGCGGTACCGCAACCCTTCCTCTGCCTTTTGGCGTTGGCGGACGCCCCGGCGTACAGAGGGCGATGGCGTTTGCGGGCAGGGAGCAAGCCCTTTCCCGACCGGTTAGCCTGGCGGCAGGCCGGATGGATTGCTGGCGCGGCAGCCATAGGGGCCGGCGACGGCGCACATGCTACATCTCCTTATGATATTTATTTAAGTAGAAGATCAGCAGCCCAACCGTCAGCAGGTATGCAGCGACCAGGGCAAGGGTGGCGAAAAGCGGAACCCCCATAAGGGAGAAGGCGATCAGACATGCGCCGAACAGGTAGAGCATGGCGTCAAAGGCCTTTGCCTTGGCCCGGTTGGAAAGGGCGATGTTTCGCTCGTCGTTTTGGTCGATGGCAATCTGCTTTTGCAGCCGCGGGTTATCGCGCAGGACCTTGCGGTTGATGAGGCCGCCGAAGCCGCCCCCAAACGCCCCGCAGCCAAGGCCGATGCAGATATAGGGCAGCGCAACCAGCGCCCCCTGGCGGGCGGGGGCCCACTTCAGCGCCAGCAGCCCGGCCGCAAGCAAAAGCAAGCCGGTTCCAAGGGCCAACCAATTCCAATTCCTAGGTTTCACGATTCCGCCTCCTCATAGATAAAAATATCCTCAATTGGCATCCCGAAATACCGGGCAATTTTGAATGCCAGCAGAATGGATGGATTGTACCGCCCATTTTCCAGCGACCCAATGGTTTGCCTGGATACTTCCAGGGCCTCTGCCAGCTCCTCCTGCTTGATGCCGCGGCTTTTCCGCAGCTGCTCTAACCGGTTCTTCAACCCCATCCTCCTCTCGGTGGAAAGGAAACTTTCCATCGAGAGGATAGCATATGTTCATTGCTATGTCAAGTACGCTTTCCATTTCGCAAAAAAATATTTGAAAAGAGGAAAAAAGGGCTTTACAAAATCAATAATAAGTATTATTATTAAATCAAGGAATAAC
>UQOG01000116.1 GCA_900542615.1 uncultured Eubacteriales bacterium | reverse complement strand
ACCCCCGGGGGTTTTTCGACAGGCTGGGGAGGGGCAAAGCCCCTCCCGTTCGGTGTTCGGTTATTGAATTTCGATCCGGTTGGGGGAAGGCAACGCCTTGGGGTCCTCCTTGGGCAGGGTGAGCCGCAGGATGCCGTCCTCGTATTTGGCCTGGATCTGCTCGGGCCTGAGGTCGCCCACATAGAAGCTGCGGGAGCACTGGCCTGCATACCGCTCCTGGCGGATATAACGGCCTTGCTTATCCTTCTTATCTCGATCCATGGATTTGGCGGCGCTGATGGTCAGATACCCATGATCCAGATCCACCTTGACCTCGTCCTTCTGGAAGCCGGGCAGGTCCACATCCAGCTCATAGCTGGTATCCGTTTCCCTTACGTCGGTCCGCATCAGGTTCTGGGTGTGCTTCCCGTAAAGGGGATTGCGCTGGTTCCAAAAATTTCTTTCAAAAGAATCATCGAAAAACGCGTCGAATAAGTTTTCACCGAAAATGCTAGGTAACATATTTAATCCCTCCTGGTCTATACGCTCTATTGGTTTTACCAAGTTCCTTTCTAGTATGTCCTTCTTGGTACGCCTTTATTTTAGCCAAAAAATAAATCCAAGTCAATGGGTTGGAGTTGAAGTTTACCGCAATCTCAACATTCCGGCAAAATGCCGTCAAATTTGTCATAAATTTTCGTAATTCAATTGCGTACTTGCGGTTTTTTGCGGGCTGTGATACCCTTTTGATAGAAAGGCAGGGGGAAACGATGCGCATCGAGATTCGCGGCAGGAGCTTGGGCCAGGGCAGGCCCTGGCTGTGCGCGCCCCTGGTGGGGCGGGAGCGGGAACGGATCTTGCAGGAGGCGGCGGCTTTGTCCGCGCTTCCGGTGGACATAGGGGAATGGCGGTATGATTTGGCGGCGCCTCTGGCGGGCGGGCCTGGGGGCTTGCTGCCGGCGATTTTGGAGGCATTGGGGGACAAGCCTCTACTCTTCACCTATCGCACGCCGGCGGAAAACCAGGGGGACGGCCCGGCGCCCCTGGATTACGCCGCGGCCATCCTGGCGGCGGCCCAGGCCGGGGCGGACCTGGTGGACATCGAATGGAACCGGGGGAAAAAGCTGGCGGCCCAATTGGGCCACAGGGCCAGGGAGGCCGGGAGCAGGACGG
This sequence comes from uncultured Eubacteriales bacterium, assembly GCA_900542615.1. Classification (GTDB taxonomy): domain Bacteria; phylum Bacillota; class Clostridia; order Christensenellales; family CAG-138; genus Pelethousia. Next base: position 5,059 of record UQOG01000116.1, on the reverse strand, counting down.
TGTTTTCCTGCCACGATTTCCTGGGTACGCCTTCGGTCGCCCTGATGGTACAGACCCTGTTGCGCATGGAGGATGGGGGCGGGGACGTGGTGAAGCTGGCAGTGACCCCCAAAACGCCCGGGGATGTGCTGGCTTTGCTCACGGCTACCCAGGAGGCAGGCCAACGGCTTAGCGTGCCCCTGATCACCATGAGCATGGGCCGGTTGGGCATGGCTTCCCGGCTGTGCGGGGGCCTGTTCGGCGCTTGCCTTACCTTCGGCGCAGCCGCCGGGGAAAGCGCCCCGGGGCAGCCCCCGGTGGAGGAATTGGCCCGGACGCTGGGGTTGCTTTATGGACCCTGACGGGCTCGATCCCGGCGGCGCGGCGGGGGGGGGCGGCGTTTGCGGGGCCGTGCCCGCCAGGGGCGGGCACGGCCCCGCAAACCAACGGCCGGGGGCTGGGGCCATAGGCCCCGGCCCCCGGCCGTTATGCGCGCTTTGCGCGCCCGCCGCCCCCCCCCGTGGACGTTGGGCAAGCTGGGCGGCATGTTTATAGCCGGTGCAGGGTGGGCTGCATGGCCTGGAAGGTGGCCACATAGGGGATGCCTGCGGCCCGGGCCAGTTCCAGGGCCTCGCCGATGCGGCGGCCCACCTGGCCGGGCTTGTGGGCGTCCGCCCCCACGGTGACGAATTCCCCGCCCAGCGCCCGGTAGCGGGAGAGGATATCCAGGCCCCAGCTGGGGCCGTCCCGCCAGGGGGAGGTGTTGATCTCCAGGCCCTTGCCATTTTGGATCAGATGGCGGAAGATGGCGTCAAAGAGCGTTGGGGCTACGGCATAGGACATGGAGCGGTCCGGATAGGGGGAAAATTTGCAGCAGAAGTCATAGTGGCCGAGTACGCTGATATAGGGGGTGGCCTCCAGCCCCCGGAGCACGGCCGCCAGATAGGCCCGGCAGCTTTCCGCCTTGGTGCGGCCTTCAAAAAAGGCGGGGTAATAGGAATCCACCCCATCCACCATATGGACGGAGCCAATGATAAAATCCAGCCCCAGCCGGCCGATGGCCCGCCAAGCTGCCTGGGCGGTGGCGGCATCCTTCATGCCCACCTCCGCCCCCCGTCGGACGGTGAGCGCGGGATAATCCGGCAGCAGGGCCTGAAGCTCCCGGTCCCGGGCGGCGATGTCCGCAGGGGGCAGGCCCGAGCCGTCAAAGTCCACGTGGTCGGTGAAGCAGATCTCCTTTAGTCCAGCGGCCTGGGCCGCCTCCAGCTGGGTCCGGAGGGACGCGGGGGAATCGGCAGAATATTGGCAGTGCATATGATAATCCAGCATGGGGAAACCTCCTGGTAAAGTTTGGCCCAGAGGGCTATAGCAAGGACTATTATAGCTTGACTTTTCGGTTTGTGCAAAATATAATTGAAAGAACGGAGGAGGGGAGCCCCCGCCTTTTTTCGGATGCGTCCGAAAGCCCTGGCGTCGCCCCTTCCTGTATAGTTTCGGCGTGGACGCGGAGCAGTAGGCCGTCCCTTCCATTCCAGAGAGCCGCTGTTGGCTGCAAGGCGGTATGGAAGCAAGCCCAACCTCGCCGCTGAGCCCCGGCGCTGAACCCAAGTAGGCGTTGGCGTATTCCTGCGTTAAAGGAAAGAGTGGGCGCGCTTTGCGTCAAGAAGAGTGGTACCGCGGGCCTTCCGTCTCTTGGGGAGATGGAAGCCCTGTTTTTTTGTCAATACGCAGCACGGAGGAAAGCTATGTCGATTCGTTACGATCATGACCAGGTGGAGCGCAAATGGCAGGCCCGGTGGGAGGAAGCCCATTGCTTTGAGGCCAAGGAGGACCATACCCTGCCCAAGTTCTATCCCCTCATCGAGTTCCCCTACCCCAGCGGCGCAGGGCTGCATGTGGGGCATCCCCGCTCCAATACGGCGTTGGACATCATCGCCCGCAAGCGGCGGATGGAGGGCTATAACGTCCTTTACCCCATCGGCTACGACGCCTTTGGCCTGCCCACGGAAAACTACGCCATCAAGACCGGCGAGCATCCCGCCAAGGTGACGGCCCAGAACATCCAGCGCTTCCGCTCCCAGCTCAAGCGGCTGGGGTTCAGCTTCGATTGGTCCCGGGAAGTGAATACCACGGACCCCAATTACTATAAATGGACCCAGTGGATCTTCCTCAAGCTCTATGAAAAGGGCCTGGCCTATAAGGCGGAGATTCCCATCAACTTCTGCACCAGCTGCAAGGTGGGCCTTGCCAACGAAGAGGTGGTGGAAGGGGTGTGCGAGCGGTGCGGCGGCCCGGTGATCCAGAAGATCCGCAGCCAGTGGATGCTCAAGATCACCGCCTATGCCCAGCGGCTCATCGACGACCTGGATACGGTGGATTATATCGAGCGGGTCAAGACCCAGCAGCGCAATTGGATCGGCCGCAGCGAAGGCGCGGAAGTGGACTTCAAGGTGGCGGACAGCGAGGATATCCTCACCGTATTCACCACCCGGGCGGACACCCTGTTCGGGGTCACCTACATGGTCATGAGCCCGGAGCATCCCTTCATCAAAAAGTGGGGAGAGGCGGGTCGGATCAAGAACCTGGAGGCGGTCAAGGCCTATCAGCAGGCCGCGGCCCGCAAGAGCGACTTTGAGCGCAGCGAGCTGGTCAAGGATAAGACCGGCGTGCCCCTGGAAGGGGTCATGGCCGTGAATCCCGTGAACGGCAAGCAGATCCCCATCTGGGTATCCGACTATGTATTGATGAGCTACGGCACCGGCGCCATCATGGCGGTGCCCGGCCATGATACCCGCGACTGGGAATTTGCCCGCACCTTCGGCCTGCCCATCATCGAGGTGGTGGCCGGCGGCGACGTGGAGAAGGAAGCCTTTACGGATTGCGCCACCGGCAAGATGGTAAATTCCGGGTTCCTCACCGGCATGGAGGTGGAGGACGCCATCGAAGCCATGAAGGATTACCTGGAGAAGGAGCACATCGGCCATCGGAAGGTAAACTATAAGCTGCGGGATTGGGTATTTTCCCGGCAGCGCTACTGGGGCGAGCCCATCCCCCTGGTGCATTGCGACAAATGCGGCTGGGTGCCCCTGCCCTATGACCAGCTGCCCCTGACCCTGCCGGAGATCGAAAACTACGAGCCCAGCGACGATGGCTCCAGCGCCCTGGCCCGGGCCACGGACTGGATCCATACCACCTGCCCCAAGTGCGGCGGCCCTGCGGAGCGGGAGACCGACACCATGCCCAACTGGGCGGGCTCCAGCTGGTATTTCCTGCGCTACTGCGATCCCCATAACGACCAGGCGTTGGCCAGCAAGGAAGCATTGGATTACTGGATGCCTGTGGATTGGTACAACGGCGGTATGGAGCATACCACGTTGCACCTGCTCTATTCCCGGTTCTGGCATAAATTCCTCTACGACATCGGGGTGGTCTCCACACCGGAGCCCTACCGCAAGCGCACCAGCCACGGCATGATCCTGGGGGAAAACGGGGACAAGATGAGCAAATCCCGGGGCAACGTCATCAATCCGGACGACATCGTCCAGGAGATGGGGGCGGATTCCTTCCGGCTCTATGAGATGTTCATGGGCGCCTTCGACCAGCCTATCCCCTGGAGCACCACCGGCGCCCGGGGCTGCCGCCGGTTCCTGGACCGGGTATGGCGGCTGCAGGACATGCTTTCCCCGGCGGAAGGCATCCGGCCGGAGCTGAAGGCGGCGGTCCATGGCGCCATCAAGAAGGTGAGCGAGGACTACGAGCGGATGAAGTACAATACCGCCATCGCCGCCATGATGAGCCTGGTGAACGAATTCTACGCCAAGGGGGATGTGACCAAAGAGGAGCTCCACACCCTGCTCACCATCCTATCCCCGGTGACGCCCCACATCTGCGAGGAGATGAACGAGCTGCTGGGCTATGAGACCCCTCTGTATGCCACGTCCTGGCCCACCTGGGATGAAAGCGCCCTGGTGCAGCAGACCGTGGAATACGGCATCCAGGTCAACGGCAAGATTCGGGCTCGGGTGGAGTTGCCTGCGGATATGGACAAGGACGCCATCCAGGAAAAAGCCCTCGCCCTCCCGGAGGTACAGAACTTTACCCGGGGCAAGACCATCCGCAAGGTGATCGTGGTAAAGAACATCGTGAACATCGTGGTGGGGTAAGCCTGCCCAAATAATAACAAGCCGGTGGGATGGCACGCTTCCCGCCGGCTCATTTTATAAGGGGGCCGGTTTGGGCGCGGCATGGACAGCCTGCCCCAGCCTTGGATTTCCCCCCAATCCCCGGGCGCAACAAACCATTGCTTGACGTAGGGGAAGCAGAAACGCTATCCTGACCGGGAGGTGATGCAACCATGTCCATTGGCGAAAATTTGCGGCAGCTGCGGCTGCAAAAGGGCTTGACCCAGGAACAGGCGGCTGCAAAGCTCCATATAACCCGGCAAGCCCTCTCCAGCTACGAGTCCCAACGGACCCAGCCGGATATCCATATGCTTCTGGCCCTGGCGGAGGTTTATGAAACCGACCTGGACGGCATCCTCTACGGCCAGGAGACGTCCCTTAAAAATCTGCGGCGGCTTCGGACGCTGGCCCTATGGCTATTGGCCCTGCTGACCGGCTTGAGCATCCTCAGCGCCGCCTTCCTGTGGAGCGCTAACGCCTTTTTCCCCTTGACAGGGGGACAGCTGGAACAGATGGAAACTGCCGTCGCCATCCATTTCCGTTTGACCGATGCCTGGGAAACGCTGGATGGATTCATTTTGCTCCTAAGCAACTTGGGGTTCCTAGGCCTGCTGCTGCTTAAGCAGATGGGCAAATGCAACCTTTCCTTGGGGCGCAGGCTGGCCTATATGGGGGCCCTGGCCGCAGGGACCATGCTGCCCGGCCTGGTCTTTTCCCTGTTTGATCCGGTATATGCTTTTATCAATTATGGGGTCACCCCCTTGTTCCTATGGGCGCGGATGCTGCTATTTTTTATCATCGATTTGGCGGTGGATTGGTTCCGCAAGAGAAAGAAGGCGGCATAACGACCTGGCGGCAGTGTGGGATCCAGCGTTGGCGGGGGGGGCGGCGGCGTTTGG
>UQOG01000115.1 GCA_900542615.1 uncultured Eubacteriales bacterium | reverse complement strand
GAACGGGGCACGCTTCCCCCGGAGGCCGCAGTGGAAAGCACCTCCGTGCCCGCATCCTCCGCGCCTGTCCCCTCAGCGGCGCCCACCCCTTCCCCCACTCCGGCGCCCACCCCGGCGCCTACCCCTACCTGGCCCGTTTGGGTGCCGGGTACCCCGGCGCCTACCCCCACCTGGCCCATTTGGGTGCCGGCCACCCCAACTCCCACCCCGGCGCCGCCGGCAACGCCTCCGCCCAGCCCAACGCCGGCACCGGTCACCCCCAGCCCCGCACCCAGCGATACGCCGCCGCAGGGGACCGACGCCCCGGAACCCCTGCCCACGGCTACCCCCTGGGTCCCATGGCCATGGCCCGGGTAAAACAAAACGCCCGCCAGCGCATAGGGAAGCGTTGGCGGGCGTTGTGCTTTGGCGATTAGTTTAGGATCGCATCCAGGATATGATCCGCTGCGACGGTATAGAGGCCGGATAGCCGCTGCTGCAGGCTGCCGAAAAACAGGGTGAAAAACAGGGCCGCCTGTTCTCCCAGGATCTGGGGCCGGGATTGGAGCTTTAGGGCTCCCATTTCCAGCAGCACCACCCATTCCCGGGTATGGCGCTGCATCAGGGCCTGAAGGCTTTCGTTGCCGGTCATGCATTCGGCGAGCAGCACCAGGTAAAGCCGCATGTTGGGTTCATCCGCCTCCAGGGCCTGCATCAGCCGGAGCAGGGCGGGCCGCAGGGGCTCCTCCCGGCGCAGGCCGTCCACCCAGGCCAGGATCCCGTCGGTGAAGTGGGATAGGCAGCCCTCCCCGATGGTGAGCACCAGCTCCTCCTTGGCAGGGTAATAGTAATAGAGGGTGCCCTTGCTCAGGTCCGCCGCCGCCGCGATATCCCCCAGGCTGGTGCCATGGACCCCCTGCTGGGTAAACAGCTGGGCGGCTGTGGACAGGATGGCCTCCCGGACGCTGGCATATGGGCCGTGTTTTCGGGGCATGAACGCGATTCCTCCTTCGGCCATATGACCGATTCCTTTCTTTCTATTATAGAAAGCCCGGGCCCAATGCGCAAGGGCAAAAACCTGCTGGATCTACGGGAAGGGTGTCATTGTATACGCGCATATATGTATATCTTTTGTATGCTCTTGCAAACCGGCTGTAAAAGGGCTACATTTAAGAAAGACAAATCGATCCGCTCAGCATTTCCAAATAATCCAAGCGAGGAGGGCCTTATGCAAATCAAAACGCCCGCGGTGGCGGGAACCATGGAATCCAGCGACATCATGATACGCATGGAGCCGGGGGAAGGCGGGATTGCCATTGCCCTGGAATCCACTGTGATGCAGCAATTTGGCGCCCAGATCGAATCGGTGATCCGGGATACCCTGACCCAATTGGGGATCGGGGACGTGCGGGTCACGGCGGTGGACAAAGGGGCGCTGGATTGTACGGTACGGGCCCGGGTGTTGGCGGCAGCCTATCGGGCGGCCGGCCGGGAGGATTACCATTGGGAGGTGAAACCATGAAGCGGTTGCGCAGAAGTATGCTGTTCGTGCCGGGCAACAATCCGGGTATGCTGCGGGACGCCTACATCTACGGCAGCGATAGCATCATGTTCGACCTGGAGGATTCCGTGTCCTTCCGGGAAAAGGATGCGGCCCGGTTCCTGGTGTATAACGCCCTGACCAGCATCAATTACGGCACCAAGGAGCTGGTGGTCCGCATCAACGACCTGCAAAGCGGCCTGGGCATCCAGGATCTGGAGGCCATCGTCCGGGCCAGGCCCCATGTGATCCGCCTGCCCAAGACCGAAACCGCCCAGGATGTCGTCGACTGCGAGGGGGAGATCCTGCGGATCGAGCGGGCGGCGGGTATCCCGGAGGGAAGCACGGGCATGATGGCGGCCATCGAGACCGCCAAGGGGGTGCTCAACGCCTATTCCATTGCCACCGCCTCCAAGCGGCTCATCGGCATCGCCCTGGGGGCGGAGGACTATGTCACCGACCTAAAGACCACCCGGGGGGACGGCACGGAGCTGTTTTTCGCCCGGAATATGATCCTTAACGCCGCCCGGGCCGCCGGCATCGACGCCCTGGATACGGTGTTCTCCGACGTGAACGACGAGGAGGGCTTCCTCAAGGAGGTGCGGCTGATCCGCCAGCTGGGCTTTGACGGCAAGAGCGTCATCAACCCCCGGCAGATCCCGCCCCTGCACGCGGCCTTCATGCCCAAGGAGAAGGACCTTGCCAAGGCCCGGGCCGTTATGGAGGCCATCGCCGAGGCGGAGGCCCGGGGCAGCGGCGTTGCCAGCCTCAATGGCAAGATGATCGACCGGCCTGTGGTATTGCGGGCCCAATATCTCATCGAGCTGGCGGAAGCCGGCCAACGGACCCCCATCGAGGAGGTGTAACCCATGCTGGATTATGATTCCATTCCCCATATCCATGAGATCCAGGCCCTTCATGGCCAGTTTCAGGACCCCGGTCCCAAATCCCGCACCGACACCTTTGTGGAGCGGATGCACAGCCACAACAAGATCCGTCCCAGCCTGGAGGACGCCATCGAGCGCAGCGGCCTGCGGGACGGCATGACCATTTCCTTCCACCACCACTTCCGCAACGGGGATCACGTGGTGAACATGGTGGTGGATACCCTGGCCCGGATGGGCTTCAAAAACCTGACCCTGGCGGCCAGCTCTTTGGCCAGCGTCCACGCGCCGCTGATCCAGCACATCAAAAACGGGGTCATCACCCACATCGAGACCAGCGGTATGCGGGGAGAGCTGGCGGAAGCCGTATCCCGGGGCCTGATGGATTTCCCCGTGGTATTCCGTTCCCACGGGGGCCGGGCCGCCGCCGTCCGCTCCCATGAATTGCCCATTGACGTGGCCTTCCTGGGGGCCTCCTCCTGCGATCCCTACGGCAATGCCAACGGCTATAAGCGGGAGGGGGAGGGGGACCATTCCCGCTGCGGCAGCCTGGGCTATGCCCGCCCCGATTGCCGCCATGCCCGCCATAAGATCATCATCACCGACAGCATCGTGCCCTTCCCCAATGCCCCCTTCGCCATACCGGCCAGCTTTGTGGATTCCATCGTAAAGGTGGATTCCATCGGGGACGAGGGCGGCATCATGTCCGGGGCCACCCGGTATACCAAGAACCCCAAGGAGCTGCTCATCGCCAAGATGGCCGCGGACGTGATCGAACAAAGCGGCTACTTCTACGACGGCTTCTCCATGCAGATGGGCAGCGGCGGCGCCAGCTTGGCCACCGCCCGGTTCCTGCGGGAAAAGATGGAGGCCCAGCATATTAAGGCCCGGTTTGCCCTGGGGGGCATCACCGGCCAGATCGTGGAGATGCACGAGGCAGGGCTCATCAGCCGTATTCTGGACGTGCAGTCCTTTGACCTGATGGCGGCGGACTCCCTCAAGAACAACCGCTTCCACCAGCAGATCGACGCCAACTATTACGCCAGCTTCTTCAACGAGGGGGCGGCGGTGAACGAACTGGATTTCGTGGTGCTCTCCGCCTTGGAGATCGATGTAAATTTCAACGTCAACGTGCTCACCGGCAGCGACGGGGTGATCCGGGGAGCCATCGGCGGCCATCCGGATACGGCCCAGGGCGCGTCCCTGTCCGTGGTGGTGGCGCCCCTGACCAGGGGGCGGATCCCCACGGTGGTGGACCGGGTGCAGACCATCGTCACCCCGGGCAGCACGGTGGACGTGCTGGTCACCGACCAGGGTGCGGCGGTGAACCCCAACCGGCCGGAGCTCCGGGAAAAGCTGGTCAAGGCGGGATTGCCCATCTACGACATCCACGAACTACAACAGCGCTGCCAGCGCATTGTAGGCACCCCTGCGCCCATCCGCTATAAGGACCGGGTGGTGGGCGTGGTGCTATTCCGGGACAACAGCCTCATCGATGTGATCCGCCAGGTGGACGGTTGACATGGAGCTGAACACAGCCGCCCCCCTCACAGGCGCAAAATTGGAGCGGGTCCGCGCCTTTTTACAGGCCCAGGGCCTTCGCATGGGGGAGGATGCGGAATATACCGTTCTGCTCCAGGCGGAGGACAGGCTCCTGGGGACGGGCTCCCTCTGCGGCAACGTGCTCAAGTACATCGCCGTAGACCCGGCCCTGGAGGGCCAGGGCGCCTGCGCCCAGCTGGTGAGCGAGCTGGTGGGGGAGGCCTATAGGCGGGGGGAGACCCATCTGTTCCTCTACACCAAGCCGGAAACCGCCCCCCTGTTTTCCAGCCTGGGGTTTTACCCGGTCATCGCAACCCGGGATATGGCCATGCTGGAAAGCCGTAAGGGGGGCCTGGCAGCCTATCTGGCCGGGCTCCAACGGGGCCAAGGGGTGCAGGGGGCCTGCGTGATGAACGCATCCCCCTTTACCCTGGGTCATCGCTACCTGCTGGAGACCGCTGCCCGCCAGGTGGACACCCTCCACGTATTCATCGTCAGCCAGGACAACGGCCCCTTCTCCCCTGCCCTGCGCCGGGAAATGGCCCAGGCCGGGGCAGCGGATATCCCGAATATCCTGTGGCAGGATTGCGGAAGCTATTTGGTATCCGCAGCCACCTTCCCCACCTACTTCATCAAGGACCGGGCCCGGGCCGAGGACGCCCAGGTGGAGCTGGACATTGCCCTGTTCGCCCAGAAGATCGCCCCCGCCCTGTCCATCACCCGCCGGTTTGTGGGCACGGAGCCCTTTTGCCCCATCACCGCCCGCTACAACCAGCGCATGGCGGAGGAGCTGCCCCCCTACGGCATCCAGCTGATCCAGCTCCCCCGCAAGGACGGCATCAGCGCCAGCCGGGTCCGGGCGGCCATGGCTGCGGAAAACTGGGAGGAGGTACGGCGGCTGGTGCCCGCAAGCACGTATGCAAGATTGCGAAGTCTCCCTTAACCAGATCCTGGAAGCCCGGGAACGCCGGGCCGCCCTGCAAAGGAGCACCCTTTCTACCTACGGGGGCCCCTTGCTTTGCTTTACCATGAACCTGGCGGGGCCGGTAAAGCGCAGCCCCCTGTCGGATTTTGCCTTCCTGGCCGGGGAGCGGATGATCCAGGCCCAGCCTTTCCCCGTGCGCCAATGCATCCGCCTCCGGCAGCCCACGGGCATGGAATCCATCTATGCCCTGGATGCCGACCCCCAGGCCCTCAAGGCCGCGGCTATGGCCATGGAGGAGTCCCTGCCGGTGGGCCGGCTGTTCGATATGGACGTGATCGGCCCGGACGGCATGAAGCTGCCTCGCCCCCAGCCCCGGCCCTGCCTGGTGTGCGGGGGGGCCGCCGCGCCCTGCGCCCGCAGCCGGGCCCATGGCCTCGGAGCGGTGCAGGCGGCTACCGCCTCCCTGTTGGAGGCGTTCGCGGCGGACGCCCTGGGCGAGGCGGCCCGGGACGCCCTGGTGGAGGAGGCCCGGCTCACCCCCAAGCCCGGCCTGATCGACCTGGCCAACAACGGGGCCCATAAGGATATGGACCTGGAGAGCTTTTGCCGCAGCGCCCAGGCCCTGGCCCCCTATTTCCGGCAGGCGGTCCGGATCGGCCTATCCCATTCCGCCAGCGGGCCGGCTATGGAGGCGCTGCGGCCGGCAGGCATAGCCGCCGAAGCCGCCATGCTGGCGGCCACCGGGGGCGCCAACACCCATAAGGGCCTGATCTACGCCCTGGGCCTGCTGCTGTGCGCCATGGGCCAGACCCTGTCCGGGGGCGGGGAAAATTATATCAACCATGCCAGGCAATTGGCCAACACCGGCTTGCCGGCGGAACTGCACCGGGCCAAGACGGCTCCCAGCACCCATGGGGAGCGGATCTACGCCAGCCGGGGGGTATTAGGGGCCAGGGGCGAGGCAGCCGCCGGGTTCCCCCATGCCGTCCAGGCACTGGAGGCCCTTCGCCGGTATCGGCGCGGTGCTTCCGAGACCCAGGCGCGTCTGCTGGCCCTTGTCACCAGCATGGCCCAGCTTACCGATACCAACCTGCTCCACCGGGGCGGGGAAGCGGGGTTACACCTGGTGCAGCGGGAGGCCCGGCGTATCCTGGAGCTGCCCTTAAACCGGCTGGAGGAGGCCTTGCAGGCATTGGACCGGCTTTGCATCGAGCGGAACCTGAGCCCAGGCGGCAGCGCGGATATGCTGGCCTTAGCGCTGTTTTTGGACCGGGTGGAGGGTTGGTTTTTGTAGTACGCTTCGGTTTGCTGCGCCCGTGCGGCCGGGGGGGCGGCGGCGTTTGGCGGCCCGGGGGCCTTC
>UQOG01000114.1 GCA_900542615.1 uncultured Eubacteriales bacterium | reverse complement strand
GGGTTTCCGCCAACGCCAAAACGGCAGCGCAAAAGTCCAACCTTTCGCCCAACCCTGCCCCGCTCCGTCCGCCGCCCGAAAAAAGGTGGTAGCGACCGCGAGCCGTAGCGAAACAGCTGCCCCAAGGTGACATCAGCCCCTCCCGTCGCGGGCTGCGGTCGTGAACTGCCCACACCCGCTTGTGCGCGACAATCGCCGTGCGCGTAGGGCCGCGTAGCACTGCGTAGGACATAAAGGCGGGCAAATGCGGGCTTCCGCTTGCCCGGCCATGGGTTCCGTTGTATAATAATCTTGTATTATTTTATTATTTTACGGGCTCTGGGAGGCCGTGGCCGGGCGAATGGAAAACACCGGCGTGGCTGCGGGATCCCCCCGGGGCGGCTGCCGCCGGATTGGAGTTAGATTTTGAAAGGATTCACCCTGAAGCGGGCCCTGTTCTCCGCCCTCATGGGCTTGCCGGCCCTGCTTTTAACCTTTGTTTCCCCCCTGCTGATGATCCTGCCGGGCTTTTATGCCTTTGTGGCGGTGGCGTGGGGGCCTGTTTGCGTGGGGATCTCGGTTTTTGTTTCCAGCCTGTGCGTGTTGGTGGCTGCCGGGCTGGATCTGGGCTCCTGGCTGCTGCTGCTTTGCACCTTTGTTCCGGCAACCATCCTGCTTGCCGGCCACCTGATCCAGCGCAAGCCCTGGCGCAATGCCGCGGCCTGGACGGCGGCCTCCATGGGCGTCGGCCTGTATCTGCTGCTGTGCCTCCCCTCCCTGCTGGCCGGGGAAGGGCCCTTTGGGGAATTTGAAAGGGCCATCTCCCTGATCGCCCGGCAGCTGGTGGAAATGGCGGAACAAATGGGCGTTACAGGGGCGGCCTTATCCCAGCTGAAGGATTACGCGGCCTATTTGCAGCTGGCCGCGCCGGAGCTTTTGACCGTCACCATGCTGGGCCTGGCCATGGCCTTTGGGTTCCTGTGCGTGATCCTGGCCCGGGGCCTGCTATTGGCCGCAGGCTGCGGGGATGGGCTGCGGCCCATGGCCCGGTTTTGCAATTGGCAGCTGGGCAGAAGCTTTTCCTTCGGTATGCTGATCCTGGTGCTGGGCGCATTGGTGGTGCTGCTGCTGGATCTGAACAACAGCGTAGCCATGGCCTCCGCCATCGAATTGCTGGTGGGGGGGCCCTTGGCTTTGATTGGGCTGAGCTTTATCGCTTATCTGCGGGCGCTGCGCAAGCGGGGGCCCGGATATCTGGTGGTGATGTATGGGCTGGTGGTATTGATGCTGCCGCTAAGCCTGTATGTGTTGGTGATTTTAGGGCTGTTGGACCGGCTGTTCCAGTTTCGGGCCCGCAACCCGTTGCCATAACCCCCATTGCGGGGATAAAGAAAGGGAAGGATCTCCATGAACCGTTCTCCCCAAGGCTCTCTCATCCCCCTGGCGTTGCTATGCCTGGTGGCAGGCGGGCTGTTGGCCTACTTTACCCAGCCGGCCTGGATGGGGCTGGCCATCGGCCTGCTGGCGTTGATCTTCCTCTTTGTGGGGCTGGGACGGTTTTCCGCCTATCGCCGGGCGGTGGAAACAGCCCTGGACGATATTTTTCGCCAGAACGATACCGCTGCCGGCAATGTGATCAACAATATCGACATCCCTGCCCTGCTGTTCGATTCGGAGGGGAAAATCGTTTGGGCCAACCACGCCTTTCGGGAGCTGTATAAAGGTTCGGACTTGTGCAGCCTGATCCCCGGGCTGGACCCCCGGTATCCCAACAAGGCCCAGTCCCTGGATTATAACGGCCGCAGCTTCCAGCTGATGAACATGAACGTGCAGCGTTCCGGCCGGGGCACCCGGCATTTAACCTTCCAATACTGGGTGGACCGTACGGAAGCCCTGCATTATTCCCGGCTGTATGAGGAGCAGATGCCCACTGTGGCCATCATCCAGATCGACAACTATGACGATTTGAACGCGGATAAGCAATTCCACCGGAACACAGTGCTTACCGAGGTGGAGCGGAAGATCAGCGATTTCGTCAGCTCCATCGACGGGGTATACCGCAGCTACGACGTATCCAAGTTTTTCGTGGTATTTGAAGCGGCCCGGCTGGCGGAGCTGGAAAAGCAGCGTTTTCCCCTGCTGGATGCGGTGCGGGAGATCGATACCGGCACCAGCCAATCCATCACCCTATCCATCTCCATCGGGGTGGCCAACCGGATTGCGGCCTCGGAGGAATCCGCCCGCAACGGGATGCAGCTGGCCCTGGGCCGCGGGGGCGACCAGGCGGTGGTCAAGCGGGGCACCAGCTATGCCTTCTACGGGGGCAAGCGCCAGGTAACCACCCGGAATTCCCGCGTGAAGGCCCGGCTGTTTGCCAAGGCCCTGCGGCAGCTGATGGAGACTACGGACCAGGTGTTCATCATCGGCCACCGGAACCCGGATATGGATTGCATGGGGGCGGCCCTGGGGCTGATGCGCTGCGCCATGCTGGTGGGGTGTTCCCCCTGCTTTGTGCTGGATGAGATGAATCCCACCATCGAGGGGGCCATCGATACCATGCATCATAATTCCCTGTACCGGGATATGGTCAAAACCCCGGAGCAGGTGCTCTCCACCATGCGGCCCGGAGCCTTGGCCATCGTGGTGGATACCCAGCGGGCCAGCTCCGTATTGGCGCCGGGGGTCTATGAGCGGGCGGGGAAACGGGTCATCATCGACCACCACCGCCGGCCGGTAGACGCCCTGGAAAACGCCACGCTGAACTATTTGGAGGCGGGCTCCTCCTCCACCTGTGAAATGGTCACCGAGGTGCTGCAATATTTCGACGACAACCTGCGGCCCACCACCTTTGAATGCGGGGCCCTGCTGGCGGGCATCACGATGGATACCAAGCATTTTGCCTTCAACACCGGCGCCCGCACCTTTGAGGCGGCCAGCTACCTAAGGCGCAACGGCGCGGACAACACCACGGTGAAGATGATGTTCCAGGACGATATGCAAACCTACCGCAGCCGGGCCAAGGTGGTGGAAAGCGCCATCCTGATGGAGCAGGGCATCGCCATATCCGCCTGCCCGCCGGATAGCGGCTACTCCCCCCTGATTGCCGCCCAGGCAGCGGATGAGCTGATCTCCATCAAGGGGATCCAGGCGTCCTTTGTGCTGGCGGAACGGGATGGGGCCATCAGCATTTCAGGCCGGAGCCTGGGAGAGATCAACGTGCAGCTGATCCTGGAAAAGCTGGGGGGCGGCGGCCATTTGGCCGTGGCCGGGGCCCAGCTCAAGGGGGCCACCATGGACGCGGCGGTGAACCGGCTCACCCAGGCGGTCCACGAATATTTGCAGGAATCCGGCATGGGCCAGGCCTAAGGGCTTGGCGGCTGGTTCTTCCCTTTTCGATCCACAAAAAATCCCTGCCGGGAGCTTGCGTTCCCCATGCAGAAAGCAAGGAGGCATCGTTCTTATGAAAGTATTACTCACCAAGGATGTAAAGGGCAAAGGTAAAAGCGGCGACATCGTCAACGTAAACGACGGCTATGCCCGCAACTACCTGATTCCCCAGGGCCTGGCCGTGGCGGCGGACGCCAATAACATCAACGCGGCTACCGTGCGCAAGGGCGCGGAGGCCCACCGCAAGGAGCAGCAGCGGAAAAACGCCAAGGCCCTGGCCGACGAAATGAGCGGCCTGACGGTAAAGGTCTACGCCAAGGCGGGCGAAGGCCGGCTGTTTGGCTCCGTAGGCGCTGCGGAGATCGCCGCCGCCCTCAAGGAGCAATACGACTTAACGGTGGATAAGAAAAAGATCCGCCTGGACGAGCCCATCAAGAACCTGGGCATCACCGAGGTGACCGCCCATATGTACGAGCAGACGGACGCCCGCTTCAAGGTGGAAGTCCTGCCCCTGGGTTAAGCACGGGGCCATGGAACAAAGCCGTCCCTTTACGCCGCCCCATTCCATGGAGGCGGAAAAATCCGTCCTGGGCAGTATGCTGATCTCCCGATCCGCCGTGGAGCAGGCGGTGGAGGTGCTGACCGCCCAGGATTTTTACCTGCCCAAGCATCAGGATATCTTCGCCGCCATGGCGGCCATCTATGCGGGGGGCGGCGCGGTGGATTCCGTGACCCTGCTGGCCGCCCTGCAACAGGCCGGTACCCTGGACGCCTTGGGGGGCGCCCCCTATATTACGGAGCTGTCCCTGTTCGTGCCCAGCGCGGCCAACGTTTCCCACTATATCCACATCGTATCCGAGCGCAGCGTGCTGCGCCAGCTTATGGAAGCCGGCGCCACCATCGCCCGGGAGGCGGCCGCCGGGGAAAAACCCCTGGAAACCCTCCTCAACGATGCGGAGCGGGCGGTGTTCAACATCTCCATGAAGAAGAGCCAGGACACCATGATCCACATCCGGGAAACCGTGATCGCCTGCTACGATAAGCTGGGGGAACGGATGCAGCATCCCGGCCAGCTCACCGGGGTGCCCACGGGCTTTACCCAGCTGGATAGCCTGACCAGCGGCTTGCAGGCCGGAGACCTGATCATCCTGGCGGCCCGGCCCAGCATGGGCAAAACCGCCTTTTCCCTGAACATCGCCCAGAATGCCGCCACCCGGGGCAAAAAAACCGTATGCATTTTTTCCCTGGAAATGCCCCGGGAACAGCTGGTGCAGCGGATGCTCTGCTCGGAAAGCGGCGTCAACATGCAGGCGGTGCGCACCGGCGATATCACCGACGAGCAGCTTTTGCGCTTTGCCCAGTCCCTGGAGCCCATCGCCGGCGCCAACATCTACATCGACGACACCCCTGGCTGTTCCGTGGCGGAGGTGCGCAGCAAGAGCCGCCGGCTCAAATCCAAGGCGGGCCTGGACCTGATCATCATCGACTACCTGCAACAGATGGATATGGGCAGCGGCCGGGAAAGTCAAACCCTCCGGGTGGCGGAAACCACCCGGGCCTTAAAGATCCTGGCCCGTGAATTGAACGTGCCTATCATCCTTTTGTCCCAGCTTTCCCGTGCGCCGGAACAGCGGGCGGATCATCGCCCTGTGATGAGCGACCTTCGGGACAGCGGCGGCATCGAGCAGGATGCGGACGTGATCATGCTGCTGTACCGGGAATCCTTCTACGACGAAACCGCCGACGGTACCACCGAAGTCATCGTGGCCAAGCACCGCAACGGCCCCACCGGGGTCATCCGCCTGGCCTGGCTCAGCGAGTTCACCCGGTTTACCGACCTGTCCGACCGGCAGGAATCCTAAATCACCACAAGGAGTTCACGCGATTTTTATGCATATCCCCCCTACCCTGGATACCATCCTGTTCGATCTGGACGGTACCCTGATCCCCATGGATCAAGACGTGTTCTTGCAGGCTTATTTTTCCCGCATTCAGCAGCGGGCCGTCCAGCTGGGCCTGGACCCCGCCGCCTTTATGGGCGCCCTCGCCAAGGGCACCAAGGCCATGCTGGAAAACGACGGCGCCGCCACCCATCATCAGCGGTTTTGGGAGGCCTTTGCCCAGGATATGGGCGTTACAGCCCGCCAGCTGGAAGACCCCTTAACCGACTTCTACGCCACGGACTTCAACCAGATCCGGTCCCTTATGGACCCGGCCCCGGACGCCCCCGGCCTGATGGCCTGCCTCCGGGATAAGGGCTATACCCTGGTTTTGGCCACCAATCCCCTGTTCCCCCTGGTAGCCATCCAATCCCGGCTGGGCTGGGTGGGCCTCTCCCCCCAGGACTTCGCCCTGGTCACCACCTATGAAAACAGCCGCTTTTGCAAGCCCAACCCGGCCTATTACCAGGATATCCTCCGCCAGCTCGGCAAAACGCCCCAGCAATGCATGATGGTGGGCAACAACCCCCTGGAGGATATGGCCGCAGGCCAGCTGGGCCTCGCCCTGTTCCTGGTCACCGGCCATCTGGAAAACCCTAAAAACCTGGACATCTCCCCCTATCCCCAAGGGGACTTCCCCGCCCTCCTCCGCCTGGCCCGATCCCTGCCGGCGCTGGGGTGACGGGTGGGCTCTTCCGGGGCTTTCTCCGGGGCGCTGTCCCGGACCCCGCCAGGGGCTCTGCCCCTGGACCCCGTTGGGGGCTCTGCCCCCAAGCCCCCGCCCGCTTTTGAAAAAAGCGGGGGAAAACCAGCGGGAAAACTTCTTCGGTTTTTCGGCGGAATATGCCGGCCCGCCGCTCATGGGGAGCGGCGGGCTCGTTTTGTTTGTAGGAAGCCGAGGCGGAAAGGGGTGGCGAATGGCTCGTTTGGCCGGTGGAAAACCGCAACGGCCCGGGGGGCGGCGGGCGCGCACAGCGCGCACAACGCAGGGGCGGGGGCCCTTGGCCC
>UQOG01000113.1 GCA_900542615.1 uncultured Eubacteriales bacterium | reverse complement strand
CCGCCCCCAGCCGGGGTCCAGGGGCGCGGCCGCCCCTGGCCGTGGCGGAGCCAATATCACAAAGTATCTCCTACCCAATCCCTATCGGAATTTACACCTATCCCCTTACCTACACATAAAAAGGCCCCCTTTGGGGCGGTGGCATAGGAAACCATCGCCCCTTGGGGGGCCTTTCTCTAAAGAACCCTTAGCGGATCTCGAACACCGCAGTAACCTGAGCGGTAACCTCCATATCGCTTGCGGAGATGGGCGCAGCCACAGCGGCTTCATCTTCTGCCCTTTCCTCAGCCACAGCCGCCTCCATGGTCAGGGTGGCCACGTTCCGGTTGGTGCTGGTCTCCTGGATGGAGATCGGCGTCCCCACCAGGGTCACCTGGGCGCCGCCGGCCAGGGCTTCGGCCTTGGCCTGGGCGTCGGCCATAGCGGCGGCCAGGGCCTCCTGATAGGCGGCGGAGGCATCCGAAAGGCTAAACTCCGGGCCTTGTACCTCGCTGGCCCCCGCCGCCACCGCTGCGGTGATGGCCTCGCCCACCAGGTCAATATTCCGGAACACCACGGTCAGCCGGCAGGAAGCTTGGTAACCGGTGACCTTAGGCGGCTCCTGGTCGTAATCGTACCGCTCGTAAATGTCCACGGCGCTGGTCTCAATATCCGCCTGGGCCACCCCCAGGGCCAGAAGGGCGTCGATCACCGCCTGGGTAGCCTGGGCGTTTTCCTGCTGGACGGCTTCGGATTCCTCCCCCTGATTATTGATGGAGAAATACACCGTAGCAGTATCCGGCGTCTGGGTCGCTTTCCCGGTGCCGTTGACGGTAATGGTGCTGCGAAGATCCACATAGATGGGGGTTTCCGCCTTTTCCGCCACCTGCTGCTGCTGAATCTGCTCCTCGCTCTTGCAGCCCGTGGCTGCCAGCAGCAGGCAAAGGGTCAAAAGGAATACGATGACGCGCTTGCTATTCTTTCTTTCCATGGTCGTCCTCCGTCTTTTTCTCCGGCAGCTTCCAGGGTACGGAATTGGCCGGCGGGTTATTTTTGTTAGGATCCTGTTTATTCTTCCGTTTTCTGCAAATGGCCCGCACGATCAGGATCACCACCAGGGCGATCGCCGCCAGCAGAACCAATACGGGCAGGGCGCTGATCAACCAAACCAGGCTGTTTTCCAGGAACACCCCCACGCCGCTCAGGTTGGAACGGAAGCCTTCGCTGACCCGCTCCCCAAAGCCCTTGGTGGCGGCGGGGCCGGCGATGAGGGATTCCTCGTAAAGGTAAATATGCACGGTGGCGTAGTCGATCAGGTCGTCATAGCGGCGCAGCTGGGTGGTCATCTGCTCGATCTCCAGGGTGACGTCCGAAATGGCCTGCTCCAGCTCGATGATATCCGCCAGGTTGTCGGTTTCCACCAGGATGCTCTGGAGCCGGTCCAGCTGGGTGCGCAGCACCTCCAGGCGGGTCTCCCGGTCGTAATAATCCAGGGTCACGTCCTCCGTATTGACGCTCTGGCGGACCACTTCCCCATTGCCCTCGGCAAAGGTTAAAAATGCCTCCGCCTGCTCCGCCGGGATGCGGAAGGTCAGCTCCGCCGAGCGGCCGCTGTCCCCATAGACCTCGGGCTTGGTGCCCCATACGTTGCCGTACTGCACATAGCCGCCCATGGCCTTTGCCTTGGAGACCAGGGCCTCATAATGGGCGTCGAAGGCGTCGGTGCGCAGCTCCATCTCATAGGTGGAGATCACCTTGTGGCCGCCATAATTCTGGGAAAAGCTGCTGCCGCTCTCCCCGCCCCCCGCATAGCCCATATCGGCCTCGCCCGTAACCATCGCCGCCTGGGGCTCGGCGGCCGGGGCTTCCACCGCCATTTCCGTGGTGGCCGTATCCGCGCTGTCAGCACCGGCGGACTTAGCCGCACATCCCCATAGGGTAGCCATCAGGAGCAATGCCAATATCCATATGAGCCAAACTTTTCTCATGCGCGCTTCCTCCCTGTTTTTTGTTCGTATATGAATAAAACGCACGAACGCCCGGTCGGGTTGCATGTATTATAACAAAATTTCTATTTTTTGAAAAGCGCGGCCATTTTGCCCCTCGGCCGGGGAATCCATACGCGCCCTCTTGACAAAGGGGCTAGGTTCCATGTATCCTTAGTTTAATTCTTACTGATTCAGTTGGAATTGATTTCAGGGGATCCTCCCCTAGGTTTCAGGAGGCAACCATGGCCATCGCATCCAACATCGGCGAACTTATCGGCAATACCCCCATTTTGCGGCTGCGCCGCTACGAAGCGGCCCTGGGCTGTTGCGGCAAGCTCTTTGCCAAGCTGGAGTCCTGCAACCCGGCCGGCAGCGCCAAGGACCGGGTGGCCCGATGTATGTTGGATGGGGCGGAGAAAAAAGGCCTGTTAAAACCCGGCGGCGTGGTAATCGAGCCCACCAGCGGCAATACGGGCATCGGCCTGGCGGCCCTGGGGGTAAGCCGGGGCTACCGGGTGATCCTGACCATGCCGGACAATATGAGCCAGGAGCGGCAGATGCTGCTGCGGGCCTATGGGGCGGAGCTGGTGCTCACCCCGGCGGCAGAGGGCATGACGGGGGCCATTGGGGAAGCGGAGCGGCTTTCCGCCTCCATTCCCGGCAGCTTTATTCCCGGCCAATTCGACAACCCGGACAATCCCGCGGCCCACTACGCCACCACCGGCCCGGAGATCTGGCGGGATATGGAAGGCCAAGTGGCCTGGTTTGTGGCAGGGGTAGGCACCGGCGGCACCCTTACGGGCACGGGCCGGTATCTCAAGGAGCAGGACCCCGCCGTGAAGATCCTGGCCATCGAGCCGGCGGACAGTCCCCTGTTATCCGGCGGCAAGGCGGGCCCCCACGGCCTACAGGGCCTCGGCGCCAACTTCATCCCGAAAAACCTGGACCAAAGCCTGATGGACCAGATCTGCACCGTCACCACGGAGGAAGCATATACTGCCGCTAGGGAGCTGGCGGCCACCGAGGGGATCCTTGCGGGGATCTCGTCGGGCGCCGCCCTCCACGGGGCGACTTTGCTGGCAAAGCGCCCGGAAAACCAAGAAAGGAATATCATCGTCCTATTGCCCGATACCGGCGAACGGTATTTATCCATAGGATTGTTTGATCGATAAATACTATATGTGGAAACGATTGCAAGAACTTTTGGCGGCCTACCAGGAGAAAGACCCGGCCGCCCATTCTAAGCTGGAAATTTTTTTGTTGTATCCCGGCGTCCATGCCCTGATCTGCCACCGGATCGCCCATTGGTTGTATCAGCGGAACCGGCGCTTCCTGGCCCGCTGGATCTCCGAGGGCGCCAAACGCCGCACCGGCATCGACATCCACCCCGGCGCCCAAATCGGCCGGCGGCTGGTGATCGACCATGGCACCGGCCTGGTCATTGGGGAAACCGCCATCCTGGGGGACGACATCCTGCTGTACCAGGGAGTCACCCTGGGGGGCAGCGGCAAAGACGTTGGCAAACGCCATCCCACCCTGGAAAACCACGTGACCGTAGGTGCCGGAGCCAAGGTGTTGGGCAGCTTTACCGTGGGCCAGGGCGCCCGAATCGCCGCCAATGCGGTGGTGCTCGCCCCCGTACCCCCGGACGCCACCGCCGTGGGCGTGCCTGCCCGGGTGGTGCGGGTGGCGGGCCGCCGGGTGGACGATTTGGATCATACCCACATCCCCGACCCCATTATGCAGGAGCTGTGCCGGATCAACCGGCGCATCGACGAGCTCGCCCAGGGATGAAACAAAATGTTCACAATGCCATTGCATCCTGCTATTGATGGGATTCTGTTTGTCCTGTAGAATATAGCTAGCTTTGCTACGCCCGTTTGGAAAAACGGACATCTTCTACAGGAGGTTTGGGAGCCTTGCAGAAGCGTTTGCTGCTCATCCTCAATCCGGCTGCCGGTATGCGGAAGGCCAACCGGTTTTTGGCGGATATTATCGCCTTGTTCAACCGCAACGGCTATATTTGTACCGTATATTGTACTGCCAGCCAGGGCCATGCTACCCGTATCGCCCAAGAAAACGCCCCTTCCTTTGATCTTGTGGTCTGTATCGGCGGCGACGGCACCATGAACGAAGCCCTGAGCGGTCTGCTGGACAGCGGAGTGGATATACCCATGGGCTACATCCCTGCCGGCAGCACCAATGATTTTGCCGCGTCCCTGGGATTATCCAAAGATGTGCTAACGGCTGCTAAGGATATAATCGAAGGAACGCCCAAACGGCTGGACGTGGGCAGCTTCAACGGCCGGAAATTCTCCTATGTGGCCAGCTTTGGCGCCTTTACCGAAGCCAGCTACAGCACCCCCCAAAGCTCCAAAAACATGCTGGGGCATTTGGCCTATGTGCTGGAGGGCATGAAGGATCTGCCCAATATCCGGCCTGTGCATCTGGCCCTGCGCTCCCAAAATGCCAGCTTTGAGGGGGATTATATCTTTGGCGCCATCAGCAACGCCACCAGCATCGGCGGGGTGCTTACCCTGGATAAACAGCTGGTTTCCCTGGACGATGGCCTTTTTGAAATCACCCTTATCAAGGCGCCCCTCACCCTGAACGCCCTCAACCGCATTGTGGTTTCCTTGCAGACCCAGCAATATGATCCGGAAATGATCCACTTCTTCGTGGCGGATAAGGTCTGGATCGACGCCAACCCCAATATGCCCTGGACCCTGGATGGGGAATACGCGGCGGGCAGCGCCAGCATCCTGGTGGAAAACCTTCACCAGGCCATGCAGCTGATCATTAAACAAAAATAGAAAGGGCCGCATGTGTACTATGAAATTTGACCTGCGCGCACCTGAAAACCGCCATTGGCTCTGGGCCCTTTACCTGCCCATATACTTGGCGGCTTTCTTTTGGATCGAAAGCTATATTACACCCCAGTCGGATTACTGGGCCTCCTATTGGCCCCTGGTGGACGATGCCATCCCCTTTTGCCCGCCCTTTGTGCTGGCCTACTATGCCTGGTTCCCCTTTATGGTCTGCACGGGCGTGTATCTGGGCGTTCGAGATGGGGCCTGCTTCCGACGCTATATGCAGTTCATTGCCCTGGGCTTCACCTTTAGCCTGGTCTTTTTCCTGATCTTCCCCAATGGGCAGGACCTGCGCCCCTCCTCCTTTGACGAGGACACCGTCTTTACCCGTATGATCGCCGCCATTTACGCCGCGGATACCAATACCAACGTATTGCCCAGCATCCATGCCCTGGGCTCGTTTGCCGCGGTGTTCGCCGCCTATGATTCTCCCCGCTTTAAGCCCTGGCTCCGCAAGGCGTACGTGGTGATCGCCCTCCTGATCTGCGCTTCTACGGTGTTCATCAAGCAGCACTCCATCCTGGATACCCTGGCCGGCCTCGCCCTGTGCCTGCCCATATATTGGGTGATCTACGGATTTCATCCCAAAGGACGCGCAAAAGCCTAGTCTTCCCCGGAGGTCCCGCCCATGCCCGCCTTGGCCCATGTTTTGCCCATCGTCTGCCCCCTGCTGTTTCTGGCCGGCTTTGCCGATTCCATCGCCGGGGGCGGCGGCACCATCAGCGTGCCCTCCGCCCTGCTGGCCGGCATCCCCATCCATACCGCCTATGGCACCAATAAGCTGGCCATGAGCCTGGGCACCCTCACCAGCGTGATCCAGTATGGCCGCAGCGGCAACATATGCTGGTATACCGCCCTGTTCGCCGCCGCCGGCGCCCTGGCCGGCGCGCCACTGGGCGCCCTGCTGGCCATGCACCTGAGCGAAAAATACCTGAGCTATTGCCTCATGGTGCTCCTGCCCGCCGCCGCCCTCTTTCTCTCCTTGAACAAGGGCTTCGGCCAGACCCCCAGGCAACGCTCCCTCTCCCGGTTTCGGCAGGCCCTCTACGCCTGCCTGATCGGCCTGGGGGTGGGCGCCTATGACGGGTTCTTCGGCCCCGGGGCCGGCACGTTCTATATCATCCTTTTTTGCACCGTGCTGGGCGCCGACCTGGTCCAGGCCAGCGGCAACGCCAAGGTGGTAAACCTGGCCAGCAATACCGGCGCTTTGGTCACCTACATCCTGGGCGGCAAGGTGTGGTTCGCCGCCGGCCTCCCCATGGCCGTGTGCGCCATTGCAGGCAATCTCCTGGGCAGCCGGCTGGCCATCAAAAACGGCGCCCGGTTCATTCGGCCCATCATGGCCATCATGATCCTGCTGATGCTGGTCAAGCTCATCCTGGACGTTTTCTGATCGCAATCTAGGCTATGCGCTATCCTGCGTCCCACGGGGGGCGGCGGGGGCGCCCAGCGCCCACAAAGCAGGGGCCTTCGGCCCCTGCTCAGGCTGTCGAAAAAGTGGCTTGCGCCACTTTTTCGAGGTTTTCATAGCTCCC
>UQOG01000112.1 GCA_900542615.1 uncultured Eubacteriales bacterium | reverse complement strand
GCGCGACCTTTGCGAACTGCATTGCGGCCCCCGACCCCCCGGGGGTTTTTCGACAGGCTGTGGGGCGCGGCCTAGGCCGCGCCCCGTTGTTGTTTACAATTTATTCATATATGTAGATGAAAATCATGCTATCATATATGAAGGGAAAATGAAATTTATAGAAAGAAAGGAGCGGATTGCCAGCCTCGCTTACCGGCCCCCAATGCCCTTATCCGGACCCACTGAAAGGAGACCGCTATGAAGCAAAAACACGTTGGCATCCTATATCTGCTTTACTTCCTGCTGTTCCTGGTGGATTGCTATGCAACGCGGATCAGCCTATATAGCTCCATTGGCGAGGGGTATGGCCTGGCGGCCAGCCTTTCCCATGTCTTGGGGGCTTGCCTGCTCTACTGGAGCCAACGGGATGCCCGGGCGGCGGGCCTGCCCGTTCTGCTTCAGGGGTTTTATCTGGCCTTTGTCCTGTTCGGCGCCCTGGGGTCGAGGCTCCTATTTTCCCGCTCGCATCTAGAGGGCGTGCTGCTCATATTCCAAGGGAAAGACATATTGCCCACGTTCCTCCTGCAGCTGGCCCTGGGTACGGCGCAGCTGGCCCTGCTGTGGACCCGCTGCCGGGCCATGGAAAAGGCAGGGCAGGAGCTGTAGGGCCGCATTCGCCCTGGGGCCCGGCGGGCAAGGCTGCAAAAATAACAGGGCGGAGCCGATCGGCTCCGCCCTCAGCTTGTCGAAAAACCTCTGGCGAATGGAAGATCGCGGCCCTTTTAGGCTTTAATCGGATTTGGCGGCATGTACGGCAAATCCGCAAAAAGCCTTGCGTAGCAAGGGTTTCCCTGCATAGCTCCCTGGCCGCGCCGTAGGCGCAAGGGAGCTATGAAAACCTCGAAAAAGTGGCGCAAGCCACTTTTTCGACAGCCTGAGGGCGGAGCCGATCGGCTCCGCCCTGTTTTGCTGGATGGAAGGAGGAAGCTTACTCCGCGTCCACCTTGGCCATATGGCTGACCAGATCCAGGATCTTGTTGGAATAACCCCACTCGTTGTCATACCAGGCGACCAGCTTGACGAAATGATCGTTGAGGCTGATGCCGGCGTCGGCGTCGAAGATGGAGGTGTGAGGATCGGTGATGAAGTCGGAGGAGACCACCTTATCCTCGGTGTACTCGATGATGCCCTTGAACTGCTCGCTCTCGCTGGCGGCCTTCATGGCGGCCTTGATCTCCGCATAGGTGGCGGGCTTCTCCAGCCGGCAGGTCAGGTCCACAACGGAAACGTCCGCAGTGGGTACCCGGAACGCCATGCCGGTGAGCTTGCCGTTGAGCTCGGGGATGACCTTGCCCACAGCCTTGGCAGCGCCGGTGGAGCTGGGGATGATGTTGAACGCCGCGCCGCGGCCGCCGCGCCAATCCTTCTTGGAGGGGCCGTCCACGGTCTTCTGGGTGGCGGTGGTGGCGTGTACGGTGGTCATGAGGCCCTCGACGATGCCGAAGTTGTCATGGATGACCTTGGCAAGGGGCGCAAGGCAGTTGGTGGTGCAGGAAGCGTTGGACACCACGGTCATATCCTTGGTGTACTTGTCCTGGTTGACGCCCATCACGAACATGGGGGCGTCGGAGCTGGGAGCGGAGATGACCACCTTCTTGGCGCCGCCCTTGAAATGGGCGCTGGCCTTTTCCACGGTGGTATTGATGCCGGTGGACTCGATGATATACTCGGCGCCGCACTCGCTCCAGGGGATATCGCAGGCGTTCATCTGGGCATAGATGGTGATGGGCTTGCCATTGACCACCAGCTTGCCGTCCTTGGCCTCCGCAGTGCCTTCAAAGCGGCCATGTACGGTATCATACTTGAGCATGTATACCATATAGTCGGGATCGATAAAAGGATCGTTGATGCCTACGACCTCGATGTTGGGGTTGTTGACGCTGGCCCGAAAAGCCAAACGACCGATACGACCAAAACCGTTGATACCTACTTTAACTGCCATGTTACATGATCCTCCGTTTCTAACTTTTCTTGAAAACTGAATATATTTTAGGCCATAACAGCCCATTGACACATCCTTAACCAATGGATATAATATTGCATTTTTGGCCAAGATGCAATACGTTTAGTTGAAAATTTCATATTCTGTTGCAATTCCCGTTTCCCATAACCACAGATTATGCCATGGTAAGGATAAAGTCGCACTTTTCCGGAATATTCAGGCTGGAAAAGTAGGCGTTCTCCATGGGAATCCATTCCTCGGTAGCCCGCTGGAGCCTGGGGGCGTCATAGCGGGCCTGAAGCCTGGCCCGCTGAACGGCGGGGTCTACCTGCAAAAAGACGGCCAGGTCATAATAGGGCCCAAAGCTGGGGTGCAGGCAATAGCTGCCCTCCAGGATGGACACCGGCGTAAAGGGAAGATGCCGGGGGGGCAGGAGCCGGTCGGTTTTGCAGTCGAAGGGGCGGGTATAAATATCCCGGTCCTCCTCCAGGGGCCGGATGATTTCCTGAAGAAAGCGGGCCACGTCCAGGTTGACCCCGGCCAATTGGCCGGGGTCGTGGCGATGGCCGGGACGGGGGAAATAGTCATCCCCATGGAGCACCCGCGCCCCATACCGATCCGCCAGCAGGCCCGCCAGGGTGGTTTTGCCGGCGCCGCTTTGGCCGTCGATGGCGATCACCACCCGGCCCCTGCTTTTCAGCAGCCCGTCGATCCGGGCGAATACGTCGTTGCCTGCCTCCATTATACCAGGTTCTCCGGGTTGAGGGCACTGAGGCTGGGCAGCACGAAGCGGCCGTCCTTGCGGACCAGCACCCCGTCGAAATACATTTCACCACCGCCCATTTCCGGGGTCTGGATGCAGACAAGATCCCAGTGGATGGAGGATTTGTTGCCGTTGCTGCATTCGTCGTAGCAGGAGCCGGGGGTGAAGTGGAAGCTGCCGGCGATCTTCTCGTCAAAAAGGGTATCCTTCATGGGGAAGGTGATGTACGGGTTCACCCCAATGGCAAATTCCCCCACATACCGGGCCCCGGCATCCCGGTCGAACACCTGGTTGATCCGCTGGGTGTCGTTGCAGGTGGCCTCCACAATTTTGCCTTCCCGGAAGGTAAGGGCGATGTTTTCATAGGTGAAGCCCTCCAACACGGAAGGGGTGTTGTACCGGATGGTTCCCTCAATGCTGCCCTGCACCGGCGCGGTGTAGATCTCCCCATCGGGGATGTTCATATGCCCCGCGCACTTGATGGCGGGGATCCCCTTGATGGAGAAGCGCAGATCCGTGCCCGGGCCGACGATATGGACCTGATCCGTGCGCTCCATGAGCGCCTTCAAGGCGTCCATGGCCTTGTCCATCTTGGAATAATCCAGGTTGCATACCCGGAAATAATAGTCCTCAAAGGCAGCGGTGCTCATATTGGCCTGCTGGGCCATGCCGGGGGTGGGATAGCGGAGCACCACCCACTTGGTCTTTGGCACCCGGATCTTGCTATGGACGGGTTCGTTGTAGAAGCGGGCTGCCATGGCCAGCTTTTCCGGAGGCACGTCCGCCATTTCGCTGCTGTTTGCCCCGCCCCGCACGCCGATATAGGCCTGCATCTGCTCCATGAGGGCGCCGTCGATCTGGGCGCGAAGCTTGAGCTGTTCTTCCGTGGCGCCCAGGGTAAGCTCCCGGGTCACATCCGGCCGGTTGAGCCACACAAAGGGCACGCCGCCGGCGGCATACGCTTCCCGCACCAGGGCGCGCACCAATTCCTCCACTTCGCCAATGCCTTCGATGAGCACCTTTTCTCCCGGCTGGATGTGGCAGGAAAAGGTGATTAGGTTATGGGCCAGCTGTTGAATACGAGGGTCGGTCATGGTAATAGAATATCCTCCTTACGGTATGATGGGAAATAGGATCCCTAGGGTTCCTGACGGGTATCCTCCCGAACGATGTAAAGCGGGCGGCCCCGCACCTCATCGTAGATCCGGTTCAGGTAGGCCCCCTGGATGCCCTGGGCCACCATGACGGCGGCCTGCAGGATAGCCAGGATGCACACGGCCTTCAACCAGGCGGCGCCCCCCCAGATGCCGGCGGCGATCAGGCCCAATACGGCCGCTGCGCCCACCAGCAAGCCCAGATAGCCGATCATGGTCAAAGGCCGCCCGGAAAAGCCCAGGATACCCGCCATGGCCAGCTTGAGCATCTTTTTGAAGGAATACTTGGAGCTGCCCGCCTTGCGCTCATGGCGCACATAGGGGACGGGTACGGCATGGTAGCCCATCCAGGCGCTCATGCCCCGAAGGAACCGGTCGTGCTCCCGCATCCGCAAAAAGTCGTCCGCAACCATCCGGTCGAGCAAACGGAAATCCCCGGTATCCAGGGGGATGGGACAGGCGCTCATGCTGTGGAGCAGCCGGTAATAGCACCAGGCGGTAAACCGCTTGAAGATGGTCTCCCCTTCCCGGCGGATCCGCTGCCCATAGGCGATATCCGCCCCCTGCTCCCAGGCGGCCACCAGTTCCCCGATGACCGCAGGCGGGTCCTGCAGATCGATATCGATGATAATGAGGGCGTCCCCCCGGGCCGCGTCCATGCCGGCGGTGACCGCCAGCTGGTGGCCGAAGTTGCGGGAGAGCCGCATGGCCCGCACCTGGGGATGGCTCTGGGCCAGGGCGTAAAGGGCGGGCCAGGTGCCGTCCCGGCTGCCGTCGTCCACATAGATGATCTCGTAATCATAGGGCAGCGCGGCCATGGCGGCGTCCATCTGGGCAAAGGATTCCGCCAGCACCGCCTCCTCGTTAAAGGCAGGGATGATCAGGGATAGGGTCTTTTTCATAGGGATACGCCTCCTTCTATATCCGGTGGTGCGCCCGGGCCCCGGGAGAGAAGCCTGCAAGGGACATATTGCCATTCCCTCGCAAATTTGGGGAAAATACCCACGTACACATTATACCCCTTTCCCATAGTATCTACAATTCTTATATCCAAATACGCCGAAGACGGGGTATAATAAATACAGACTAATTTTGCCGCTATATGGCGGCTGCAAAGGAGATATAAACCATGCCATTTGTAACCAGCACCGAAATGTTCAAAAAGGCTTATGAAGGCGGCTATGCCATTGGCGCCTTCAACGTGAACAACATGGAGATCATCCAGGGCATTACCGAGGCCGCCAAGGAGCAAAACGCCCCCCTGATCCTCCAGGTTTCCAGTGGAGCCCGGAAATACGCCAACCATACCTACCTGCTCAAGCTGGTGGAGGCGGCCATCATCGAGACCGACCTGCCCATCTGCCTGCATCTGGATCATGGCGATACCTTTGAGCTGTGCAAGAGCTGCATCGACGGCGGGTTTACATCCGTGATGATCGACGGCAGCCACCATGCCTATGAGGATAACGTGGCCCTGACCAAGAAGGTCGTGGAATACGCCCATGACCATGGCGTGGTGGTAGAAGGCGAGTTGGGCCGCCTGGAAGGCGTAGAGGACGATGTGAAGGTAGCCGCCGGCGAGGGCAGCTATACCGATCCGGACCAGGTGCAGGATTTCGTCTCCCGCACCGGCGTGGACTCCCTGGCCATCGCCATCGGCACCAGCCACGGCGCTTATAAATTCAAGCCCGGCACCAAGCCCCAGCTCCGCTTCGATATCCTGGAAGAGGTGGAAAAGCGCCTGCCCGGGTTCCCCATCGTGCTCCACGGCGCCTCCAGCGTTATTCCCGAATTCGTGGAGATGATCAATACCTACGGCGGCAAGATGCCCGATGCCATCGGCGTGCCCGAGGACATGCTCCGCAAGGCCGCTTCCATGGCCGTATGCAAGATCAACATCGACAGCGACCTGCGCCTGGCCATGACCGGCACCATCCGCAAGTACTTCGCCGAGCATCCCGATCATTTCGACCCCCGGCAGTACCTAAAGCCTGCCCGCCAGGCCATCAAGGATATGGTGACCCATAAGATCGTCAACGTGCTGGGCTGCAACGGCAAAGCCTAATCGTTATGGAAGAAGCCTACGAAAACGTTTTGACCCTCACGGATGAAGAGGGCAACGAGGTGGACTTTGAGGTGCTGGACGTGGTGCCCTATGAAGGGTGCGAATACGCGGTGCTGCTGCCGGTGGATGACGATTCCGATTCCCCGGAGGCGGTGATCTTGGAGCTGCTGCCCTCCGCTGACGACGCGGAGGAGGATGTGCTCCAGGGGGTGGAGGATGAAGCCGTTCTGGACGCGGTATTCAGCCTGTTCATGGAGCGGAACAGCGACGCATTCCAGTTTGAACAATAGCCCATAGGCGGATATTGCCGGGGAAATTTCCCCGGCAATATTTTTTTGTTGGCGGTAGAATGGCAGGTTCGGCGCCTGGCCGGCGGGGGGGCGGCGGCGTTTGGCGGCTGGGGGGCCTTCGGCCCCTCAGCCGCCAAACCAACC